>JBDSLC010000098.1:0-27799 GCA_039916585.1 Pyrinomonadaceae bacterium | reverse complement strand
CAGCCTCTGATTCTTCGGGCAGCGTGATCTTCACAAGCTCGACCTTCTCGAACTGATGTTGGCGGATCAGTCCGCGGGTGTCACGACCGTAGCTTCCGGCTTCGCTGCGGAAGCAGGGCGTGTAAGCGGTATATTTTATCGGCAGTTCCTTTGCGTCGAGTATTTCGCCTGAATGATAGTTCGTCACCGGAACTTCCGCAGTCGGTATTAGGGCAAATTTTCGCTCGTCGGTCGTGTGGAACAGATCCTCGGCAAACTTCGGAAGCTGACCTGTACCGAAAAGTGCAGCCTCGTTAACGAGGAACGGCGGCAGAGTCTCGGTGTAGCCGTGTTCCGCCGTGTGAACCTCCAACATAAAGTTGACCAATGCCCGCTCAAGTCTGGCTCCAGCACCATTCAGGATCGCGAATCTTGCTCCCGCGATCTTGGTTGCACGCTCTTGATCGAGAATGCCGAGTGTCTCGCCGAGATCCACATGGTCCTTCGGCTCAAAGTCAAACTCCCGCGGCCGGCCCCACTTGCGGACCTCGACATTGGCTGATTCGTCCTTGCCGACCGGCACATCGACGGCCGGCAGGTTCGGCAGGCCCGAGAGGAGATCGCCCATGGCCGACTCTGCTTCGTCACGATGGGTTTCAAGCTCGGCCTGACGGGTTTTGAGGTTGGAGACTTCAGCTTTTCGAACCTCGGCCTCCTCTTTTTTGCCGGCCTTCATTAGATCGCCGATCTCTTTCGACGCCATGTTTCGCTTTTGATTGATGTCGTCGGATTCGGAGATCAAGCGTCGGCGGGTAGCATCAAGATCGGCAAATTTGTCGAGCGCATCCGCGGCAGAATTGCGGTTGGCGAGGGCTTCGCGGACGGCGTCAAGATTTTCTCTAACGAAATGAAGATCGAGCATAAAACAATGGGCGGCATGGGACCGCCTTCTAAACGAACGAGTCTATTACGTTTTTCGGACGGTAACAACGGGGCAGCCGGAGGAAATTGGCAATATCCCTGCGCAAATATTAGAATCGGGCGTTCGAACAAGGGAGCCTGAATATATGCAGTACAAAGTCCGAAAAGCCGTTTTCCCCGCCGCCGGGTTGGGCACAAGATTTCTTCCCGCCACAAAAGCGTCACCGAAGGAAATGCTTCCGCTGGTCGACAAGCCGCTGATCCAGTACGCAGTAGAGGAGGCAGTTGCCTCTGGTATCGAGTCTGTCCTGATCATCACTGGCCGTGACAAGAACGCGATCGAGGATCATTTCGACATCTCGCCCGAGCTTGAACGGAGCCTGAAAGACAAGGGTAAGGACGACCTATACGAAATAGTTCGGTCGATATCCGAACTGGCGAGGATCAGCTATACGCGGCAAAAACAGGCTTTAGGGCTAGGCCACGCGATTTATCAGGCGATGGATTTTGCTGAGGGGGAGGCATTTGCGGCCCTGTTGCCGGATGACGTTGTCGATTCGGAGGTTCCGGCGCTGAAGCAGATGATGGACGTCTTCGACAAGTATCAGGCTCCCGTGATCGCGACGATGCAGGTTGCGGGGGAGGCTATTTCGCGATTCGGCGTGATCGATGCGGACGAGGTAGAGCCGGGCGTTTTTAAGGTCAAGGACCTTGTCGAGAAGCCGCCGTTTGCAGAGGCTCCGTCGGACCTGGCGATCATTGGACGCTATATTTTCACGCCGGATATTTTCGAGGCGATCGAGAATACTAAGCCGGGCGCGGGCGGCGAGATCCAGATCACGGACGCGATGAGGCTTGTGTTGAAGGACCGCCCGCTCTATGCCGTGAAGCTCGACGGTACCCGTCATGATGCCGGCGATAAGCTCGGTTTCCTTATCGCGACCGTCGAGTTTGCACTCAAACGACCAGACCTGTCAGAAGACTTCCGAGCATACCTGCAAGGACTCAAGCTCTAAACGCTTCAGAGTCTTCAGATTTGTCGGTTTCGTCCGCGTCGTCAGAAATGAGGCCAACACAATTGCGCACCCAGCACCGCTTTTTGTTCCCGTGCCTCGGTATGCGTTATCCAGCCTCGGCAATCCTGTTTGGATCTTTCCTGCCTTCTTTCCCGTTTCTAGTTTTCCGTGCCTTCAGTCATTTCTGTGCTTTCTATGTTTTCGGTGCTTTTTGTGGGATCTGCCTGTCTCACCTCTCGTGGCGGGGACGAAGGCCGAGCGCCGTCTGAAGCGCGATCAGCACGATGATGCTGACGGCGAGGACATACATTCCCGAGCGAAGGTCTCCAAAGCGTTGGGACAGAAATCCGACCAGCCAGGTGATGGTGGTCGCGCCCAGTGTGCCGCATAGGAAGAGGGGTGTTGCGCGTCGCATAGAATCGGAGCCGAAGGCTTTCGAGAATCGGGAGATGTTGGTCGGGAAAACGGACGAGGTCCCGAGGCCGCACAGCGCTCCGCCGATTCCTAGCTGAATCGTTTCCGCGGCGGTCAGTATCAGGGCCAGGCCGGAAAGAATAACAAGCAGACTGATGAAAATTACCTTGTTCTCATCCAGGTATCGAAAGAATATCGGGGCGATGCCGCGGCCGATGATAAAGAGGAGAAAAAACAAGAACGTCGGTGTCACTACTCGCGCAGTCGTCGGGCCTTCGATCCGGTCCGTGTAAGTTGTTAGCCAGCCGCCGATGCCGGATTCGAACCCGACGTGGATGAAACCGAAAAAAGCGATTGCCCACGCGAGCGGCCTTGTCCAGATCGGTGTAAGGGCTACGCTCATTTCGCTTTTCGGCGTCACTTTCGCCTCGGCATTCGTCGGTAAAAGGATGAGCGCGATCGAGAGAAGGGCGACCGGGATCGAGAGAAAGAGCGACGTGATAAAAAGGCTCGTGCCCTGCACGGTAAAGTCGACGAGCGGTTTCGAGACGATCGCGCCGAGGCCCCAGAAGAAATTTAGGAAGTTCAACGCCGCGCCGGAATTTTCGGGATTGCGTTCGAGAATGAGGACGTTGATCGCCGGAAGCGTGAGGCCGACGCCGAGTCCATTGACGAAGAACGCAGCGAGCACCAATTCGTACGAACCGAGATTCAACATCGCGATCCCGACAGCCATCAGCAGTCCGCCGGCGGCAGACGCGGGTATCAACCTTCCCTGCCGCCCAAGCCAATTGGTCAGGACGGTCCCTGTCAGCGACCCCGCAAATTGCGCCGGAAACAGATAGCCAAGCTGCAGATCGTCAAGCTGAAATCTCGCTGCGACATACGGTAATACCTGCCCGATGATCACCGTCGCGATGCCGGAGAAAAAGAAAACGGCGTGGAGCAGCAGGTTGACGGTCCGTTCGGGGGCGGAAGGCATCTAGTAAAAGTAAAACGTATTCGCCGCATCATAGCGAGGGCGCGAAAAGAAAAACACGGAACAACTACAGAGCATATTCCGTGCGGGGATCGTTTGCATAGCCTATTAGCTTGCGAGAGCTTTTTCGATCTTCCGGTTCCAGTTCTCGCGGAGTACGGCTCGCTGTTCTTTGTCGAGGTTATCGAGAACACCAAGCTTCTTTAGGTCTGCTTCAAGCGACCTGCGAAGTTTACCTGTCGCATCGACCTCCGAGTCTTTCTTGATGGGTCCTACAACGCGCGTTTTTCCGAAGAACTTACCTCGAACTCCGTTGCTAAAATCGTACTCACTCCGCATTCTCGTAATTATGGCGCTCCTTTCTGGTTGGCCGCCGGGCACTGATTAACCTTATCTTATCATCCCGAAACGTGTGAACGACAACTAAAAGCGTTCCCGTCGAAGTGCGTCCGACCGTGACAAATCGGTGCTCAGTCTCTGAATGATCCGGATCATCGATCGTTTCGGCGAACGGGTCGTCAAAAACGGTAGCAGCTTCGGCGAAGGAAGTCTTGTGCTTTTTAGCGTTTAGCTGATCCTTCTCGGGATCCCATTCGACGTCAATTCGATCCATATTTCGAGTGGCCCGATGGATAAATTCTCACCGATAAACAATTAGCACAAAAGGGTAGAGATTCGGTAGAATCTATTGAAATGAAAGCAGTTGCGGCGGGCAGGGCTGGTATGTCTTTAGCTAGCATAGACGAGGCGGTCGAGGATATTCGGGCCGGGCGGATGGTCATTATTGTCGATGACGAGGACCGCGAAAACGAGGGCGATCTGGTGTGCGCGGCGGAGAAAGTGACGCCGGAGATCATCAGTTTTATGGCGGTTCACGGCCGAGGGTTGATCTGCATGCCGATCACGGAAGATCGCGCGGACGAGCTTAATCTGCATCCGCAGACGGCAAACAACACCTCAAGCATGGGCACGGCGTTCACGATATCGATCGAAGCGAGAGAAGGCGTTACGACGGGGATCTCGGCAGCCGACCGCGCTCATACGATATTGACGGCGGTAGACCGGGCGACGAAACCATGGGATCTGGCTCGGCCCGGGCACGTGTTTCCGCTGCGGGCGAAGCGCGGAGGCGTACTGGTTCGAGTAGGCCAGACCGAGGCGAGCGTCGATATCGCGCGGATCGCTGGATTGACGCCGGCGGCGGTGATCTGCGAGATCATGAACGACGACGGCACGATGTCGCGAATGCCCGAGCTCGAGATTTTTAGCGCCAAACACGGCCTTAAGATCATCTCAGTAGCCGATCTCGTTCGATATCGGGTCGAGAAAGAGCTATTGGTCCGCCGGGTAGTCGAGACGACGCTGCCAACCGAGTATGGCGATTTTCGGGCGGTCGTTTTCGAGAACGAGATGAACGGCGAGACGCACGTCGCACTTGTGAAAGGCGAGATCGCGAGCGAAGAGCCCGTGTTGGTGCGGGTTCAGACGGAGAACGTGACGTTTGCGATGTTCGGCTGTACGCTCGGCGAGGCGTCGTACGCGATGCGGTCGTCGCTCAAGAAGATCGCGCAAGCGGGCAGCGGAGTGCTTCTATATCTGCGGCAGCGTGAGAATAATCTGGATCTGGTGAATCAGTTGAAAACATACGCCTTGATGCAGGAGCGCGGCGTTGATTTTCAGACGGCGAAACGCGAAACTGGTTATGGAAAACTCCACGACTACGGGATCGGTGCCCAAATACTCAAAGATCTCGGTGTCAAAAAGCTCCGTCTATTAACGAATCATCCCCCGAAAGTTAATGCGATCGAAGCGTTCGGACTCGAAATAATCGAGTCCGTAGCACTCTAGGTTTTGCCCAGCGGCTATGCCGCTCTATTTGCGGAAAAGCTGTGCTTTTCCGATATCGTTCGAAATGGATCTCGCGGCTATGCCGCCGGGGATCGAGAGACGGCGGCGCAGCCGCCCAACCTCATTCCAGGTGCCACGGAAAGGCAGAGCCTTTCCGCAAATAGACGGGCAAAGCCCGCCTCATTTGATCGGCTGCCACTCTCGTACGAATGACGTTGCTCTCCACGATAGGCAGCGATGCAGGAAGATAAGATCGATCAATCCGAAGAAAATTTGCCGGCGGAAGGGCCGAGAGCGCGACGGCGATTCGTGACGCGTCGTAACGCGCTGCTATTTGGCGTCGGGCTGGCGGCAGTGATCGTCGTCTTCGGGCTGCTTGCGGTAGTGCTGTTTCGCTACGGAACCGTCGATTCGATCATTAAGGGCCAGTTCGTCGATAAGATGAACTATATGGGCATCGACTTTACCGCCGATGTCTTTAGCCTCTCGCTTAGCCCGCTTGAACTTACATTAAAGAACGCGACGTTTAATGACCGCACCAGTGGCGAGAAGCTCGGCTTCGTCCGCGATGTAACTTTGGGGCTGACGATCGACAATCTGTTCGCGTGGCAAGCAACGCGCGATATCAAAATCAATACGACTGACATATCAGGCGCAGAGGTCTGGGTTAAGTTCGATGAGAACGGCAAGTCGAACTTCGCAAATCTCGTGCAGGATGAACGGGCGTCACGAATCAGCCTGAAGTACGATTCGGTAAAGTTCGTACTTCGCGACAGCGTGGTTCATTTTGGCGATCTGCGGCGGACGATCACGGCGGATGCGAATAATATTCAATTTTTTCTCGACCCTGAAAGCTGGGAAGATCCGACCACGCCGCGGCGTTACAGGCTTGACCTGACCTCGACCGAATCCACTTTCACGTATCAGGACAGTCGGCTCGACAACATTTCGCTGCGTGCGAAAGCGATCGCCGACGAGACGGGTGCCGACATCTCGGAGCTTCGTCTCGAAACGCCGATCGGCGAGACCGTTTTGAACGGGCGGCTGACGGATTGGAAGGATTTTAAGTACGACCTGAACATCGAGTCGACGGTCGACCTGACGCAGACATCGACTATCTTCCCACTCGGAGCGACGCTGCGGGGAGTTGGCAATTTCAAAGGCAAGGTTACGGGGCAAGGCGAGAACTACAACGTTGACGGACGGATCGAATCGGACGCGCTGGCGGCTGAGGGGGTTTATCTCAAGGGCATCAACGTCGCGGCGACGGTCGCCGGAACGAATTCAAGTTACGAAGCGAACGGGACCGCCATCGCCGAACTGCTAACATTCGACGATTTTCGGGTCGAGTTTCCGAAGCTTTCCGGAAACGTCCGCGGAACGGGCTCAGATTTTCGATGGGTCGGAGAGCTGCAGGCGGTGGCGGCGAAATCCAAGGGACTTTCGATCGTCGGGCTGTTCGTTAATGACGCCGTCGCTGAATTCAAGGATAAAGAGTTGACCGCTAGCGGGGGGGCGGGCAAAGCTCAGAAGTTTTCGATCTCGGACACGTCGTTCGACAGTCTCAATGCCCGCGGACTGACTTTCTCGCGACGCGACGGCGTAACTCAATTTAATAGCGCGTCGGCAACGGCGGGCGCGATGAGGACGCCGGATTTCAAGCTTGAGGGCGTTCAGGGCCGGAATCTTCGCGTACGCGATACGAAGAATCAGACCAATGTAGAGATTGACGGGCTGGTCGCGGCCGGAGCTAGCGTAAAAGATAATCGTGCCCGGAATCTGAGAGCGAGCCGTTTTGAGTTGGTCGATACTGCATCCGGTACGAAGGTTCGTCTCGACAATCTGACCGCGGAGCGGGTGGACGCGGCGAAGGCCCGGATCACAGGTGTCTCCGCACCGTCGATCTCGATCACCGACGATCCGGCGAAAACGCTCGTCAATGCCGATCGCCTTCGTGTCGCAAGTATCGAAGGCGGCGGTGCCGTGCTGGGGAATCTCAACATAGCTGGCGTACGCCTGACGATCCGACAAGGAACGGTATCGGGGTCATCTAATGACATCGACGCGGGAACAGTGACGCTTCGCGGCAATGAGTTGATCGAAGGCGGCGGCAAGCTGGAGAACGTGCAGATCAAGCGGCCGGTGTTCGTGGTCGAACCGTCGGGAAAATATCGAGCAAGTGCGGATATGAGCATCGGCGGTGGCACTGTAGGCTCGATACCGCTTGGCAATGCGACGGCAAAGGTGAACGTATCGAACGATCGAGCTGAGCTCACCGAACTGACGGCGTCAGTTATGAACGGATCAGTGAACGGTACGGCAAGCATTGCATTCAGCGAACGACAGCAGTCGCGGATCAACGCCGATTTTACGAACCTCGACCTCGCGAAGGTCGTCGCTCTCCAAGGTGGCCGCGTGATCCCGTTTGAGGGAAGCACGACGGGCAGAGCGGACATTAGCTTTAATGGGACCAACGTCCGATCAACTTCAGGTTCGATCAGCGCGGACATCATAGCTAACGCTGGCGACGGGACCCGCGGTACCGTTCCCGTGAATGGACACGTCGAGGTGACGGCGACGAACGGCCTGTTCAATATCGACACTGCGAAACTTAATACTTCGAACAGCCAACTCTCCGCCGCCGGAACCTTCGATCTTCAGGGGCTAAATTCGAACCTCGATCTCGCCGTGAACTCGACAGATGCCGCCGAGATCGAACGCTTGGTGCGGATCTTGGGCGTATCGCCGGATCTGGAAGAACAGCTTGATTCTTTGCAGGTCGGCGTTGCCGGGAATCTGGCTTTCAATGGAAAACTGACGGGAAATCTGACCGATCCGACGATCGATGGAAAGGCGTCGCTTGCATCGTTGAGTTTGCATGGGCGCGAGGTGGGCTCGGTGTCGACAGACGTTTTTGTGTCGCCTGGGGGAATCGAACTTCGTAATGGAATGCTCCGTGAATCAGGCGGCGGGACGATCGCGTTCGCGGTCAATGCTCCGGCTGGCGGTGCGAATAACACGAGTGTTCAGGCAACGCTGACGAATGTGAACGCTGGAAATATTCTTGCGGCATTGCCCGTCGATCTGCCCGAGCGGCTTCGCGATTTTACCGGAACTACGAGCGGCTCTGTGAATCTGACAGGTCTGCCGAACGCCTCGCAGGGCGACATCAATATCGCGTCGACCGGCGGAACGATCGCGGGACAGGCATTCGACAGTCTTAATGCAAAGGCAGTCTTCACGGGCACACGGATCGAACTTCAAGAAGGGGATATCAAGATCGGCGAAGGATTTGTTTCGGCGCGCGGAAACTACGATAGAGCATCGAGTGCATTTGATTTCGATCTTACGGGCAAGAGTGTTCCGCTGCCGTTGGCTCTGGCTTTTCTTCCGGAAAACAGTGCTATACCGACGGTCACGGGGTTAGCGGATTTCACCGCCAAGGCGATCGGTGAATTTGACCGGCCAAACAGCTACAACATCAACTTCTCGGGTTCGGGACGGGACGTGGTCATCAACGAGAATACGTTTGGTGCGATCGAGTTCAAGGGTAACACGGTCGGGCAAGTACTGACCGCGGACCTAACGGCGACGCTTGACGGACGGCCGCAGGTGATCACTGGTTCGGTAAATTTCGGCAACGACAATCTACCCGTGCGGGTTCAAACAACATTCGACAACAGCCCGCTCGCACCGTTCTTTGCGCTGGTTCCGGCGCTCCGCGGAATCCCGCTGACGGGTGTTGGAACGGGTACGGTCGAGTTTGGCGGCGACCTTTCGCGGCTTAACGACAAGGGCGAACGCGAGTTCTCCACGGCAAGCCTGACTGGCACGGCGCGGTTTACGCGGCTTGATCTCCAGATCCAAGACACGCCCTTATCGGCAGCCGAGCCGGTCGTTATTGCGTTCTCGCCGAGCGAGATAAATTTCCAGTCCGCTAAGTTTTCAGGCGGCGGATCGAATCTTACGGTCGCCGGCGTATACGCTCTGAGCGATACGGGAGTTAACAGTATCGCACTCGATGGGCGCATCAATTTGGCGTTGCTGAATGCGGTCCCGCAGATCGCCACGTCAGACACCTTCTTTGGCGGATATGCGACTGTGGCGGTCCGTGTCTCAGGTCCGAAGACGAATGCCCGGCTTTCGGGAACGGCGACGATGGAAAATGCTGCGGTCGCGGCCTTCATCGGATCAAGCAGGCTGACGTTCGATCGGCTCAAGGGACGCGTACTGTTTGCGTCTAATCAGGCGCAGATCGATTCGGCTGAAGGGTATCTCGGCGGCGGTAAATTCACTGCGACCGGCGGGGTGCTGTTCCGCGACAACCTGACGGTTGATTCGTTCCGCGTGGCGCTGGATGGCACGAATATCACCGTTCCGCTGCCGGAAGATTTTGTGACAACCGGAGACGCTCGTCTTGAATTCTCAGGCCGCCGGATCAACGAGAATCTGCTTGTGCAGATCGCCGGCAACATACGCGCTCGGCGAGCCCTGTATAGCCGCGACATAGAGCTTGCGAATATCGTCGGCGGCCGCAGTGCTGGATCGATATCAAGCGGACCGTCGTCGCTGATAGCCCCGCGATTCGACCTGACTATCGAAGGACGCGATGCTCTGATCGTAAAGAATAATATTGCCGACCTTACGGCCTCGGTTTCGCTGCGGCTGACCGGAACGACCGACGATCCGCAGATCTCGGGCCGCATTACCGCGAACAGCGGCGTGTTGTTCTTCCGCCGGGACCGCTACGACATTCAACGCGGCGTGCTCGAATTTCCGCCGGACACGGCGATCGAGCCGATCATTAATCTGCAGGCCGAAAGCACGATCCAGGGCTATCAGGTGTTCGTAAGCTTGTCCGGCCCATTGATGGATACGGAGTCGTTACAATTTACGCCACGTTCGAGTCCGGCGCTCCCGACCCTAGACGTATTATCACTGATCACTTCGGGTTCTCTTTCGAACACCGAGGCCGGCCTGCCGGGATTCGCGTCGACGGGTATCAACACGGCTGCTGAGGTGCTGACCGATTCGATAATCAATGAACCTGTTCGAAAGGCGACGGATAAACTTTTCGGCCTGAACGTGTTTGAGATCGACCCGATCATTTCGGGCGAGCGACTCAATCCATCGGCAAGGCTGACCGTAGGCCGACAGATCAATAACAACCTTCGCGTGACGTACGCGACGAATCTTTCGCAGGACCAGAATCAGGTGCTAGCACTTGAGTATCGTGTCTCGAACAAACTTTCTGTGGTTGCTCAATACGAACAGCGTAGCCTGAGCAACGTTACGCGTAATCGCGATAATTTTAGCCTGGAAGTCCGCTTCCGACGGCGTTTTTAGGGGACGAAGAAACTCGGGTGTCGATCAGACCGACTACAACATTTTTATTCAGACTTGCGGGCATCGTTTGCGTGTTCGCGGGTGCGGCGTTCGCGCAAGCTCAATTTGAAGGGCGTAAAATTCGTGAGGTCTCGGTAACATTCGAAGGCACCGACAAGAATGTTGGCGCGGTCGAGCAGCTTCGGTTGATCGCTCGCGATGCCGTCGGTGAGCAATACGCGGCCGTCCGCGTTCGAGATGCGATCGAGCGTTTGTATAAGACGCGTGAGATAACGTCGGCGATAGTTGAAGCATCAGACGCGGCAGACGGCGCCGTAGATCTGCGTTTCATTATCCGTCGAAAGACGCGCGCCCAGCGAGTTGCTGTCGTGATCGAAGAAGACGACAAGAGCGGCGTGACCGAGCAGGAACTGCTCCTCCGGCTCGACATCCTCGAACCCGGCACGCCCGTGACCAAATCAACCCTCGATGAGAATGCCAATACGATCCTCGAATATCTCCGGGACCGGGGATTCTTCAAGGCCGAGGTCGCGACGTCGCAGCAGCCACTGGTTAACGAAACGGAGGTCGCCGTCACGTTTACCGTTAAGCCGAACGCCCAGGCAACTGTCGAGCGTTTCGACATTACCGTTGACGGCTTTGACAACGCCCTGCTGACATCGAAAGTAAAGCTAAAAGCTGGAGCGGAATATACTCGCGAAAAGCTTCAGACGGATGTTGAACGGATCAAGTCCGAGCTGCGTGATGGCGGATTCCTTGCACCGCAACTCGACGAGCCGCGCGTCGTATACGACAGCGAGACAAATAAAATATCGCTTGCCGTAAATGGCCGAAGCGGTCCGACGGTTACCGTCGAGGTCGAGTCGGAGGGTGAAAAGGTTGGTTCAACGACACGCGGCAGGATCCTGCCCGTCGTCCGCGAGGGCACGGTCGATTTCGCCGCAATAATCGAAGGTGAGCGACGGCTTGAGACCCACTTTCAGGAACAAGGCTACTTTTTCGCGAACGTACGCTCCGTTTGTTCGGTAGATCCACCGCTGACGGATATCGACGGTACAGAGCTGCGCAACGGTTCGGAGTTTCTATGTTCGGCACTTTCAAGCGGCGAACTACAGAACAAAAAGGTGGAGCTTCGATATGTCGCCGAACTCGATCGCAAGCTGACCTTGAAGGACATTCGCCTGACCGGAACAAATCTTTTCACGATCACCGAGGTCAAGTCCGTCCTCGAATCAAAGGAAGCGAACATTCTTGGCATTATCCCGCTGTTCGGATACGGCAACGGATACACGAGCGCCGTACTGCTGGAAGATGACGCCGCGACGATCCGAACGCTGCTGCGTGAACTGGGATATCGCGACGCGACGGTTCGAGTCAATCAGGGTGTGTCGCCGGACGGCGAGAATCTCATCATCACGTTCGTGGTGGAAGAGGGCTCACCGACGGTAGTGACCGATGTTGAGATACGCGGTAATACTGCATTTACGACCGCGGAACTCGAGAAGCAACTTCCGGTGATCGAGGGCAAGAATATATCTCGTGCGAGGACTCGCAACGGACAGCGAAAGATCGCGGAATTATACGCGAAGGCGGGTTACTTTGACGCTTCAGTCACGATCTCGACGGACGAGATCGGCGTCGACGCGGCGACCGGTGCGAAGCAGGCCCGGATCATTTATACGATCGAGAATGAAGGGAAGCCGGTCTATGTGAGCCGGGTCTTGATCACGGGGCAGGAGCGGACGAAGGAAGCGGCCGTACGCAAGGCACTGAATATTCGTGAGAATGATCTGCTCCGTTCGACCGACATTTACGCTAGCGAACAGAACCTCTACGCAAGCGACGCATTCTTGCAAGTCGCTATCCGCACTCAGCCGGTCGGCGATCGGCCCGACGGCGGCAGGAACGTCGATGTCATTGTAAACGTTACCGAACAGGCTCCGCGGATCTTGTCGTACGGTGGCGGCCTGTCGACCGATCTTGGTGCAAGCGGGTTCGTCGACATTAGACATTTGAATTTTCTCGGAAACCTTTGGCAGGCCGGTGCTCGTCTGCGGGCATCGCAGCGTCAGCAGCTGTTGCAGCTCGACTTTATCAATCCTCGATTTATTCGCGACGGCGAGAAACGGTTCGCACCGCTTACGATCACCGCCGGATACCAACGGGACACGACGGTAACTCGGTTCTTCCGTTCCGCATTTGATCAGGGAACGTTCGGTGTGGTTCAAAGACTGGACGCACAGGGTAATCCCGTAGATGTGTTCGGCAATGAAGTGACCGACCCGACGCTCAATCGAGCTACGCTGACGGCTGAAACGAACCGGACGCTCAGCCGACGCGACCGCAGCATCGTTTTTTTCCGGTATCGATTCGAAGACGTGCGTATTTACAACATCGACAGTCTTTTGATCAAAGAACTTCTGGAACCAGATTCGCGCATCCGTATTTCGGGCTTTGGAGCGACCTTCGTTCGCGACACGCGGCAGAACTGCAACATTAAATATACTATCTTCGATATTATTGCGAAGGGCGATGTTGAGGAGCCGTGCAAGTATAACGCGGGCGATCCGACAAAAGGCAGTTATATCACTGCCGAATATAACGTCTCTGTTCCTTTCCTCGGGGCGAACGTTGGTTTCAATAAGTTCCAAATGTCCGGCACGAAGTACTACACCTTCAAGACGTTCAAATATCAAACCACTCTTGCCGCCCGCGGCATTCTCGGGGTTGCCAATCTATTTGCGGGGGGAAATCGATTCCCTGCTGCGTATCCGGGCCTCGAAGGAATTCTTCCGATCAGTGAACGGTTCTTTGCGGGAGGTTCGAATACTCTACGCGGCTTTGATTTCGAGAGCGCGGGACCGCGGGTCGTCGTAATACCGACCGGAAACTTCTTTAATCAGAAGGGTGAACAGGTCTTCTTGAATCCCTTTACCGTCCCGTTTGGTGGAAACGCCCTGGCGGTGTTAAATGTTGAGGCACGCGTCCCCATCTCAGCATCGATCCGCGTGGTTCCCTTCTACGATGGCGGCAACGTCTTCCGCAGTGCAAAGGATATCTTCAGCCGCGAGGAGATCCCGGATACCGAGATCGTCCGCTCAAATCTTCGCGCCAACTGGACCCATACGATCGGGCTGGGTCTTCGGATCAAAACGCCGGTCGGCGGTGAGGCGGGTATCGATTACGGCTACCTGCTGAACCCGCCGTCGTTCCTCATTCCACAGCAGGTGGGGCCGCCGGCATTCTATCGGCTGCGGCAAAGCCAGATTCATTTCCGCTTTTCGCAGGCTTTTTAAAAGTGTTTCGGATCGTGTTCGACGGCCGCACAACCGTTTACCGAACACGATCCGAAACAAGGGCGGGCCCACCTAGTCCGCCCCAAGCTATATCTAATTAACGCTGTTCGTCGAGATCACATGGCTCTCGTCGAGTTCTACGACAAGCAACTCTCCTGAAATATGAGGCCGGTTCGCAATCCCGTCATCCAGAGGGCCTTCAACCTCTTCCGGTCGGAACGGTACATATTCCTCGGCGGTTGCAGCCGGGCTGAGCAGCGTATTCACATCGACCTTGGCGGCGGTTGGAACTATTCGAGTTTCTTTCCTTCTCGCCTTTTCCGAATACATGGCCTTATCGGCTGAAATGATCAGTTGATCAAATGATTCGCCGCTTCCGGGATACGCGGACGAACCGATACTTACGCCGACTCTTGCCGTTTCTGAAGCCGTAACCTCGATACCGAAAGCTTCAACGGCTGCCTGAATTCGCTTACACAGTTCGCGAACGTTGTCGGCATCCGTGTCAGGGATCAGTGCGACAAACTCATCACCGGCATACCGGGCAAGAAAATCGTAATCGCGGAGTTCGTTCCTGATCACTCCGCCAAGCGATGTAAGCATCTGGTCGCCAACCTTGTGGCCATAGCTGTCATTGACCGCCTTAAATCCATCCAGGTCGAGCATCAGGATCTGGAACGATGACCCGTTGCGTATCGCACGCTTCACCTCCTTGTCGAATTCAAGCCGAAGGGCACGGGCGTTCGGCAGCGACGTGATCGGATCAGTCAGGGCGTGGGTAGCGGCCTCGGCGTGCAGGAGTGATTTCGCGATCGCATCGCCGGCGATCTTCGAAACGGTCTCGAGCAGGCGCACGTGCTCATCCTGATATTGATCGAGTTCTCGCGAATAGACGGATACGGCTCCGATAACGCGGTCTTCAGCGATGAGCGGACGCGATATCATCGTACGGAACTCTTTTGCATCGTCAGGTGCAGCGAAGAGCAGATCCATCGCGGGATCGACGTTCTCTATCGACTTGTTCTTCTTGAGTGCGTATCCAGTCGCTCCCTCGCCAACGCGAACATGCATTCCGGAAAGCACAGAAGCCCATGGGCCGGCGGTATGTGCGGGCGTGGCGAACTCTCCGTTATCGTCCAGAAGGAATATCCCGCACGCGTCGTACGGTACAAACTCGCCAACCTTTCCGCCAAATAGCGCGAGCGTTTCATCAAGCGTCATGACGGCGCCAAATTCTCTAGCCAGCGAATAGAGCGTAAAAACCTCTCGGTTTGCCTGTTTGATCTGATCGACATAGTTAGCGTTTCCGCCGTCTGCCGAAACTCGGGATTCAGAATCATACTGGAGCCTCTCGGCAGCGATCACTTCCTCGAATTCGCGCAGGTTCCTGACGAGCAGATCCACGATCTTCGGATCGAACTGCGAGCCCGATCCGGCACGCAGAAAACTGCAGGCGTCTTCCCGCGAGATCGCCGGCCTGTAGGGGCGTGCTCCGCGTAGAGTGTCGAAAGCATCGGCAACGGCGAGGATGCGAGCCGTTAGCGGGATCTGACTGCCTCTAAGGCCCTCAGGGTATCCACAGCCGTCCCAGAATTCGTGATGATACTTAACGGTCGGCACTACCGGCCCCGGGAACCCGACCTTCTCAAGAATTGACGCTCCGACTGATGAGTGGATCTTAGTTTTCTCCATCTCTGCCTGCGTCAAGCGGCCGGGCTTGTTCAGAATATGATCCGGGACGGCCAGCTTGCCGATGTCGTGAAGCAATGCTCCGGTCTGCAGAGCGTCGAGTTCAAGCTCCGAAAGGCCCATCTTTTGCCCGAGACCGACGGCGTAGATCTGGGTCCGACGTACGTGGCCGACACCGACTTGATCGCGAGCGTCGATCGCCGTAGCGAGTGCCTCCACCGTAGCGAGATGGATCTTTGAAGCCTCGCGGATCTCTTTCGTTTTGAGATCGAGGCTTCGAATGTGGATCTTGTGAGCGGCGTTGGCCGCTATCGCCAGCGGCAACAGGACCAGGCCGAATTCGATGCCAAAATGATTGAAGGTCAGAAACAGAACGAGTGCTACGGCAAGGCTTACGAGATGCCCCATCGTCGGGGTCTGGACGAGCCGGTCGATGATGGCCTTGTCGATCTTCGTTCCCGCGAGGCTGACCTCGAGCACATCGTGTGCGGCCCCGGCGGCGAAGTAGATAAGCGACATCACACACGCCGCGAAAACAACCTCATTGGGGATTAGAAAACTTCCGGCAACAACGGTATTTTGATTGCCGCCGAATGCGTCGACCGAAACATGAAACGCGACGGCAGCAGCAGAAGCGGAGACGATATCGCGGGATACGATACGCACCCAGGATCGCCGGTTGGCTCGAATCGTTTCGCGAGATGCGAGAGCGGCGGCGAGAGCTAAGAGCACTCCGCCATAGACGCCGAGCGTCGCGATGCCCCAGAAGGCGAATACTGTCTTGGGATAAAAGGTAGATCTTGTGCCCGGAATGGCAAGGTCGAAGCGAGCGACGAGGATAGCGATCAGAGCGGCAACGCCGAGGATGATCGATTTCGAAAACTGATTGGTAAACAACTCAACGACGGAGTATCCGACACTGGTGACGGCCGCACCGATGACCATCCATCGAAGCAGGTTCAACCGCCAATCTTGATATGTGTTCTCAATGTCGTTCATCTTGGTGAGCTTGAGTTCCGAGATCGTGCGGATCGCCGGTTCTCCGCGGAGAAGTGTTACAAACGGCGTGCCAAATTAACATTCAACGAAAGATCGTGGTTTTTCATCGAAGATTCAGCGAAACGCTGTTCACCCTTAGGTTCCGGCACTTCAAATTGGCTATTCAAACTGGTCGAAATCGGTCAGAATGACAGTAGCCAGGCGACATTGGACTAGCGTATTCAGATGGTTATCAGCCTAAATAGGATCAGGCTCTATCCCGCACTATTGTTTGCGATCTTCTGCATCGCTGCAGCGGGACACGCTCAGAGCGGGGGCGACGAGATCCGCATCGAAACCGACCTCGCTTCATTCGAGGTATCGGTGACCGACCCTAAAGGTGTTCCCGTTCGCGGGCTCGCAGCGAAGGATTTCCGGATCTTCGAAAATGGAAAAGAGCGTTCGATCGATTTCTTTCAGCCGATCAAGAAGCGTGACTCGGGACGACCGCTATCGCTTGTTTTCGCGTTGGACGTTTCGGGAAGTATGACGGAAGCGGAGCTAGAGAAGCTTCGGACGTCAATGGACAAGTTCGTAAAGCGCCTCGCCGATTACGAATCGCAGTTTGCCGTGCTCTCGTTCGCCATGGAGGTGAAGACCAATCAGGAATTCACCAACCGGCCCGACCGAATAGAACAGGCGCTGAAAAAACTTAAACGAGATCAGGATGGGCTATCGACTCATGCCTACGACGCGGTCGACCACGCGGTTCGAATGATCGCCCGGAAATCGCCCAAAGCGATCAAGGACCGGATCCCTCGACGAGCCGTAATATTGATCACAGATGGTTTTCCGGTTGGGGATACAGTTTCGTCACCCACGGTGATCGAACGGGCAAACGATGCGGAGACGAGCATTTTCTCGGTGCTGCTGCCCTCTTTTTCAAGACTGCAGCGGGACGGTCGGCGTATCTTAACGCCGTTAGAGGCAAGCGGACTCTCGGAGCGGACCGGCGGCATGAGCATTACGGCTGTCGAATCCAATTTCGATAAGATCTTCGATGCTCTTGCGGAAGAGTTGACGGCATCTTATGCGATCGCTTTCTACCCTACGGAAGGGGAAGGACCAAATGAACGCCGGGTCAGGATCGAATCGCGGTCGGGACTTCTCATTCGCCAGAATAGGACCAGCTACAAACCCGGCAACTAAAAGAAACGCGTCAGTACCGATCGTCTTCGTAGTCCAGCGAGTCGAGCTTTTCGTCGTAAGGGTCGTCGTCAGTATCTGACTTTAGATCCAGTTCGATCGGATCAAGGCCGACGACCACAAGGCCGGCCCCGCACTCGTCGCACGTAACGCCGTCACCTTGTTCTGAATCGGCATCAACGTAAACATCTTCTTCGCATTCGGGACATTTCGAGTTTGGCATTCGGTTATACTCCAAGGTTCGCAAAGCATTATGACGTAAAAAATTCGGCTAAGCGGTTAGTAAGAATCTAGCGTGGTAGGTGGCATTGCGCAAGGCATTTTGACGCTTTCGGTGGGATTTTGTACAACATCTCTTACCGCACGAGAAAAATGAATTTTCCATTTCAACTTCCTTCGGGCCGTGACTTTGATGTCGCCGGATTTGGCACCAACGCGGTCGACTTTCTGATCCGCGTTCCCGAGTATCCGGCATTCAATTCAAAGGTTGAGCTGATCGACTATCTGCAGGCACCGGGCGGCGAGATAGCGACCGCGATGGTCGGCCTTCAGCGGCTCGGGGTGCGAACGCTGTATGCGGGTAGATTCGGCGACGACGCCGCGGGTGCGTTCGGGGTCGACTCGTTGAAGGCGGAAGGTGTCGATACCGAGTTTGTCGAGGTAATCGCCGGAGCCCAAACGCAGATCGCATTTATCGTGATCGATGAACGAAGCGGCGAGCGTACTGTAATCTGGAAGCGAGACGCGAACCTTTCATATTCGCCGGCGGAGGCGCCGTTACCGATCGTCGAAAACGCCCGCTTACTGCATATCACGCCGCACGACGCCCAAGCCTGCATCACCCTCGCGCGACGAGCGAAAGAGGTCGGCACGCCCGTCTCGATCGACCTGGACAACACGTTCCCCGGCCTTGAGGATCTGCTGCCACTTGTAGATGTACTGATCACTTCCGCCGAATGGCCGTCGCGTATGTTCGGGATCGACGACAAGCGCGATGCCTTAAAAGCACTTCGGCACAAATACGGAGCTGCCGTTGTCGGCATTACACTTGGCGAACGCGGCTCACTAATACTTTGCGACAATACTTACATTGAAACACCCGGCCTTCCGGTTCCTGGCGGGTGTAAAGATACGACGGGTGCCGGCGACTCTTTCCGGGCGGGTCTTCTATACGGACTCGTGAATGGTGAAAGCATCGAAGAAAGTGCCCGGATGGCGAATGCCGTTGCCGCGCTGAACTGCAGGGCGATCGGGGCTCGGACATCGCTTCCCGACCGCCGTGAGCTGGAAACACTGTTAAGAAAGGTCTAGACAGGGCCTTCGGCAATGTTTTAAACTGTTTGTGCGAACCCCCAAGTCGCGAAACTGCACCTTTTCCCACTGTCAAATAAATTCTTCCGTCTCCTGCCTACATAGATGGACTCAAAGCTCGGCCTAATCATTCAACTTAACGGTGTCTTCGTAGTCACGGTAATGTGTCTGCTGCTCAGCCGTTCGCTTCGATTAACGGCTCTGAAGTATTGGACGATCGCGTGGCTGTCGTTGTCGTTTTCTCTTATCAGCCTTCGTCTCGGGTTCGAATATTCGGACTTCGGTTCACTGCTGTTTACCTATTATTTCCTCGGGCAGTACATCTTCGGATTTCTACTGGTCTCAGGATGCCGAAGCCTGGAAGCCGGATGGGAACTGAAAACCAGGAACGAGGTGTACTTCCTCCCGTTCCTTGGGTTGGCGATCGGATTACCTTTGCTGTCGCGAGACTTTAACGACATATACGCCATCCACGCTCTTTGTATGAGCGGTTTCTTCGCGATCGCATCTAACGCGCTGAGGCGCTCATCCCTCCGGAGCTTTGGCTGGAAGGTAATGAACGTCACGATCGCGGCACTCGCCCTTAACTACCTTTTGTATTCGGTCGTTTACACGGCGAGCCTATTTGCGGCTCTGGATACGAGCTTCCTCTCGTACAACTCGATCGTCGATCTGGTTCTCCAGACGACACTCGGACTGGGGATGGTGATCGTCCTACTTGAAAAGGTGTTGTCGGATGCTCATTCCGCTCACGAACGGCTTGAAACAACCAACAAACGTCTCGAGGAGTTGGTACATACTGATCCGCTCACTGCGGCATTCAGCCGCCACGCGTTCTATGGATTTGTAAAGAAACATGGTGACGAGAACACGGAGACCTCCGGCTGCGTTGGATTTTTCGATATCGACGATCTCAAATGGATCAACGACCACCACGGGCATAATGCCGGCGACCTAGCCATCCGCGCGGTGGCAAAGGTGATCCGCGACACCGTACGCTCCGAAGACCTCATATTTCGGTGGGGCGGCGATGAATTTTTCGTGATAATGATCAGCATGGATGCCGAAATGGCGACGATGCGGATGACCAAGCTCGAACGCGACCTCACCGGGATCGTGATCGACGGAGTTAGGGATGCGATCGATATCGGCGTGTCGTGGGGCTTCACCGACTTCAGCGATATCAGCCAACTTGAAGACGCAATCAATAGGGCAGACGCGGCCATGTACAGCCGCAAGCTTGAGCGCAAAAAACGCCGGTCGGAAAGAACAGCGTTCATACCTGGGATCATCGAACCGGCTACTCGGCTGTCAGCCTAGAGCTTATCGTTAAAGAACCCGATGACTTTTGCCCACGCATCCTGCGCGGCATCGGCGTCATATACTTCCGGCCTCGTATTGTTGAAAAACGCGTGGTCGGATTCGTATTTTAACGACTGCAGCGGCAGTTCGAAGCGTTCGGTAATGTCCTCGAGTGTCGCGATCTTTTCGGTATTGATCCACTGGTCTTTCGTACCCGAGATGAAAACCGTAGGTGTGCGCAGTTTGCTCAATACGGCCTCTTCCGGAATGTCACCGTAGAACGGGGCGGCGGCGCTCAGTCCCTCTAATTCGCAGGCAGCGCGCAGCGCGAACGTCCCACCCATGCAGTAGCCAGTGATGCCAAAATGGGAGATGCCGAATTCGCCCGACGCCGATTCAATCGCACTCTTGATCGTATCGAGGCCATCTTCGGTCGTTAGTGCATGCATCATCTTCGACGCGTCGTCGGGATTCGTCGCAACTCTGCCGCGATAAAGGTCCGGTGCGATAGCTATGAATCCCTCGTCAGCGTAACGGTTCGCGATGTCCTTGATGTGGTCGTTCAAGCCCCACCATTCATGGATCACAAGAACCGCCTTTTCCTCGCCCGATTCGGGCATCGCAACGTAGGCCGTCGTATCGCCGTTAGCGGTCGAGAAAGATAAAGTTCGATCAAGCATAAAAGGTCCCCCCGCCAGTTTAGTTATTTACGCGAAGTATAAACGAATCAACAAAGGAACCGCTAGCTCACGGCTACCACCTATTCGAGTTCAACTCTTGGCGTCCTTTGTGTCCTTCTCCAAGTCTTTTGTGTTAAGAAACTTTTCTAGACACAAAGAGCAAGGAGATGAGGACACAAAGGGCCACAGAGTTAGAAGAACCGGATCGTATAGCCGACGCGGATCCCGCGGCCGATCTCTGAAACAAGGTCTTTGATGAACGAAACGTGATTTCGATAGAGCTTGTTCGTAAGATTGTATGCATTGACCGAGAAGATGTGAGCAAAGTGCTGCCGCCCGATCGTGTATGATCCGGCGACGTTTACGATGCGGTAGCCGGCGGTCGGTGTCTCCAGCGGAAACACATCTTTCTGCGCCGCCGCGAACACCGCCTCGGGGCGCACACTTAGATCCTTGTAATGGAGGTCCAGACCGATCCGTCCGCGAGCGGGCGGGATTCGCGGAAGGCTGAGATCGAGATCGGTAAGCTCGGCTCGCACAAAATCGAAACTCGCAAACGCCCCGACATAGCTGTTGATCTTCGCATCTGCGTTGAATTCGGCTCCCATATACCGTGCATTGTTCTGCTCGTACCTGCCCACCGGAAGACCGTCCTCGACATCGACCTGACCATCGCCATCGACATCCTGTCGTGCAAGATATACGAAATTCTTGATTCGGTAATAGAAGACGTCGCCCGAGAATCGGAAGCGGCCGGACTGGTGACGAAGCGAGAAATCGAGCCCGTCGGATGTCTCGTTCTCGAGATCAGAATTTCCCACCTCAAACGTGATCGTGCCAATGTGCGGACCGTGATTGTACAGCTCTTCGAGAGCGGGAGCCCGGAATGATCGAGTGTAGTTTGCAACGAAGGTTCCGCCGGCCCAGAGACCGATATTTACCCCTGCTCCACCCGAAAAACCAGTATAAGAACGAGGTCGAAGATCAACGTTTTCAGGCCGATAGCGGTTGTTTTCGACCCGGCCGCCGAACTGGAATTTTACCCGATCGAAGTTCACTTCCTCGAGCGCGAAGGCCGAGAAAGCATTATGCTTCACAGATCCCTGAATAAGCTGCTCAGCCCCGTTGACGGCGTAGTTACGGTTGAAGCCTTCGACGCCGAATCGCCCTGAAAGCTTGCCGTGCTTGGCCTGTTCGAACATCGTTCGATAAGAAAAAGTTTTGTTGTCGAAGATCGTCCCGACCGTGTCAATGCCGTCCGCCCGCTCTATTTCTTTGTGCCGGTAGTTTGTGTAATCAAAGTTGTATTGCGCTCCGCTAAGGAACGAATTACTGAGGTCACGGAAACCGCCGCCGAATCGCACATTATGTTTGCGGGCTCGAAGATCGACTTCATCGTCGACCGTCGGAAGCCCACCTACTACAGCGTTAGCTCCCTCTTCCGAAGAGCCGCCCTCGAATAGAGACGCGTAGGGTATTCCATAACGGCGAACATCAAATCCATAAGTGCCGCGAGCGAACGCTTTTTGTCCGAAATAGCCTCCCGTAAATGAAGCGCTGTTGGATCGCGAAGCGGAGTTTGGGACCGTTCCGAGTGGCGAGTCGTAATCGCCAGTACGCTGAGCACTCAAATTTCCTCGAAGTAGAAATTTCCTATAACCGTATTCAAGCCCGGTCGAGATACCCGCTTGTTTGTCAGCACTGCCGCCGACCACCGTCGAAAATCCGCGAAAACCGTCGCTAGCCTCGTCGTCATCGTGCCCGATCACGTTAACCACGCCGCCGATCGCGTTGCTGCCGTAGAGCAGTGTTCCGGGACCTTTGACTACCTCGATACGTTCGGCGCCCATCGGATCGACCGTTTCGCCGTGATCTCCGGATTGCGATCCGACTGAGCCGGTACGGACGCCGCCTTCCAGCACAAGCACGCGATCGCCGTCGAATCCGCGGATCACCGGCCGCGACGATCCGGGGCCGAAGCTGCGTTTTGCCACGCCGGTCTCGCCGTCGAGAACGTCGCCGAGGGATGTGGCTGCTTTCTCGGTGATCCGGGTCGAGCCAACGGAACTCACCGACTGGAACGAGTCGAAGACCGAGATCTCAGTTCCCGATGCAGTGACCGTCACCTGTTCTTTGAGCGAGGCAATGCGAAGCGCGAAGTCTGCAGGCGTCGCGGTATTTGCTCCAACATTCACTGCGCGGGATTCGTCGGCAAAGCCTTCGAGATGAACGAGTATCGTGTAACGTCCGGCTGCAACGCCGGCCAGTTCATATGTGCCGTCCTCATTCGTCTCGGTCGTTTGTTTTGTTTGGACGATCTGAACAGTTACGTTGTGTAACGCAACCCCATCGCCGTATGTAATTTTCCCTTTGATCGATCCGCCCGATTGGGCGGAAGTGCCGATGACGCCGGCCAACATCATAGCGAGCGTCAAAATGTATCCTTTCATTATCAAAATTCTCCGATCTCCGAGTGTGCGAAATGCAGCTCGAAATGCTTCGTTCACGCGATATTTTACAAACGCGCTTAGTTTCGGCAGTGATCTGCCCGCTTAGAACTGCGAAGGGATCAGGAGAATTCCGGAGGATGGAGAAGAGGATCTTTGGGACGGAATATTCCGTACACATTTTCACGAAGTGAGGCCTGGATGACGAAATCACGCGAATACGCGGGAACGAATCGCACGATCTGGGAGTAAGAATTGTAGCTCGGAAGATGATGCGAAGGACTTACGACGGTTCCACCCTCTTTCCGGCTTTGGCAGCAGGTCAGCGATTTACAGGGGTCGTCGTGATCGTCTTCTCGCGCGTAAACCGAGACCATTCCCGCGGGATAACCAGAGTGGGCAAAAGCAAGATTGTGCGAGCCCCATTCGACAAGCATCACAAAGAGAAAAGCCATCGCCAGAATGACATGGAATTTCTTTTGAAATGTTTTCGAACGGTTTTCGAACATAAGTACGTGAATACGCAGTGTACCAGCCCGCGGTTTCAATTTTCAACAGGGATACCGCTTAGAGTTCAAGCTTGAGCTTGTATCCGATTTTGCTACATACCTGCTTATTACCGCATACAAGCGAAAGGTTGTACTCTGAACTTTACGGTTACATCGGTAGAATGTTTGTAGATGAAAACCCTCTACTTGCTACGCCACGCGAAATCCAGTTGGGACGACTCATCGTTATCGGATTTCGAGCGGCCGTTGAACGAGCGCGGTTTGAATGCGGCACCATTTATCGGAGAGGTGATAACCCGTCGCGGGTACTCTCCGTCCATTATTATCAGTTCGCCTGCGAAACGAGCCGCGACCACCGCCGAATTGGTAGAGAAATCGGCCGGCCTGAATTCCGCGCTACGTTTCGACCACCGCATCTATGAAGCGAGTCCGAATACGCTTTGCACCGTCGCCGCTGAGATCGATGACGGCATGGATTCGGCGATGCTAGTCGGCCATAACCCGGGAATGGAAGGATTCATTCGCTACCTGACCGTGCGGATCGAACCGATGCCGACGGCCGCACTGGCTGTGATCGAACTCTCGATCGATTCGTGGAAAGATATCGACGCGGAATGCGGAACGATCGTCGAGATCGTCAGGCCTAAGGACGAAATGACACCTCAGGCCACAGAATAGAACCTTTGATTACAGACCCCTTTGATTTAACATTTCGGTAACATTCTGTTAACACGCAAGTAAGTTCCGACACGTAGCCTGATGATTGCTGAATCAGGAAAACCTATGCTGCAAAACATTCTGATCGTTGAAGACGATGCAGATATCGCTGAAAGTCTGTATTACAACTTCAAACGCGAGGGCTTTCGGGTTAACGTGGCGGAATCGGCTGAGAAGGGATTGAGGCTCGCGTTGGACGAGAAGCAAACGCCTTCACTTGTACTGCTGGATATCATGCTGCCGGGAATGAGCGGTATGGAGCTCTGCCGCAGGCTTCGGCGCGAGCAACTGACCGAGAAGACGCCGATCATTATGCTCACGGCGAAAGCGGCCGAGGGTGACAAGATCGCGGGACTCGACATCGGGGCTGACGATTATATCGTCAAGCCCTTTTCGGTTAAGGAAGTGATCGCACGAGTGCGAGCAGTGTTGCGGCGATCGGAAAAAGAAGCATCACCGAAATACAAAGATGAGCGGATCACCGTCGATTTTGAAGACATGCGCGTTGCG
Organism: Pyrinomonadaceae bacterium; assembly: GCA_039916585.1. Taxonomy (GTDB): domain Bacteria; phylum Acidobacteriota; class Blastocatellia; order Pyrinomonadales; family Pyrinomonadaceae; genus OLB17. Next base: position 2,651 of record JBDSLC010000098.1, on the reverse strand, counting down.
TGCGACGGTACCGACGTGAAGCTAACGCGAAAGGAGTTCTCACTGCTTGAGCATCTGATCAAGAACATCGGACGAGTCGCGACCCGCCAACAGCTTCTCGACAACGTTTGGGGATACAGCTATTTTGGCGACACGCGCACGCTCGACGTTCACATCCGCCGGCTGCGGCAGAAAATGGAAGAGTGCGGCAGCAGCATCGAGACGGTCGTCGGCGTAGGTTATCGCTTTATCGGGAGTAAATGATCTTTTCGGGTTCCACAATTCCTCCACGCCCTTCTGCCGCAAACCGACCGGTCACGGATCAACTACTACAAGGCATCATCGACACCGCCCGCGAGGCTGTATTTGTAGTGGATGACGGGATGCGGATCAAGGCATCAAATGCGGCCGCTAACCTCGCGTTCTCGCGCGCAAATGGGACACTCGAAGATCGCCGATTGAGCGAGATAATCCGCGACGTGCAACTGCATGCTGCCTTTCGAGGGTGCATCGATCAGGAGAAGGCCGCGGACCTGAAACTCGACCTCGGAGCTATCGAGAAGCGAACTTTCGACATTCACATTGCTCCGTTCGAATCGGAAGGGCGGCGTCACGCGATCGGCTTTTTCTACGACGTGACCCAGGTCGAGCGGCTCGAAAAGGTTCGGCAGGAATTTCTCTCCAACATCTCGCACGAACTTCGCACGCCGCTGACATCGATAATGGCATTTGTCGAAACGCTGGAAGACGGAGCGATTGACGACGCCGAAAATAATCGACGATTCCTCAGCGTGATCCACCGGAATGCCGAACGAATGCACGTCCTGATCGCCGACATTCTCGAATTGTCATTGATCGAGTCCGGCAATGTGTCGATCGATAAAGGCCATGTCCGTGTCGCTCACCTGATAGACGATATCTTCGATTCGCTCTCGACGAAGGCTCAGGTGCGAGAGATATTGCTGTCACACGATTTAGCCTCCGAGATCCGCGTCTTTGCGGACCATGGGAGGCTTGAGCAGATGCTGACGAACCTGATCGACAACGCGATCAAATTTAACCGTGCTTCCGGAAGGGTCGAAGTGACGTTTAAGCAGACTCGGACGCGCACGATCATTTCGGTCGCGGACACTGGCGAAGGCATTATGGCGGAACATAGGGGGCGGATATTCGAACGTTTTTATCGCCTTGATCGTGGGCGCACGCGTGAGGTCGGCGGTACCGGGCTCGGACTCGCGATAGTCAAACATCTCGCGCGCCTCCACGGAGGTGAAGTTTCGGTTGAATCAGAACTGGGCCGCGGAACGACATTTCACATCGAACTACCTGTAGAATAAGGGCTTACGGCCCCAAGAAAACTCTTTCACGCTAAAAGTCAGTGTGCTATACTGAGGTTACGATTGAATTCTCAGAACACGCAGGGCATTCGCGCCTAGAAAGCGCGGCTGACGCCGACCAGTTTTGGCCGGTTGGAGGAGAGGCGATATGCATCTCAGTATCGGTCAGAAAGTCGCATACCCGAATCAGGGCGTGTGCATGGTCGAAAGCGTTCAGCAGAAGTTTATTTGCGGCAGCTCGATAGATTTCTACTCGCTTAGGGTTCTCAACGATAATTCGATCATCTTCGTTCCAACATCGAACGCCGAAACCGTCGGAATTCGTCCTGTCATCTCGTCGCTTCAGTGCAAGAAACTCATAACGCGTCTGTCTGCAGATTTCGAGGAGATCTCAGTCGACTGGAAAAGCCGTTCTAAGGAATTCATGCACCAACTGCAGTCTGGCGATGTGTTCCAAGCGGCTGATGTTCTAAAGAAACTCACGTATCTCAGCCACGAAAAGAAACTCTCATTCCGAGAACAGAACCTGCTCGAGAAATCAAAGTTTCTGATCATCTCCGAGATCACGAACGCGAACGCAGCCGATGAGGATGCCCTTCGCTTAGAGATCGAACGGTTGGTAGATTCGGCCTGTCAAAAGCATCTCTGCTCGCATCCAAAGGTGATGGTGGCGACGGTTCATTGAGCGAATTTAAGATAGCCGCAAAAAGGCACACAATGCGCAAAAGAAAGAGTTCTTTTTTGCGCTTTTTTTGTCTTTTTACGGCAATTACCTTTAAGATCTAGGCCTTCGTATAGCTTGCCCTAACGACAGTCTTGATGTTTCCGCGAACGTGAAAATCGCCCTCTAGCTCTACTCGCATCGGGTCGCACGCGCCGACGAAATCGTCGAGGATCATGTTGACGACGTGTTCGTGAAATACCTTAACGTTGCGGAATGAATTGATGTAGAGCTTCAGGCTCTTGAGCTCTATGCAGCGTTCGTTGGGAACGTATTTGAGCTTAATGACGGCGAAGTCGGGAAAATCGGAGAACGGGCAGATGGCCGTAAACTCCGGCATTTCGAACTCGACCCAGGTCTCTTTACCCACGTATTCGTACCGGAACGTGTCCAATGGAAAAAGCTCCATCTCCTCTCGCGGAGTGGAGCGAATGTCTAAACCTTGCAGATTTTCAGGCTGCAGCTTGGCGTCTTGCATAATGCTTTTTGCGGCCGAACTTTCTGGCGGCTCCGTAACTGTGGACGCCTTGTTCGTGCATACTCTCTAACAAATTTATAAAGATCTTGGCGGTCGCGTGTGCGTCGTCGCCGGCCCGGTGATGATTGATCAGGTC
>JBDSLC010000097.1:0-7027 GCA_039916585.1 Pyrinomonadaceae bacterium | reverse complement strand
AGGTTTTTTCGACCTATGTTAGTTTTCGAAAGAAAGATGACAAAGATCCGTTTATGCGAGGAATCAATAGTTTTCAGCTGATGAACGACGGAAAACGCTGGTGGGTTATCAGCATCTACTGGCAGGCAGAAACTCCGGACAATCCGATACCGGCTAAGTATCTTAATTAGCAGTCTTACGGCGGACGATATTGACCGGCGTGTGTTTCTTTTCGCTGACGGCGATTACGAATGAACCGTCAGCGGAATAGGCAACGGCTTCGCCTATCGCCCGCTCGCCGAGGTCGATGCGCAACGGCTTTACCGTCCATACTTCGTCAAACGATCTCGATCCATTCGGCAGCGCCAACTCGTAACCGGCGAAGTAATCACACAAGACAACTCGCTTGCCGTCCGCGGAGATGTCGCCGCCCGTTATGGTACCGTTGGGGATCGCCGGGACCGTCAGTTCGCCGATCTTCGTTAACGTCTGCGTTTCGCCTTCAAACTTTGGGAGAAATTTGTAGATATGTGACGGTTCACTCCTAGACTTTGTAAGGATGTAGAACTCGCCGCTGGTGGGATGGGCCAGCAAAGCCTCAGCATCGTGCTTTTCGTCCGGGTAATTAATATAAGCGACGTCTGCCCTAACTCCGGGAAGCGGGTTCTTGGCTGATGAGTCAACCCCATCCGGCACGACCGTAGGTTCTTCAACCCGATATACCGCAATCCGCTCATACTTACGATCGTTGTCGCCGGTCTCGGCAATGAAGACATAGCATTTGCCGCCGGATCTTACCGCCTCAATATCCTCCCAATCCCGATTCGCGGCGCCTTCGACTTTCCAGACACCGAGATGCTTTCCCGTTGAGTCGATGGCATATAGGAGAGCGTCGTCTCCGGAATCGTTGTGCGTCCAGAACACGTTCGTCTGGCATTTTGACGCGGCGATCCCACTTGCCTCTTTCAGGTCCGGTGATCCGAGCTTTCCCGAAACAACCGGCTTTTCATACGGGGCGCTCAACGCGCTATCCTCGGCGGCCGCTCCGCTTGTTGAAAGGAGGCTGCAACCCGTGGTTCCGAGCAAAAGCAGGTAAACTAAAATGACAAACGGGCCAAATTTGTTTATATTCGTGTTCGGCAGCGACCGCATACAATCATCTTAACGCGAACGTCAGTGCCGACAAACACACAACTTTCTTCGGTGTTCGCTCGTAATCTATTTGTATCGATGTCAGCAGTCCCAAAGCCCATCTACAACGCGGATCAATATCTGACCCTTGAACAGGGTGCCGAATACCGCAGCCAATTCTATTTTGGCGAGATCTTCGCGATGGCGGGGGCTAGTAGGCGGCATAATGTTGTTTCGGCAAATGTACTCGCTAGCATTCACGCACAACTGAAGGGCCGCAGCTGCGAAGTCTATCAAAACGATATGCGGGTAAAGGTTAACGCCGACTTTTACACCTATCCGGATATTGTCATCGTTTGCGGGGAACCGCAGATAGAGAAAAAGAACGGCGAGAATCTTTTGGATCCTGCGGTCCTTATCGAGGTTCTTTCGCCGTCGACCGAGAAATTCGACCGCGGGGATAAGTTCAGGTTTTACCGCCTCATGCCGTCACTGAAAGAATATGTTCTGGTCTCGCAGGACAGGGTAAATGTTGAACACTACTTTCGTCAGGAAGACAATTCGTGGCTTTTCACGGTCTTGAACGATGAGGGAGACGTCTTGGAACTGCCCTCCGTGTCTTGTTCGGTGAATCTTAAGGACATTTACGACAAGGTTGATCTTGGCGAGGAGACTTTCGACTAGATGATCGTCGGAACTGAATGGTTGATCGAAGCAACGGGATGCGAAGCCGAAAGGCTGCGTAGCGAGGTTGCGCTTCGCTCTGTTTTTGATGCGGTCATTTCAGATCTGGGACTGAAAGCCATCAATTCGATCTGGCATAAGTTTCCTGGCGAAGGCGGCGTTACTGGTTTGGTCGCCCTGACCGAATCGCACCTTGCCTGCCATACATACCCTGAGCACGGCACCGCAACTTTTAACTTATACTGCTGTAGTAACCGGCCCGAGTGGGACTGGGAGGGCGAACTTATGAGTTCTCTAGCGGCTTCCACAGTCAGTGTGACAAAGATCGAACGTGGAGACGCCGAAGCGGGAAATTTGAGATCTGAGATTCAAGATCTGAGATCACTGAGCGTCGGAGGTGACGTATAGCCGTCCTTGCCGCCAATTGTCCTTCTTGTGCCGGGCCGGTGGAATTCCAGTCGGGCTCGACGATCGTTTTGGTTTGCCCCTTCTGTCGCTCGGCTTTGGCTCGTACCGATCGCGGACTCGCTGATCTTGGCAAGGTTGCCGAGATCGCCGAATCCGAATCGCCGCTCAAGCTGGGACTGAAAGGCGAGTTCAAAGGAAATAGATTCGAGCTAACGGGCCGTGCTCAGATGAAGCATCAGGCCGGGGGATATTGGGACGAGTGGTACGCGACGTTTTCAAACGGTTGGGTCGGCTGGCTTGCTGAGGCTCAAGGCCGATTCTATTTAACTTTTTACCAGCCGCTTCCCGAGGGCGTTTCGCTGCCCAGTTACGAGGGTCTTCAACTCGGCCAGTTCGTCAGCGAGATCCCGAGCCAGACGCCGCTAATGGTGCAGGAGAAGGGCGTAGCAACATCGGTCGCGGCCGACGGTGAGATCCCCTATCAGCTCACGCCAAACGAAGAATCGCAGTTCGCTGACCTCGCCGGAAAAGGAAATGCCTTCGCGACAATCGATTACAGCATGTCGCCGCCTTGGGTATTCGTCGGCCAGCAGGTCACGCTCGAGGAGATCGGCCTTGGCGATGCGAAGTCGGCGAAGCGCGAAGCTCGTCGAGTTTCCGCGGCAGGCATGGGATGCCCAAATTGCGGCGGCCCGTTGGATCTAGTTGCTCCCGACAAAGCTGAGCGCGTCACGTGCCCCAATTGCGATTCGCTGCTAGATGTAAATCAGGGTAATCTCTCGTACCTGCATGCTTTGAATCCCGTGCCGGACGCGCCGGCTTTCGTCCTTGCGATAGGCACTGAGGGGACGTTCGCGGGCAACATAAAGTTCAAGATCATCGGAGCGGTTGACCGTAGCGTCACGTTTGAAGGCATCAAATATCACTGGCACGAATATCTGCTCTACAACCCGATGGTGGGGTTCCGTTGGTTGATTCACTCGGACAATCATTGGAGTTTTGTCGAACCGGTAAACCCCGCTGAAGTTGCGAGTACCACGATGTTTCAGACGGGTTCGACCGTCAGCTACAACGGCCGCAGCTACAAGATCTTTCAAGACGCTCCGGCGACGGTCGAATACGTCAAAGGCGAGTTCTATTGGCGAGTAGAACAGGGTGAAAGAGTTCGTGCAGTCGATTTCGTCTCGGCGCCGTATATGCTCTCGCAGGAGATGACGGCGAACGAGGTGAACTGGTCGGCTGGCACGTACATGACGAACGCCGAGGTCGAGAAGGCGTTTGGTATTTCCGACCTTCCAAAGCCCTGGGGGGTCGCCCCGAATCAGCCGTTTACAGGATCTTTCTATTACACTTGGGGCGCGTTACCGCTGGTGCTTTTAGGATTCGTTGCGTTGGTAATGGTGGTATTGACGGGAAGTACGGCTCCGGTTTTAACCGAATCGGTAACTCTTCCGGCCCTTCCGAACGCACAGGCTCCGCAGACCGTCTTCTCAAAGCCGTTCGATATCAGGGGCAATCGGAATGTCCGGATCACGGCAAGCGCGAACGTGAGTAATTCATGGGCGGACCTGGATGTCGATCTAGTTAACGATCAGAGCCAGGAGGTCGAGTCGGTCAACGTGCCGATCGAATATTACAGTGGGACGGACAGCGACGGAGCGTGGACCGAGGGCTCGCAAAATACGGATGCTACGCTGTCTTCGCTTCCCGCGGGTAAATATACCCTGCGCGTTGAGGGCACTTGGGAGAAATGGCAGGAACCGATCGCGGTCAACGTTAAGGTCGAGCAGGGGGTAAATCGCGGCGTTAATTTTTGCTGCGCACTAATCGCTCTAGCGATCGTCCCGTTCTTTGGGTTGATCAGAAAGTGGAGCTTTGAGGCTTCGCGTTGGAAAGACAGTATGTTCGGGGCGTCGTCCGGGTCGGATGATGACGAATAATTATGATGAAGATAGTTTACGCATTGTTTGCGGGAGGCGTGCTTCTGCTTTATTCGACTGCAGCCTGGTTCGGCTGGGAACTTGCGAACTCAGGGAGTAAATCGCGGCTCGGCGTGCCATTCATCTATACCGGATTTCGTGGAGGAAAGTAAATGTTGATGCATACATTCGGAATGATCGTAAAGGTCGACCAGTTGCTGGAGGTTTTGGTCACGACCCTGATCTTCGTCTTTATCGGCTTGGTGATATTCTCAGTTGCGTATGGGGTGCTTAGCTTCATGTATCCTCTTAAGAAAGAGATCGAGGAAGACCAGAACACTGCGCTTGGCATCGTCATCGGATCAATAATGATCGGCCTTGCAATGATCATCTCGGCCGCCATTCAGGGTAATTAAGGGTTTACGTTAGAACCGGGAGCGGTAGCGACCGGGTTCCGTTACCGCGAGAAGTTTTTCGGGTAGCCGAACCTGCTGCTTCGGCTCCCGGTTTTGACTTTTCCGCATGAGGACTCCACTTTTATTTCTCAACGTCGTCATCATCGCGACCTGCGGTTTGATCTACGAACTGCTCGCGGCGACGGTCTCGAGCTACGTTCTCGGCGATTCGGTCACGCAGTTTTCGCTCATCATCGGCATCTATCTTTCGGCGATGGGCGTCGGTTCTTACCTATCGCGATTCATCGATAAGAACGTCGCCGAAAAGTTTATCGACATCGAGCTCGGCGTCGCGGTGGTCGGCGGGTTCTCGGCGCCGCTGCTGTTCCTATCGTTCGCCTACGTCTCGTATTTCAGCATCGTCCTCTTCACGATGGTCTTCGTTATCGGCACGCTCGTCGGTCTCGAGATCCCACTGCTGATGCGGATCTTGAAAGACGAGCTCGATTTTAAGGAACTAGTCTCGCGCGTGCTCGCGCTCGATTATGTCGGAGCTCTCGTCGCGTCGCTTCTGTTTCCGATCTTTCTCGTGCCGAAGCTCGGCCTCAATCGCACCTCGCTGCTCTTCGGTATGCTCAACGCGGCCGTCGGCATCTGGGCGACCTGGCTTCTCGAACCGCTGGTGAAGAACAAAACGTTGACGATCCTTCGGGTGAAAGGCTTCATTGTGATCGTCCTCCTCGGGATCGCGTTCATCAAGGCTGACAGCCTTACGACGCTCGCCGAGGATGGGCTCTTCGTCGATAACATCGTCTACGCCAAGAGTTCGCCATATCAGCGCATCGTCGTGACAAAAGGAAAGACCGGTCATGCACTTTTCCTGAACGGCAATCTTCAGTTCAACTCGTTCGACGAATATCGATACCACGAAGCGCTCGTTCATCCTGCGTTCGCCGCGTTCAATGGCGAGCCGAAACGCGTTCTAGTACTCGGCGGCGGCGACGGCTTGGCATTGCGCGAGATATTGAAATACAAATCGGTCGAGGCGGTACAGCTTGTCGATCTCGACCCGATGATGACGGGACTTTCGAAAGCGTTCCCCGCGCTCGACGAACTCAATCACCATTCCTTTGACGACCCAAGGGTAAAGGTAACGAATGGCGATGCGTTCGTTTGGCTCGACAAAACCGAGATCGAGCCCTTCGACATCGCGATCGTCGATTTTCCGGACCCAAACAATTTCGCACTCGGGAAGCTTTACTCGACACGCTTCTATGCGTTGTTAAAGAAGAAACTGCAACCCAACGCTGCGGTTGTGATCCAGTGCACTTCGCCGCTGATCGCACCCCGATCGTATTGGTCGATCATAAGAACCTTAGAGGCATCAGGATTCGCGGTAAAGCCCTATGCGACAACGGTCCCGAGTTTTGGGATCTGGGGATATGCGCTCGCCAAGACCCAGCCTTTCGACGTTCCCAAAGCTCCGCCTGACGGAATCGACTTGAAGTTTCTGAACGCTGAATCCTTCCCAACAATGTTCGAACTATCGAAAGACCTTCTCGCACCCGATGGTGAGATCGAAGTGAATAGATTAGATAATCAGGCGTTGGTTCGGTACTACGAGACTGAATGGAGGCGCTTCGAATGACCCCCGGAATAAGTGATAAGGAATAAGTGACAAGTGATATGTCAGATCCGCTGAAAGACAAGGCTTTCGCATTTGCCTTGCGAATAGTAAAGCTCTCGGACTATCTGCAAAAAGAAAGGAAGGAGTTTTCACTTTCAAAGAAGGTCTTAGACTCAGGCGTCAATATCGGTCTTTTCATCGAGGAGGCACGTCAAGGTGATAACCGGGACGAATTTCGCCAGAAGTACTCGATCGCAAATAAGAAAGCCTTCAAGACAAACTATTTGCTGCAGCTGATCCATGGAGGTGGATTTATCACCGACGAACAGTCTCGTTCGCTTTTGGACGATTGCGATGAAATGCAGAAAATGCTCATCTCCGCGATCAAGAAACTTCGGTCCGAGTAACTTATTACTTTTCACTTATCACTTCTCACTTATTCCGAATGGAGATTTCGCGAAGAGACCTTTTAACGTTATTCCTGGGCGCGCCGTTTGCGCTGGCCGCCTGTCGGGACACTTATGTGAGCCGATTTCCGGAAGGTGAGGTCGTCGGGCAGAGTGCGAGTCTCGGACATGTACTGCGAGAGAATCGCACCTTCGAAGTTCCGGTGGATCGGTGGACAAATGTTAATGTCGCGATCGTGGGCGGCGGCGTCGCGGGCCTGTCGGCGGCGTGGAAGTTGTCGAAGAATGAATTTAGTGATTTCGTTGTTCTTGAACTTGAGAAAGAGGCTGGTGGTACTTCGATCTCGCGAGTCGGGCAGCCGGTGAGCCATCCCTGGGGAGCACATTATCTGCCCGTGCCGTTTCAGGAGAACACGGAGCTTATCTCGCTGCTGGACGAAATGTCCCTGACCGATGGGCGGGCTGCGGACGGGTCGG
>JBDSLC010000096.1:0-3413 GCA_039916585.1 Pyrinomonadaceae bacterium | reverse complement strand
ACTCACAGCATGGCCAAACTGATCGGCGAGAATGCGTTCCCGTCGGTAGTTCACGAAGGCGAGCGCGAGAGCATCTTCATTAGCGTGATCGGCCGCAGCCTGCTCGTGGTGGTGTTTGACGAACGCTCAACCCTGGGCCTCGTCAAGATCCGAGCGAAAAAAGCCAGCTACGAGGTCGCCGCCATTCTGGACGATGCTGCGGAAGACTCGAAAGCGTTCAGCATCGCCCAAGACTCAGTATTTGCCGATATCTCTGACGACGACATCGACAGCCTCTTCGCCTAAACGGACTTATTCCCCCAAAAACCCACCACCAACGCTATGACCTTTATCAATTACGCTTCACGGGAGATCAACTGCAAGATCGTATATTACGGCCCGGGCCTCTGCGGCAAGACGACGAATCTGCAGCACATCTACGATTCGACCGCGCAGGAAGCTAAGGGCAAACTCATTAGCCTCGCAACGGAGACGGACCGCACCCTGTTCTTCGACTTTATGCCCCTCGAACTCGGAACCGTCCGCGGATTCAAGACACGTTTCCATCTCTACACCGTCCCTGGCCAGGTCTATTACGACGCATCGCGTAAGCTCATCCTAAAAGGCGTCGACGGCGTCGTTTTCGTCGCCGACAGCCAGGAAGAGCGAATGGACGCCAACATCGAATCGCTCTACAACCTCGAAGAAAATCTCTCGACGCAAGGGTACGACCTGATGAAGCTCCCCTACGTCCTCCAGCTAAACAAACGCGACCTGCCGAACGTCATCCCCATGGAAGACCTCGCCTACGAGCTCCGCAAAAAAGACGAACCCGTCTTCGAAGCCGTAGCGTTTAACGGCACGGGCGTCTTCGACACCCTAAAAGGTGTAGCTAAACAAGTCCTAACGGAATTAAGAAAAAGCTGATCGACAAGACCGCTCGTCGACTGGACCGCACGCGTCCCGCGTGCAACGCCGCCTAAGCGGCGTAAAAGGTGAATAAGGAAGGCTGCCCGAAATAATTCACAGCAGCCCTTACTATCCTCGTCGCAGAGCGACACCTGACTGTAGCCGTGGGTTTCAACCCACGGAATGCAAAAGATTGATTCTCGTCGCGTAGCGACGATTGAACCATCGGCTAACGCCGGCATTCATCCGTCGCTGACGCGACTAGGTCGCCGCAACATCGCAACCGTGGGTTGAAACCCACGGCTACAATCACTCATCGCTACGCGATGTCACAACATCCGCGGCATCACGTATTTGATCTCATAAATATCCGCCAGATCCCGCAGCTTCTCGACAGCTATCGTTCCGATTACCGCCGAACCCGACGACTTACCAACCTCAAACCCGAGAGCCTTCAATTGATTCAAGAGTGTAGGAGTAACCGCGGTCGAAAACACAAGCGCAACACTCGCCCTTCCGTCGTGGACAAACGTCGATTCATAAGGTGTGGGAGACGTTTTCTTTTCGATCCGCTGAACGGCAGCATACAGCCACGTATGGAGTCTCGTCTTTTGTTTCACCTCGCGGAGATCGGCCTCGGTCGGCGGTTTGCTCTTGAGACTGCGAATCGCCAAATTCCCGGCCGCGGCATTCGTAGTTGCTTCTTTCAATGGATCGACGAAATCGTAGTTGAGAACCGCTTCCGTGATCACAGCATTGCCGGACACGACCGTCGGAGTAAACCGTGCAATTTGCGCCGCGGCGACCGCCGAAGCTCGAAGGAGCGGATGACCGGATATTGCCTGTGCCAAGCTGACTTTTCCTTCTCTATCGATCTGCACATAGACCGATACAGTTCCAGTCGCACCGACCGCCTTCCCAGCCGCAGGGTATTCCGGAACCGGCAGCGAAAGAGCCTTTCCGTTCACCACGCCGTACGAGATCGCCGGCGGCCGCTGAAGACTTGTTAGTACCTCAAGCCTTCGGAACGGCGTCTCTTCTTCAACTTTGATAACCTCCGATTCACCGCCCGTGACATTCACCGTCTGACTCGTAGCAGACGAGAATACTTGACCATTGTTAGCAGGTGGAGGCGGTGCAAGAGCTGGCGAGCCCGAGCCTCTTCCTGATCCGCTGCCGGACCCGGAACCATAGCCTACGCCACTTCCGCCGCTTCTTTTCGGCTTTACGCTCCGTCCTTTCTCTCGCACGCTCACCGTGGCAGACATCGCCATCAACTGACCGCCGCCACCACCGCCGCTGGAAACGGTGACAACCGATTCTGCCCCATCTACCTGAAATCCTCCCGCCTTCGTCATATCCACACCGCTCGGAGCCTCGACCGGGACCTCCATCTTCACCTGAGTTCCGTTCTGATTCACGATGCGTTCTTCCACCGCGACGAACGACGTGAACCGCGTCATCAATCCAAACTCGAGCCCTAGATCGGTTATCTGTTTCTCAATTACCTTCGGCTGTTTTGCATTCAGCGCGTCGCTCGACAGTTCATCTATACGCTGCCGTGCCCATAGTGACGCAAGCGAATCGTTCAGAGGTTCCGCTTCGGGCAGCGTAACGTCGATCGAACGTTCATACGGAGCGCCCGCAAGGGTTCCTTTCAGCTTGATCGTCCCGCGAGCGCCTTTCGTATATCTGCCTTTCACGATCACCGGCTTCGCCGAAAAGAGGTCCGACAGTTTCGACGGGTAAACATCCGCGACCGGCATGCCGTTCCACTCGATCGAAAGGTCCGTCAGCAGCGGCGAGCGGACGCGTTCGTAGAATCGTTTCGCCGCCTTCGAGCCGTCATCTGTCAACATCACATATTCGACCTCGCCTTTACCAGCCTCGGCCATCTTGTCGAGCAACGCACGATTTACCGAATCACCAATGCCGAACGAAAACACGCGTGCCTGCGTATTTCGCTGTATCTCGGCAACGATCTCGTCTTCATTCCCGACATATCCATCCGTCATAAAACAGACGATCCGCAGATGCTCTTTCGACCCCGACGGCGCGAACGCGGTTTTTATCGCCTTCATCATTTCCGTTCCGCCGCCGCCGTTGCGGGACGACAAGAAGTCTTGCGCGAGTTCGAGATTCGCCTGCGTTGCCGGAACGGGAGTTTCAAACAACACCTCTGTGTCGCCGGCGAAAGTGATTAGATTAAACGTGTCTTCCGGATACAAACCGTCGAGCGAGAGCTTCATCGCTTCCTTCGCTTTCTCGATCGGAAATCCGCCCATTGAACCGCTCGTATCCAGTACGAAAACTATCTCTTTCGGCGTCCTGTCTTCGCTCGCGACCTTGTCCGGCGGCTGCAAAACCAACGTAAAAAATCCGCCTTTAGCTGAACGATGTGCGATCAACGCATCCTCTATCCGCTTGCCGGTCACGTCGTATCGCAGCACGAAATCTTTATTAGGTATCGTCGTCTCGCCCTTCAGATTTACCTTCGCGACCGCCGGCGAATAGTTGAGCTGATC
>JBDSLC010000095.1:0-1596 GCA_039916585.1 Pyrinomonadaceae bacterium | reverse complement strand
GGGTTGACGCTGCTCGCGAACCGGGCCGTCGGAGCTTCCTTCGTCGGTATATTCACGTCGACGCTCGTCATCACGGAAATACTCCGGTCGATCGCCGGCGGTCAAGCCTATGACGTGATCGACGGTACGTTGCGTCAGCCGGAATCTCTGGCTGCGATCCCGAAAGAGCAAGACGTTCCGGCGTTTAATCCTGGTATCACCCCGGCAGCCCCCCGACTTCAGATGACGGCCCAACCTTATACTGAAATCGAGGAGTTGACCCTCGCATGAGAGGAGACGAAGGGGTCATCTATACCGGATGCTGGATTCAGGACACTACATTTACGGCGGCGAAAAATCGGAACGCTACAATCAACGGTACGTACATTGACGAACCTAAGAACAGCGGCCATCGTTTAGTTTCGCATTCGCTCTAATCTCGCGTTGAATAACGATGCGGCTTCAATTATCTGACGATCTTCGAAGTGTATGTAGTGCTTCGATGTCACTCCGGCGCCCTTTCTGTGTCCGACTTCTTGCTGGATAGTTTCTAATTCTTGACCGCTTGTAGCGTTATCAGTTGTCGATGTCGCCCTCAAAGTATGAAACGTGCCTTTTGAATTTACCTTGGCTTTTTCCTTAGTTTCTTCAAACGGCCTCCGATACGCTTTTGTCCACATGAACAGTCGTTCGTTGGGAGCCTTATTGAAAAGCCCTGCCGCTTCCATTTCCTCGAACAACCATGTTGTTATTGGCATCTTTTTCGTGTGGATCTTGTTCCGGCTATCGGGCATGGTGAGTTCGATCAACCCGATTCGTTTCTCTTCATCAAGATATTTTATGTGGGTTCCCATAATGTGAAAGAGTTCATCTACGCGGCAGCCTAAGGTGTAAGCTGCTATGAGAACAAGACGCCAGCGTTTTCGGTTCTCCGGTTTGCGCGGGAACAGGCGATCACACGCGGCGAGCATTCGTTGAAATTCTTCGAAGGTGTACTTAATGCCCTTTGGCTCATCATCGGACTTCTTGATCAGGTCCCTGAAGGGCGGAACGCGGGTTCCGAGAGTATCAGCGGCGTCTCGAAGTAGATGCTTAAGTCGAGCAAGGTAACGGTGCGAGGTCGTGTTCGAGAGAAAGAACTCTTGCCCACCCTCTTTCCTCGTGAAAGGTCGGTTCAAGAGCCACTTCTTAAATTCTTTCACGCGTAGCAAATTCGGGGTCCAAGCGTTTGACCGCCTCAAGCATTAGATCAGCCTCCGTTTCCGCATAGATATTCGTGATGCTCATGTCTGAGTGGGCGAAAAGATTTTGGACGATCAGGGGATTTGTGTTCCGACGAATCAGTTCGCTTGCAAAGTAGCTGCGGAGATCGTGGAAATGATAATTCTCCTCCCGAGTCCCGCCGGGCTTATTGATTCCCGCACGAATGAGTAACGGATGCCATCGCTTGCGAAAGTCTTTCAGAGGAAACGGCAGTTGACTGTGCTTAATCATTTCGCGAAGGACTCTTGACGCTGTCGCGTTGATCGGGACCGAGCGGGGCGGGCGACCTTTGGAGCGAATCACCCAAACCCGCTCGTTTTCGAAGTCGATCACCTTCTCTTCGAGAGCTAGAAG
>JBDSLC010000094.1:0-7011 GCA_039916585.1 Pyrinomonadaceae bacterium | reverse complement strand
CCTCACGTAATGAAGATCAAGTTTGGCACGTCGGGGTGGCGGGCGATCATCGCAGAAGATTTTACGTTCGCGAACGTCGAGCGGGTCGCGAATGCGGTTTGCGGATATTTGAAAACTCAGCCTGATCTCGGCAACACACTGATCATCGGTAACGACACGCGGTTCATGGGGGAGCGGTTCGGAGCGGTGGCCGCAGATATCGCCAAACGGAAAGGCTTTCGCGTACTGCACTGCGAGCATCCTGTTCCTACGCCGACCATCTCGCATGCGATCCGCAATATGAAAGCGGCGGGAGCGTTGAATTTCACTGCATCGCACAATCCACCCGAGTATCAAGGGATCAAATTCTCGACGCATGACGGAGCACCGGCGTTACCTGATGTAACGAAAGATATAGAAGCAAGAGTCGAAAATAATGACGAGCCAGCCGACGCGGACGGCGGCAGCATTGAAAGTTTCAATCCGCGTGAAGCGTATCTTGGCGACCTTAAATCGAAGATCAACTTCGAAGCGATCGCGAAGGCAAAGGGCCGGTACGCTTATGACTGCCTCTACGGCACCGGCCGCGGATATCTGGACAAGATCCTGAGGGATCACGGCCTCGAGGTCGAGACGATTCACGATTGGCGTGACGTTACGTTCGGCGGAAAGGCTCCGGAGCCCAGCGAAGAGAAACTCGACCTGCTGCGGACAGCCGTCACGGCCAACGGCCTGACCCTCGGACTTGCAACGGACGGTGACGGCGACAGATTTGGGATCATCGACAGTGACGGAACGTTCATCGAACCGAACAAACTCGTCGCATTGTTGGGAGATTATCTCGCCGAAAGTCGCGGATGGAAACTCGGACTTGCGAGGTCGGTGGCGACGTCGAACCTTATCGACCGCGTCGCAAAAGATCGAGGGCTGGAGCTTTACGAAACGCCGGTCGGCTTCAAGTTCATCGGCGAATTGATAATCAAAGACGAGATCATTCTCGGCGGTGAAGAATCAGCGGGACTTTCGATTCGCCATCATTATCCCGAGAAAGACGGTTTGATCGCATGCCTGCTCGCGGCAGAGTCGGTCGCGGTTACAGGCAAGTCGATAGGCGAGCAATTAGAAGCTCTTTACGAACGCGTCGGCAAGCTCGAAACAAAACGCATCGGCGTAAAGCTGACCAACGATGTCGCAGCAAAGTTGAAAGAAAAGCTCGCACAGGAACCGACCGAGATCGGCTGGCGAAAGATTGACAACATAAATCGACTGGACGGGGTGAAGTTCAACTTCACCGACGGCACCTGGATGCTAATGCGTCCCTCGGGCACCGAACCGATGGTCCGCATCTACGCGGAGGCGGAAACGAACGAGCAGGTCGATGAACTGGTAGAAGCAGGAAGGAATTACCTTCTGAATTAGACTTCTTATTTTCTTATTTCGTGGATAAATTCTTCCGAATCGCTCACGAAAGAAACGAAAACACGCGGATGAATAACGAGATGACACGAAGAAATATGCGAGTTCGCCGGACACGGCGGGACGAGATCGCACGCGTGTCAAAACCAAAGCGGCGGATCTTGCCGCGGTGGGTCCCGATCGCGGCATCGCTTACGCTGGTGCTCTCGATCACGGCGACCGTCAACGTTCGCAGTTACATTGATCTTGCGAACGAACAGAAGGATAACGAAACGCTGAACCAGCGAGTTCAGCAGATGAATGATGAGAATCTTGGGCTTCAGGAAGAGATCTATTACCTGAAGAACGATACGGACACTATCGAGCGAGAGGCAAAGAAGTTCGGCCTTGTTCGCCCCCAGAACAAGTTGAAGCTGAGTTCCCGAGCTGGGGAAATGGGCAATGCGGAGGAGCCCACAAACCGGCAAACACCAACCAACAAATAAACCGCCTTTTGCCTATCCACTCCGCATTGCCTACAGTTAACCTTCCGAAAATCTAGCGGCCGTGGTTTCCCGAAAACCGCGGCCGCAACTCCATTAAAGCGATCAGCCACGAATTGCAGGAATTTCACAAATGCAGGATGGATTCAACCCATTCGTGTAATTCGTGAAACTGGTGGCTAATTTTCTCTTCTTATTGACATCCCAACGCGAACCGCAATATCCTCAGCGAACTTATGATCGCACACAGAGTAACGCCGATATTGAATGTTTCGAACTTTGCCGGGAGCATCGCATGGTTCGCGCGGCTTGATTTGGAAGAAGCTCCGGGACTGGGGCAATCCGCCGGGCTTCGGCGCGGTCTCAAGCGGCAAGGTTAAGATCTTCCTATGTCACGACGGCCAGGGCGGCCGCGGCAAGGGCACGAACGCCAAAACTTTCACCGCCGCCGACAACGACAAAGGCGCCTCGATGTTCATCTGGGTAGACGATGTCGACTCCATCTACCAACATTGTCTCGCCAACAACATCGAGGTCACAAGGCCGCCAACCGACGAACCCTAGGAACCTCCGCGAACTCCGCATCCGCCACCCCGAAGGCCACGTCAATCCGCATCAGCAAACGCATCGGGTGTGCGGAGTAGTAATCGCTTTCACGCACTTACCGGTGTACCAATGCAATGATAGAATTCTCGCGTTCCGAATCTTTTCTAGGTCTGATCTGACAACAAATGAAAGCTAATTTTCTGTGGTTGGTCCTCGTCGCGGGCGGTTGCCTTCAGGCTGCGTCGGGCCAAGTACTCGGTGATCCGGTGGATGTAAGTCAGGATTTCCGCAAGATGGAGAACGTCTATTTTGTCGGGAGCCGGCTGAGCAATTTTGACGCGGCGTCGGGTAGCGGGAGGATCCAGTGGGATCGTTATCTGCTCTCGACGACACTTTCGTTCAACAAAGTCGACGTTGGCCTTGCACGGGGCAAGGCAACCGAGTTCCCGGGTACGGAATACGACGCAGACCCGGCACTACCATTCTCGATCTCGTTCGTTAGCCCGCGAACGGTGCGTCTGCGGTTCAATTCGCGTGACACGGCATTCGACAATTCACCATCGCTCATGCTCGATGGCGTTCCCGGATCGGACGGATCCTGGAAGATTGAGAATGCTGCCGATTCGGTCACCTACACGAGCGCGTTCGGAAGGGTACGCATCGTGAAAGAGCCGTGGGCGATCGAATTGTATGATGCCGCCGGGAATATGCTGACGAAGACCAACAACATCAATCAGCCGCACACGTATGTCGGAACAACGCCGTTCTCTTTTGTTCGGAGGGCCGGCGATCTGGCTCGGCGGTTCGCGGCGACATTCGATCTTTCGCATGACGAAAAGATCTTTGGCACGGGCGAATCGTTCACAGCTCTGAACAAACGCGGTCAAAAGGTCAACGCGACGGCACGCGATGGAATGGGCGTACAGAGTCAGTTGATGTATAAGCCGATCCCGTTCTTTTTGAGCAGCAACGGGTACGGAATGTTCGTACACACTAGCTCTCCGGTGACCTTCGACTTCGGGCAGACTTATCTTCAGCACAATGTTGTTTATTCTGCCGACGATTCACTCGATCTGTTCGTATTCCTTGGCGATCCGAAGGATGTTCTCTCCGAATACACCGCGATAACTGGCCGCAGCCCTGTGCCGCCACTTTGGTCATTTGGATTCTGGATGAGCCGCATCACGTATAAGTCGGAGGAGGAGGTTCGCGACGTTGCTGCGAAACTCCGCCAATACCGCATTCCGACGGATGTGATCCATCTCGACACGGGGTGGTTCGAAACCGATTGGCGAAGCAACTATCAATTCTCGACATCACGTTTCAAAGATCCCGCAAAGATGATCGCGGACTTGGGTGATCAGGGATTCAAGATCAGCCTTTGGCAATATACGTACTTCACGCCGAAGAACGAGCTTTTCAAAGAGATCGTCGAAAAGGGTTACGCCGTGAAGAACGAGGGCGGGGTACTACCGTTTGAGGATGCGGTACTCGACATGAGTAACCCGGCGGCAGTGAAGTGGTACCAAGACAAACTTGCGTCGCTCTTGAAGATGGGTGTCGGAGCCATCAAAGTAGATTTCGGCGAAGGTGCTCCGATGAACGGCCAATATTCGTCGGGAAAGACAGGATTGTTCGAACACAATCTGTATCCGCTTAGATATAACAGAGCCGTTAGCGACATCACGAAGCAGATTAACGGCGATTCGATCATATGGGCGCGAAGCGCCTGGGCTGGAAGCCAGCGCTATCCGCTGCATTGGGGCGGCGACGCTGAGAATACGGACTCGGCAATGGCAGCGGAACTCCGCGGCGGCCTTTCATTGGGTCTCTCAGGATTTACATATTGGAGCCATGACGTCGGCGGATTTGTCGACCGGGCTCCGCGCGATCTTTATCGGCGTTGGATGGCATTCGGCGTTCTGACCTCACACACCCGAACTCACGGTGCTCCTCCCCGCGAGCCGTGGGAATATGACGAAGCCCTCACCGAAGATTTTCGCAAGGCTCTCGGCCTGCGATATTCACTGATGCCGTACATCTATGCTCAGGCAAAGGACTCGTCTGCAAAGGGATTCCCTATGCTGCGGACGCTGTTCTTTGAGTTTCCGGACGATAAGACCTCGTGGTTGATCGAGGACGAGTATATGTTCGGGGACAGTCTCCTTGTCGCGCCGCTTTTTCGCGAAGGCTCCGCGTCGCGGGACGTTTATCTTCCACCCGGGAAATGGAATGATTACCAGTCAGGTAGAACTTACGATGGTGGTCGGTGGCTATCGATCACGGCGGGCGAAATCCCTCTCGTTTTGTTAGTTCGCGATCATACCGCCATTCCGCATGTGAAGGTTGCTCAACATACCTCTGAGATCGATTGGAAGAACGTCGAATTAAAGGTGTTCAGCTCTGATGGTGCGGACGCATTTGGGAAATTTTCTTTTCCAAGCGGAAAG
The DNA here is from genome assembly GCA_039916585.1 of Pyrinomonadaceae bacterium. Taxonomy (GTDB): domain Bacteria; phylum Acidobacteriota; class Blastocatellia; order Pyrinomonadales; family Pyrinomonadaceae; genus OLB17. The sequence continues at coordinate 2,138 of JBDSLC010000094.1, read as the reverse complement.
CTGGATACTTTGGTGCTTCAGAGAAAAGGGAACAAGTTCGTTTTAAAGTCCGATCCATTCCCTGGCTCGGTAACATGGTCGCCGGTCAGCGTAGTCGGCCGGCCTTAGAAAAGAGTCGCCTCTGCGTGCGGTTAACAAGCGGAGATCTCATAGATCGATGCGTAATAAATATATACATCGCGAAGTTTATACTTGACCCTGGGACTGATTCCAGGGTTTAGGCTTTCCTATGGAGGTAATTTTCACGGAACGTGACTATTGGCTCGCGGGCGAATTGGCAAAGGAAACGGGCGTAAGCACGGACACCTTGCGGCATTATGAACGTAAGAAAGTCCTGGCTAGGCCGCGGCGGTCGTCCAATGGTTACCGGATGTATCCGTTGGATGCTCCGGAACGCATACGGCTTGTGCGGCGGGCGTTGGCGGTTGGCTTCACGCTTGATGAACTTTCGATGATCCTTGGCGAACGTGATAAGGGCGGATCGCCGTGTCGCGAAGTTCACCGCCTTGCGATCGCGAAGCTGAAAAAGGTCGGAGAGCAGATCAGGGCTCTCAAACTTTTGCGGGAAGACCTGCAGCGGACAATTTCAAACTGGGATCGTCTGCTGTCGAATTCCACTGAAGGAACTCAAAGCAGACTGCTGCAAAATTTGCCTGTGCCGAAAAATACGAATGGCATGCGAAAATTGTCTCCAAATTCAAAAAGAAAAAAGGAAGACGAATAAGATGAAAAGCATTTATTTATCCGTAATGGTCCTCGTCGTTTTTGCGGCCACGTGTTTCGCTCAGCATGACGACAAACACAAGATCGACCATGACAAGATGGTCAAAGAGAATGGCGAAAAGGAGATGGGCTTTTCGCAAGCGGTTACGACACACCACTTTCTGATAATGAAGGACGGCGGGGCGATCCAGGTAGAGGCGAATGATCCCAAAGATACCGTCAACCGCGACAAGATCCGAAGTCATCTGGAGATGATAGCCGGGCAGTTTCAGGAAGGCATTTTCAAAACTCCGTTCGCCGTGCACGGCACCGTGCCGCCCGGCGTCCCGGAAATGGATCGGCTTAAGGAAAAGATCGTTTACAAATACGAAAAGACCGACTGCGGCGCTCGCGTTCGGATAATTACGAAGAACGCCGACGCCCGAAACGCAATTCATTCGTTCCTTAAGTTCCAGATCGAGGAACATAAGACGGGCGATCCAACTGAGTTAACGAAATAGTCCGCTTGGTAAAAAAACCCGGGCGTGTCAGCGCAAGTGTCGCGTCGTAGCATCCGTGATGGATTCGGGATGGGCGGATTTCTCAAGTTCGTCCGTCTCGTAGATCGATGCGGGAGGGACGCTCCACAGCTGCGGCCTTTCTCCCTTTTGACCTGGCTCCAGGTATTCCTGCCGGACGTCAGTAAGATTAGATGGCTCTTCGGTTTGGCGGAGGAGTTTCTTGATCATGCTCGCCTGAAGGAATCGCGATAGTGTCGCAGCGAAGAAAAAGATCGTGAACGCTAGTGGAAGCAGCCAGAAGATGCCGCCGACCGGTGGATTTTGGTAGATCAGATACGTAATGAACGCAAAGCCCCCGCTGAGTATCAGGCCGCGGATGGCGCCGCTCTGCATTTCGATCGCCCGTTCGGCGAGGGTCAGTGGAGTTTCCGAGCCATCGATGCCGCGTCGCCGCATCCTACGCAGTTGACGATCAGAGAGATGCACCTTCGGTGACGTGGTTGATCCCCGAGCGGACGCTTCGAGTATGGTGCGCACCGACGCCAGATCCGCACCGCACCCGCGGCAGTAAAGCACCTCATCCCCATTCTGCAGCGCACACTTCGGACAGAACATACCAAAGGATCATACGCGATTCTTGGGGCGGTGTTCCGACTTTTGCGCGGATGCGCAACGCAGGACGCCACCAAACGGGGTGCAAGACGTGCAAGCCTGTCTGCGAAGTTTTGGTTAATTTCGGCTGGTTTGAGGAGATGTAAGAGCCTAACCGGCCAGATACGTCGAGACGGTCGAGAACTCCGGCTACTTAACCATCTTCGGAAACGCCTGCCTGAGCCCGGCCAGCTTAGGCAGGTCGTTGCGGACGACATACGGGTCATCGGGGTTAAAGCGAACATAGTTCTGATGCTCGCTCTC
>JBDSLC010000093.1:0-48979 GCA_039916585.1 Pyrinomonadaceae bacterium | reverse complement strand
AGCAAGCCCACGGCCGCAGCACCGGCGACGTAATACCAGGGATAGCCCAAGATCATCGCAGTCTCGCCGTCGTCAACAGCTTGCTGCGTAGTCGGCGTTTGAGTACCGACGTTGACCGTCACTATCGGCGGCGGCGTTGTGACCGGCACATCGACAGGAACTACGGGAACCGGAGTAACGATCGGAACATCTACGATCGGGATCGGCTCGTCATACGGACCGGGATTCCAAGGTGGCGATTCGATCGGATACTTCTGTTCGTAAGTCAGTGGATCCGGCATCATATCGATTCCTCGCACATAGATCGGTTCGGGACTATAAGGCGGACTCTCGATCGGCTGCTGATACGTGTACGCCGGTTGAAGTTCGACGGGATAAACGGCCGTATTCTCGTCTTTACTGAAAACATAAGTCGGCGATTGTATAGGCTCGATAACCGGCGCAGAGTACCAGGGAAGTTCGCTTGGATACTCGATCGGATCCATCACTACTGTCGCAACCTCCCAATTCGATGGATAGCTAACCGTTGGCTCGGGAACCGCGAGCGAAGTATCAAACGGGCTCACCGGCTCGATCGCCGCGATCAGCTCGCGAGCATAGGGAAGATCTTCATCGCCAATTTCGGGCATTCGTTCCATTTATTTTTTCAGTATAAACACGGCCAGCAATCCGCCGCCGACAAGCAAAAGCGTGTTAGTCGAAATGCCACCAAGATCGCTACCGGAAGCATTTGCTTGAGCTGCGGGAACCGATGCAGCCGCCGCCTGGATCTGCTGCAAGCTCTGACTCAGGGAAGCTATGAACTGTGTTCTAGCCGCCGCGTCTGCGCCCTTCGACGCCGGATACACTATCGTCGGATCGTTGAACGACCGAACGATCTTTTGAGCTTCACTAACCGCTTGACCAGGCGACATCTGGCCGGACGTGAGAGCGGCCTTGATCTGGTCCATCGCAGCCGTCGCTTGTTGACCGGCCGTGTTGATCTCTGCCAAACCTTGAAACTGCGCTTTCCGCCCGCCGCCGAATAAACCGACGATCGATTGAAATATTCCCGGGGCCGCACCGATCAACGGAGCGAGAAACGCGAACCCGAGCGTGTCATCACCGTCGCCGCGAAGCGTCGTGTTGAAATAGTCGTCGCGATATACCAGCGGTCGATTCATCAGAAGATCGGATACAAAAACTTTTTATAACTTTTCACTTCCCACCCGGGCGGAGCATCTTCCGGCGTTGGATCGAAGTATCGATATTCGCCGTCTTGCAAAATCGCCGCATAAACGTGATTGAACGCCCGTTGATTCGGCGTCTGCTTGATAACCACGAAGAATGGCTTAAACCCGAGGATCGCGGCACACGAGCAAAAGAACATCGACTTAATGCCGCAATCGCCTTCAGGCTCGTTCGGATTCAGGGCGTAGAGCGTTGACCAAATATCCGCGACGCGTTCTACGCCCCACGGATCCCGTCGATACGTGATCCGATCACGAGCAAACTGAAAGATCGATTCGATCTCGCCTTGATAGTCATGTCCGCGAACACCGCCTACGATCTCCCGCAAAACGAAGATTCTTAGATCAGGTTCGAGTCGATCTTCGCGGACAATTTGTGCCATCGCTCCAAGCGTCTGCAAGTTGCCTTGCTCGCCGTCTAGCAGTGGAAGTGTCAAAGATCTTGTTTCTTTTTTCCCGTCGCGAAATATCTGCAAAGCCCTTCTCATAATTTCGGCGGCCGCCTCGTTCGGAGAATCGGACTTCGGCAGTTTTTGACAGGAAAGCAGCGGCCGCCGATGAAAGAAGTAACATGGCAAAATCAACGTGTCAACAGGAAAACTAATCTACGATTGACAAATGAATAAGACGAGCTAATATATGAACTCGCGGACCGACAGCATATTCGACAGGCGATCGACAGACAGCGAGACAGCCAAAACCATGCGAAAAAAAACTCCGACAAATACAAACGCGGCCACGGCAGCCGTAAATCTTGACGACGATGAACAATTAGTCGAGGAAGTGACGACGACAAAGAGGATCGGACGTGAAAAGCGAAAACCGGCGAGCGAAGAGGTTATCACCGTAGATCTCGAAGACGATGACGACGACGAGAAGGATGATCGGCCTGAGTTCGCCGAAAACTCACTCGCGGCCGTTCTGTTCGGCGATTCGAGCGAATCCTACGACAACCAATTCTGCACCATCCAGATCCGCCGAAATCCCGATTCGATGAACGATCGATTCTTGACGCCGTGCGGAGCCGTAACCAATCTCCCGCCGCTTCGCAACATCGAGCTAACCGCCGAGAAGATGGATATTGAGGAACGCGTGAGATCGGAATACGGAGGCGGCCATTACTATTTCCAGATCTACTACAACGGAGCGTTAGGCAGATCGTGGAAATCGACGCTCGCCGACGATCCTGCCGCAGTCGCGAGAGCAAAGGCCGAGAAGGACGCCGATCGTTCCCCAGGACAACCGCCGCCACCGGCTCAGGCAGTACCAGAAGATCCGATGGATTCAATGCTAAACAGCATCGTCAAGATGAAAGCATTGAAAGATGCCTTGTTCGGCGATGAAGAGAAACGATTGCAGCGAGAGATTGATGAGCTGAAGGCAAAGGCCGATGCAGTACCGACCGCGAATCCGCAGCCGCAGTCCGAGCAGCTTTACATTCTCGAAAAGGCGCTAGGAACGCAAAGCCCTGCTTTGCAAGAAAAGCTACTCGATTACGCTTTTCCGGCCGACAGCGGCGGCCATTGGATACCCGAGACAGTCAAAACGATCTTTGAGCATAAGGAAGAGATCGGCGGCATCCTGGCCGGTCTTTTAGGCGGCTTTGCCGCGAAGCCGCAATCGGCGGCGAGCTTCGCAGATATGATGCGCGGCCAGCCGACACAAAATGCAGCCGTATCACCGCAGACCGAACCGGCCGCGTTACCAACATCGAGCTTTCGTCGTCGGCCGACGCAGCCGGAATCACCGGCAACCGCGGGAACGCAAACGATCTTAGGCGAGATCGTAATCGAGGAGCCGTCGCCGGAATTCATCGCGAGCATTTCGATCAACGCGGACGAGGTCACTATTCCTTTTGCGACAGACGAACCGGCGGACAGCGTCGACGTTAAGGAAAAAACCGATGCCGAGTGATTCGATCGGCTGGAAAGAATGGCTTACGTTCCTTTCACCGGCCGGACAAGAACAGATCATCGACTTCATCCGGCAAGCTCGCGAGGAACGCGGAGCTAATTGGCTGCCCGAGATAAAAGCCGAATTTCCGATGTTCGCGTTCATTGTCGAACTGATCGCCGACCGCGAGGCCGACGAAGCGTTTGTCGAGCTGCAATCGCAATTTAGCTGCTATCCGCTTTGGATGGTCAAAGACAAACTCATTTCACTTCACGGCCGCATGCGAGCCGAGATTGACAGACCGAGAGGATAACCATGTATCTGCAATTTATAGGGGTCGAAGGCACGATCATCAACCTTGCGAATATCGCGATGATCGACGATGAATCAACCGAGACAGGCGGCTCGAAAGCCGTTCTAACAACAACCGGCGGCATCGAGCTCGAATTCACCGGCCAGGACGCGGACGCAATCTTTGCCCGAGCCGAAGTCCTGATCCAGGCGACCGATCTCGCAATCGCACAATTATCACAGATCGGAGTGAGTCAACCGTGACCGGCGTTTAGCCGAAGGCGTTCCTAGGTGGATATCCTGGGGTTGGGTTTGTGAACGGGCCGATCCGACGCATCGTGCCAGTCATGTCGTAAGCGTTATTTTGTCCCCTTACGATTCCTGGGACTCCGTAGCCATTCGCGAGTTGGATATCAGGATCACTCGCACCCCCGAAGGGGGTCATCGGATGAGTATGGAAGTTAGCTACGACGATGGAGCCCGCAACTGTCGGTGGATTATTAAGATCAATATCAGCATAACCTGCCTGATTCCCGCCCTGACCTCGAGGTGCCTGTAAACGGTTATCCTTCCGGGCAATCGAAATCCGCCCCGACCTGAGATCCATATATATCCAACCACCTTGCTCCACTGCAGCAACGATCGGAATAACGTCGGCATTTGTATCGCGCCATGCTGCATCTAGAGCGCTTAGAACCGTCGGATCCCTCATCAATTCAGAAAGAAACGGAAACCGAGTTGGCGGACGTCTATTGATTGGATTGTCAGGTCTTCGTGGCTCTGACCGCCAATTTGCATTCCAGTTCGGGACGGTATCGTTGGGCATTACAATCTCGCTATGATAACTCGTAAGAGTCTACCATGAAGGTCAAGAATCGAGCGGAGCAGATTCTTACCGGCGAAGGGGCAAACTAAGGGGCATCGATTCTAACGCGATGCCCTGTTTTTGGTTATTAGCCTGTATTTTATGGAGCCGCCCATCGGAGTCGAACCGACGACCTTTCGATTACGAATCGGCCATGGCGTGTGACGCCTTGTGACGGCTTGTGACGAAAGTCAGCAATTATCGACCTTCTGGAGTTTCACGGCTTCGCGTGTTATCGACTCGCGACGGCTAATTACAGCTCGTGACGCATGTCGAGAGTACTTTTGAGAGTACCTCGTTTTACGCTGCCTTATTTAGCTTTTGCACGAATGTCGCCATCGAGCTTTCATGCTGATTTACATATCGCATGAACGTTTTAACTTGCGTATGGCCCGAGGCCTTCATGGCATCGGCGATCGAGACCCCTTTTTCTAGCCATCGAGTTATGCCGGTATGCCGGAGATCGTGAAAATGTAATCCTGGCAAACCGGCCGCTTTCGTCGCGCCGGCCCAGGCTTTCTTAAAGTCTCCTACGTTGAACACCAAAGAATTCGGCTTGCGTGAGTTTTGCCGGAGTTCTGCCAAGATTCCTTCTAGCCGGTCGGGCATTGGAACAAGCCGAGTCGTCTCCACGTTCCGAGTCTTGTTCTTGACGCGGATCGAATGCGCATCGAAATTTAGGTCGAACCACTTCACCGCTTCAATCTCGCCTTTCCGGGCGGCCGTATCGAGAGCGAATACGACGATCGGCCGAATGTGAGCCCTGACGCCGAAGCAGGCATCGATCAGCGCTGCCTCTTGTTTTGGCGTCAGAACCATTGTCCGTTCCGTTTCATGCGAGTCGGCGATTATACCCTTGCCGCGTTTAAAAGGATTCGTATCGAGCCAGCCTTGTTCTACGGCTACGTTAAGGAGCCGTCTCAGGCGTCGAAGATTTTGATTTACGTCGGCGATCGATCTGACCTTCGGATTGTACTTGTGCTTTGTCGGCGTCGCGGCCACGTGCTTCTTGTATTCGAGCAGATCCGCGAAGGTGATCTCATCGAGCGGCATCTCGCCGAAGTATTCCAGCGCGTAATCGAGATAACCTTCGACTATGCACGTTCGCTGCTTGAAGCCGGACACCTTGCGGCCATCTTGAATTTTCGCGGCGTGTACGTATTCGCGGCGATAGAACCTATCGAGATCTCGAAACGTTTTGCGATCTGAGAGATCCTTAGCTACTTCGCCGCGCAGTTCGGCGAGCTTCAGCTTCGCGGCCTCGTGCCCGAGCGCGACTCGTTTTTTTGCGGTTCGCTTACCCTCAGCGTTTGTGTATTGCACGCGAGCGATCCAACGCTTGCCGTCTTCGTGGCGAAATATCGAACCTTGATCCCGTCGTTTTAAAAGCTTCATATTTTAGAGGCTAGGAGACTCACTAGAATGGAAATCACATTCTAGTACCCTTTGCTGTCTAGCGCGTTTGTATAGTCGTGCAGAATAAAATACATAAGAAGCACGATGAGTTCAACAGCAGATAGAATCGTAGTGAGTGGCGACCAGTCGAAAAGATAAGCCCCCGTAGCAGTAATCTTTTGAAAAAAAGCTAATGAAACGGCAATAACATCGGTTCGTAATCGAAAGGTCGTCGGTTCGACTCCGATGGGCGGCTCCATTAGAATCAACAGTGTACAAGAAACTTGGGGCCTGTTCGGGCCTCTTTTTTGTCGGTATCCTTATCGGTATCCTTATCGCGCTCCAAAGTATCGCATTTCGTGGCCTAACCGTCCGGCACCGCATTCACTGTCGCCAGACTCATCAGGGTTGGTCGCCTCCCATTCTGTATCAACCATCTTTCGAGATGTCAGCATTCAGCCACGCGAAAGCGGAAACCATCGTCGGCCAGAGCCCGTCGTAGTCGGCGCCAGAAAAAGGGCGGCAGCACCAGCAGATCAGCAAATTTGCGATCGTTCCTAACGTATTGTGGTGCATAAAAAGCCTGACACTGACGGTCTGCCCGCAGATGATTCGCATATCTTTAAGCCAATATGTTCTGAGGCAAGGAACGACGATCACAAGATCGAACGGTCCTCTTGTGCCTGCGCTCGCGTGACTGAGTGGACAGTAATGCGGACCGAGACCCTATTCAATCACGCTTCACTGTATCTCACCTTATTTTTAATGCGACCGATTGGCCCTACTTTTAGGACGAATTTCTCGCGAACTTGTCATTGACTGTGCTATATTTTCCGCCTGTGCGGGCACTCCACGGCTAATACCGTATATACGGATCGTCCGCAACACTCGACCCCCGAAGAAATAGAGCAGCAATGGGATGCCAGACGCGTAGAACGGCATAGATTTGCGACCTTGGATCGCCCAAGGGCAAGTTGACTATCGGAAGAGTGGGGAAACGGCTGAGTCTCCGTCCTAAAATGCGGCAAACTGTTCGAAGAACGAAAGGTCAAAAGGAAATTTACATCATTGTCGTGGCTATGATTGTCCGGCTTCTATATGCTCTCACCTTCGTTTGGAGCTCGGCGGAGACGGAAGAATACATAAATTTGGCTCTCAGCCTTCGGGTCGGAACGTTCGCGCTGAATGGAGCGCCGACAACCGTGTCGCCGGTGCTTTTGCCGTTGTTGGCATCGCCTTTTCCGACTGTCGAAGCGTTCCTTTTGGCTCAGGCCTTTTTGGGAACGCTAACATGCTGGCTGCTATATCTCACCGCGCGCAAATCGCGTATCTCGTCGTGGGGCACATGGCTCTTTGTATTTGCTCCATTGCCCATCCACTATACCGCGGCGGTTTTGCCCGAAACTCTTTTGATCTTTCTTGTCGTGGCAGCAGTTTATTTTTGGACTGCGGGAAATTGGTATGTCGCGGGATTTGCATTCGGTCTTGCCGCTCTCACCGGGCCCGTAGTTCTCCCATTGCTCGCATTCGCAGTGCTAGTAACGGCTGTAAGAAAGCAATCCTTAAAACCTGTTCTCTTGATTGCGGGTACCGCCCTTCTCGTCGCTCTACCCTGGATGATTCGCAACTCTATCGTCGAAGGCGGGCCAATGACGACCCAACAGATAAGCATCGGAAGAGATCTACTGTATGGCACCTTCCGGAAAGACGAGATCGTCGAGGGTAGCTTGACTGCGACGGTGGCAAAGTTCCCGAAAGAAACGTACCTGCGAGCCGCAGTTGAACGTATCGGCGTCGATCCTGTCTCATGGGTAATGGCCAGAATTGAGCAATATCCCCGGTTATTCATAGATACCGGCGGTAATTTAACGTCGAACTTCGAGTTTCGTTTGTTTCTTGTGCTCGTACAACTCGCTATTGGGGTCTTCGCGTTTATCGGGGTTAGGGATCTATCTTTTCCCCTGTGGATCGTGCCGCTTTTTGTGGCCGGATACTATCTGCCATTTTGGGCCGAATCCCGCTTTTTTTTACCTGCCGTACCATTTGTTTGTCTTTCCGCGGGGGTTGGGTTCAAAAAACTACGCTTGAGTTCACGCGGTGCTCGCTCGAAAGGAGGGGACGAAGCGGCACCGTCAGGGATACCTCGGCGCACTTAAAAGTCGGTATCGCCGCCGAATCGGCGTCAAACAACGTCGGCAAAGGTGCGTTCCATACGGTGGAAGATGACGAATGAACAAAATAGGAGGGCTACGGTGATCGTGGCGGAGACGCCTATGCCTTGCCAATCAAGCGGCAACCCAAACATTGCAGACCGAAAACCTTCGATGATGCCCGTTGCGGGATTAAGTCTCAATAGCCATTGCCACTTATCGGGCACGAGACTCAGAGGATAAATCACGGGCGTCAGGAAGATCCCGACTTGGATAAGGAACGGTAGGGCATACCGCACATCGCGGTATTTAACATTTACTGCTGACGCCACCAGCCCGATTGAAGCCGCTAGTAAAGCGGTAAGAAGAATCAACACGGGTAGCATCAACAGCGAGGCGGACAATATGGGGCCGTAATATAATGTCAGCAGAACGAGTAACGCAAAGGATATCGCAAAATCGATCAAGCCGGAGATGACAGAGGAGAGCGGGATGATCATCCTCGGAAAATAGACCTTTGTGATCAGGCTAGAATTGCCGACCAAACTGTTTCCACTAGTGTTAATCGTATTCGCGAGAAACGTCCACGGCACTAGCCCGGCGAATGCGAATAAGGGGTAGGGCAGCCCGTCGGAGGGCATGCCGGACATTCGGCCAAAGACGCTTGCAAAAACAAGCATCAAGAAAAGCGGCTGGATCACAGCCCATGCAAGTCCAAGTACGGTCTGTTTGTATCGGACTTTTATGTCACGCAGTACTAGGGCCTGTAGCAGCTCTCTATAGACCCAGAGGTCGGAACGATTCGAAGCGAGCCAATTCGTTCTCGCTTCAATGATAACGAGCGGCTTGCCGGATAAACCAGTTTCATCTTCATGTGCTCGTGTTACGGTCATCGGGTTCCCGGCTTAATAGTCAAGATGTGGATTTCGACAGAATTCCAAGTCGGCGTCAACCATTATTTCTACTAGCCGGTTGAATTTCGTCTCTGCTCTCCATCCGAGGGTCTTCTCCGCTTTAGAGGCATCCCCGATAAGTTGATCGACTTCCGTAGGGCGAAAATATGAGGGACTGATGCGAACTATCGCGTCATTCACCTTAAGAAGTTGCGCGGAACTCCGTGTCTTCTCGCCTAGGATATTTTTGTCGAGGGACACAATAATTCCTTCTTCACTCTCCCCCTCGCCGCGCCACCCGATCTCGACCCCAAGACACGCAAACGATCGTTCGACGAAACTCCTTACGGAATTTGTTTCGCCCGTCGCTAGAATGAAATCGTCGGCCACCTGATGCTGCATCATTTTCCAGATTCCCTCACAATATTCTGGAGCGTACCCCCAATCGCGTTCCGCATCGAGGTTACCCAAAGTAAGACAGCGGGACTTGCCCGTCGCTATCAGCGCAGCTTCGCGGGTGATCTTTTTGGTAACGAAGGTTTTACCACGGCGAGGCGATTCGTGGTTGAACATGATGCCGTTGAACGCCATTAGATCGTAAGCTTCGCGGTAATTTACGACGATCCAATATGCGAACAGTTTCGCGACGCTGTAAGGTGAACGCGGATAGAAAGGCGTTGTCTCGGTTTGCGGAACCTCTTGCACCTTGCCATAAAGTTCCGAGGTCGAGGCCTGAAAAAACTTGACCTGACGAAGCCCCGTTTCGCGGATCGCGTCCAAGAATCTAAGAGTGCCAAGTGCGTCTACTTGTGCGGTGTAGTCCGGCAGATCGAAAGAAACCTTTACATGGCTTTGTGCTGCGAGGTTATAGATCTCGTCAGGCTCGATCTTTTCAAGCAGTCTGTTTAGGCTGTTGGCGTCGATCATATCGCCGTAGTGAAGAAACAATTTCTTGTTGAGGATCTCGGGGTCGTCGTAAAGATGATTGATCCGACCGGTATTGAAAGAGCTTGATCTTCTGATGATTCCGTGGACCTCATACCCCTTACTCAAAAGAAGTTCTGCCAGGTAGCTTCCATCTTGGCCAGTGATACCGGTAATGAGCGCCTTTTTCATAGAGTTTCTTCTTGAAGGCGAGAGCAGTACCACTTGTAGGTTCGCTTCAGTCCATCGGCGAGCGTCGTCGAATGGTTCCAGCCCATTCGATTGATCCGGGAAACGTCCAATAATTTTCGTGGAGTTCCGTCCGGGTACTGCGAATCGAATTCTAATTCACCCTCGAATCCCACGATGTCGCTGATCGTCTCTGCGAGCGTTTTTATCTCGATATCTTCGCCTGTACCAATGTTTATATGTGAGACTCCCTGTTGGTAAACGTCTTCAGCTTTGATGCTATTCAGCAAAAAGACCAATGCGTCTGCAAGATCGTCGACGTACAGAAATTCCCTACGCGGCGAACCTGTCCCCCAAAGCACCACTGTGCTCGAACCCCGAGCCTTAGCCTCGTGAATTTTTCGTATTAGTGCCGGGACCACGTGGGAGCTTTGCAGATCAAAGTTGTCATTAACTCCATAAATATTGGTCGGCATCACCGAAAAGAAGTTGCAACCGTACTGGCGGTAATAATTTTCGCACAACTTAATTCCGGCGATCTTTGCTATGGCGTAAGGTTCATTCGTGGGTTCAAGGGGCCCGGAAAGAAGTTCCTCTTCCCGTATCGGCTGTGACGCTAACTTCGGATAAATGCACGAACTTCCCAAGAAAATAAGCTTCTTCACGCTCTGTTCTTTTGAGGCATGGATAACGTTCGATTCGATCAGAAGATTTTTGAAGATAAACTCTGCTCGGCGGGTGTTATTTGCAAGTATGCCGCCTACCATCCCAGCAGCTAGCACAACCACTTCAGGTCGTTCACGGGCGAAGAATTGGTAGACAGCATGCTGATCGATCAGATCCACCTCCTGGGACTTCGGGTGAACTAAATTTGAATAGCCGGCTGTTTCGAGATTCCTTTTTATGGCGCCGCCTATCATGCCGGTAGCCCCGGCGATGTATATTTTTGAGTTTTTCTCTATCATGCCAAACACGGAATGCTCGTTAATGAAGTGATAATGTTCGATCGCTGCCGAATCGTCTTCGGCAGACGCGAAGACATCCTGTCGCGGCAAGCGGCGTCAAATTATTTGCACTAAGTGGGTACGTTACAGGACTGGTATCTGGCTAATATGGTGCGAGGTTATTCTCCATAGCTTCTCTCGCCTAACCCATACATTGGTCACTGTAAAATCGCCATCCGAGGGTGAATCGCCGATGCTAGCCTGTCTCTTGTACTTGAGCGTCACAACCGCCGTCGCCGGGTAAGCTCGCACGAGAACCTTTTCGACATCGTATGATCGGAGTTGCAGTTGGCCGGTCGCCCAACGAATATAGCGTTCCTTGTCAGATTGGGTGCCAGCTAGCTCTAGGCCAGACAGTACAAAGTCGTCGGCAAGAAGGAAGCCGAGAGACGTCAGATCGCGGCTCTTCAAAGATTCCATCAATCTGTGTTCCAGTTCGAGAATCCTTTTCTCGGTTTGAGCCGCAGATTCTTTGCCTTCTACGTTGTCCCTAGATTCTTCGGGTACCAAGGTCGCGGGCGTTGACGTCTCCGCCTGTGGTAGAGCCTCACGCCAAGCATCTGCGGTGGTTTGCGGCTTCTTTTCTTTGTCTTTCGGACTCTGAGAGTAGAGGTTCCCGCCAATCACGGCGATCACTAAGAACTGAGCGGCTATTAAATTTATCGTTCGCATTTTTCCCCCTTGCACTATTCCCGCGTACCGTCTGATAACAATCTAGGACGCGGCTCGTAGATTATTTTTGACACTCTTGACCCCCGAAACGTTCTTCACGAGAGTTTCCGCTTTAGCCTTCTGGGCTGGGCTCGAAAGGTTCCCGTTCAACGTCACGACTCCTTCTTTGATCTCCACGATAACTGCGGTAGAGAGTTCTTTATCCGAACTTAACGCGCCTCTCACCTGGGTGAAAAGAGAAAGATCATCTCCGCCTGTGCCGATGTGTGGCGTCGGCTGTTTTGCAGCCGAAGCACCCGGCTTAACAGAGTTCGCTACGGCCAAGTTATTGTTGACTGTTACGGGTGGCGATGTCTGAACGACCGGCGAATTTTCTACCCGGTTTGCCACAGCCCGATTAACATTGGGAGTATTTGTTGCTCCCGACTCCGAGCTATCCGAGCACGCAGACACGATGACTAAGACAATTAGCGGTGAGATCCTAAACGTACTGGACACTCGTAGCCGCGAATTAAATGTAAACATATCAATCAGTGATCCACCGCAAACCCGTCATTCAAACTCCGGGAACAGCCAAAATTAATGAGTCGTTATTGGATAGCTTTGCATCAGGGCAAATCGCTTGTCAAACCTTTTCTCTTCTAGACTCGGATGTCAGGCTAAAGACTTAAGTGATAAATGTCCTCGTCATGCAGCTTCACGCCGGCGGCCCTTCGATATGCGGCACGATATGACTTAGCCGTTCGTTCCGGGTCGAATCTCAGGATTCTCGCTCTACCGCGCGAGGTGAGATCGGCTCGGAGGATCGGGTCTACAAGCATGCGCTTTATCGCGTCCCCAATGTCGTCTACGGACAGAGGGTCAAAGAGCAACGCGGCGTCCCCCACTTGTTCGGGTATCGAAGTAACCGCCGAACAGGTGATCGCGACATTATGGTGCCAGGATTCGAAAACCGGAGCGCTTGCCGCTTCGAACAGCGTCGGGATAATTACAAACTGGGCATGACGATATAAAGCGCTCAGTTCTCGTTGTTCGACCACGCCTGTGAACTTTATCTGATGCTCGAGATGCAGCTCTTTTATCCGCTTTTCGATTGCCTCGAAAAAAGCAGTCTTGTGCCCGGTACAGACAAGGTTGGCTTGCAGCTGGTCTCGATCTCGCAAGAGCGCGACTGCCTCTACCAGACGGAGATGATTCTTATGCTCCCAGGTCACTGCCGGATAGAGTGCGAACGGCTCACTAGGAATATCGTACTTTTCCAGCAATTGCCCAGATGAAGGCTCAGTCGACTCATCAAACTTCGCATCGGCGGGACCCCATGGAATAACCTGAATTTTGTCGGATGGTAAACCGTATGCTCCTACGAGGTCTTGCAGAACGAACTTCGAACCCGCAACAACCGTATGTGCCGCTCGACAAGCTTCAGGATAGATCGCTTCGCGTCTCTGGATCTCTTCCGCAGTAAAATATTGTGGATAGTGAAGATGCTGGAGGTCGTGGGGGTTGTAGAGCGATGGTATCTGCGTTTGAACAAAATCCTGATAGGGGAAGTGTATGACATCGCAACCCAGACTTTCGTAAAATCCATCGGAGATCGGAAGGGTCGGCTGCCGGAAACTAGCCTTGCTGAGACGCTGCTTAACATTTCGAGCCAGTGGCCGTAGGGGGCCGATAGCCCGTTTGATCGTTTCCATTCGGCCTGCAGCCGATGACGGTTCGGGTCGGGGAGCCCGAACCCATGTCTGACGCCCGCTAAGGTGAGACTTTAGCCAGTCGGAGTCGTCGTTCCAGTGCCCGATAAATAAATACTCTTCATTGTCTTCAAGGCGACCGAGCTTAGTCAGGAAGCGCAAAACCGTCTCGATCCCGCCAGCACCTGTGCCCGGAAGGATCTGAGCGTTAATAGCAATTCGTAAATTAGTCTTTTTCAAGCAGGTTGTGATGCTAGCTTATCTTGATCATTTCGCGGCACCATTGCTCCAGGACCAGAGCCTTAAACGATAGCGGCGTTACGGCCCCATCAGGAAACGCGCCATGGGACAATCGCGATCCCGCCTCGCGGCTAAGGATTCCCGTTTCAACGAGGTAGCCGTCTTTCAACAAGGCCCCGTGGGCAGTAAAGATCGCCTCATGCCACTTGCGGGTAGGCGGCGCAAATCCGCGCTTGGGACGCTCCGTCGCCCACGCCGGTAACACATCCTTGGAGGCCTCTCGTAGCCAGTGCTTCGCCGGGAGATTTGCGTCAGTCCTGCCCTTTCGCAAGCCGACGACTGTTTCAACTAGTTTATGATCGACCAGAGGCAGTCTCATTTCTACCGACGAGGCCATTCCCAAACGGTCACTCTGCGCGATCCCGTTTTCCCGAAGATACGTAGAGCAACTTAGCGCGGTCAACGCGACCTCGGGTGAGTCCCAGCCCCCGGTGAAGACCGCGTACGGGGCATCTTTCTCAATCTGAGCAAGAAACTCGGTACTGTAGATCGCGGTGGTTTCGCTAACGGCCGAGGCAAAGTCGACGTTTTCATCATAGAAGACCGGCCGTAGCCGTGTGCCGAGCCAGCCCTTGACCTCGCGCGACGCCGAGCGAACGCCGCCTAGATCGCGGGCCCAAGAGATCAGTCCGCCAATGGACCTTTCGTGCGGGACACCGAGTGCAAAGGATTGGACTAGGGCCTGCAACAAGGGTTGACGCAGCAATGCGGCTTTTCTTTTAGACTTTACGAGCGCTCGCCGCAGTTCGGGATAACCCCAAAACAACTCGTCACCGCCCTGACCCTGTAGAACGACGGGCACGCCGTTCTCCCGCGCCAATTTCATAACGGCAAAATAACCGAAGCCAGAAATGTCTGCGATGGGGTCGTCGCGCCAGTAGTTGAGTTCTGGGAAAAAATCTACGATGGCTCGGGTATCGAGTTCAACGTCGAAAAATGGAATTCTGAGATGGCGGGCCAATCTAGCAGCATCGAAGCGTTCGTCCGATTCCGGCCGTCCGGTATAGCCTACGCTAAAGGCACAGAGGTCGGATTTCTTCTGTACAGCGAATCCGGCGACAACGCTCGAATCGAGTCCCCCGCTTAAGGCCACGCCGACGGGAACATCGGATCGGACTATTAATTCGCTCACTTCTTCCAGCCGTTCACGAATGAGCGTTGGACCGTCGCCCTCAAGAACCGGTGCGTCTTCAAGTTTCCAGTAACTCTTTTCTTCGATATTCCACGGGTCGGTTGAAACGACCAACATCCGTCCGGCGTCAAGCTTCCGGACACCTTTAACCGCGGTCAAGGGTTCGGGCACATACTGATAGTGAAAATAGAGGTCGACTGCAGTGGCGTCCAGCTCAAAGGGCACCACCCCCGAGTGCAAGAGGCCTTTCATCTCCGAGGCAAATAACAACTGACCCTCAGTTTCGAACAGATACATTGGCTTCTCACCCATACGATCGCGGGCAAGTATAAGCTTTCGCCGGTCGCCGTCCCAGAGGGCGAATGCAAACATTCCCCGAAGGTGATCTATGAAATCTAACCCGTGCTCTTCGTAGAGATGAAGGATGACCTCGCCATCAACGTCCGTGCGGAATTCATGTCCGGACGCTTTGAGACGCCTCCTCAACTCCAAATAGTTGTAGATCTCACCGTTGATTATCAGCGCAAGCGACTTATCTTCATTAAAGAGAGGCTGCGAGCCGCCGTGTGCATCGATGATGCTGAGACGGCGTGAAAGAAGGGCGACGCTGTCGGCAAAGAACTCGCCGGCCCCGTCAGGACCGCGATGAGTCTGAGCCGAACTGATCCTCGATACCGCGGCACGAAGGTTCGGCGATAATTCTTTTCGGCTGACAATGCCGCTAATCCCGCACACACGCACTCCTAGTTGATCTTGTTATCCCGTGCCGTCAGAACGAAGGTCTCTAAATCATACTTTTCCTTATGCTTGCTGAACTCTGGACTCATCAGACGTCGAAAGCGTGAAAAGCGAAGCATCGTCGAAGCTATCGAAGATAATTCCTCAGGGGGCGTCGAATGCGGTACGAACCGATAGCGAAACAGAAACTCTCGCGGATCGGACCGTTGAAACAAAATGTCCTGCAGGTAATTTCCCCACCGATCCGCGCTGATCAATTCGATCACGCTGCCCGCGTGAGCTGAGGGCAGCAGCATGTTGGAACCGTGAACACCTACAACTATTTGGCTCCTGGCGTATCGCTCACACCAGGCACGTTCGGTGTCAGCTTTCAGATTCGTCAGCCGAAGGTCCGAGATCCATTCAGGAAAGCCGCCCGCTTCGCCTATACCTAGTATCGCAAAATCAAGATCGGGATACTCGCCAAGCAGGCATTCAGCGAAGCGTATTATTCTCTGAGTCTGATCGCCGGCAGTCTCGGAGACGCTCAACCTCCGTATCAAGTGTCCTAGTCTCCCGTCAGAATGATCTGGCGTTTCCCAGAGGCGATCGCCGCGCCAAATGAAGGTAACTACCGGTAGATCTTTTCTTTCGAACTGCCCGAGAGCAAACGGCTTGACACGTGAGAATCGCTCGATGTCGAAACAGTCGCCATGCGGGTGCGAGAACGCAACGCTCAGATAAACTTCAGGGACGGGCTCAAGTAGACTCTCGATCTTATGTGCGAGCCAATCGTTCCATTCGATCCCCCTGCTCAGCGGGAGATCAACTATCCATGCTTCAGCTATGCCTTCCGGCAGCATCCATGTGAGGAAAGGAGGCACTATTACGATCAGGCTCGTGTCGGGTCTGTGGTCGATGTAGTACTGAGCGTTGAGAAGTTTAAGGAGGGAATGCCCGTACAAGGTATCGAGGCAGTTGAGAAGGACGACCTTATCCTTTAGCGCAAAAAATCGCTTCACCTCAAAACCGAGGGGTTCGCTGATTCGCTTAGCAAATGATTCTTTAAGCCAGTCGGAAAACCATTCGGCCTGTCCATCGTGAATCGTTGAGCCGGATTGTTTATCGAGCAAGATAGGTGTGTATAAGGCCTGGCCGGAGGAAAGGTCCCCGTAAAACTCGCGGTCGCAAATTCCACACTCAAATTCTGCGAGATTTCGCATTCCCGGAATTAGCCATTTGCGCGCAGTAAGATCAGTCTTGCACGAAGGGCAACTATGCAGCGCTGCTTCCAAATTGGGCTTTAGGGAAATCATTCTCAGTCAGATTCTTGTGGCAACATGCATTGAGTATCTTGCACTTTCTACGGACTGGCGACCCGGAAACGTGGGATCCGTCCTGACAATATTCCTGATCTTGTAGCCGCTACCGTTTAATAGGTCTTCGATCTGCTCAGGGTGGTTTCCCATGTCAAAGGTAGTTTGGCCGAACTCGAATGTAAGACACGCGATGCGTCCTGAATTCAACATCCGCATGGCTCCCTGCATTACCTGAAGTTCTGCCCCCTCTACGTCGATCTTTAGCAGATCGATCTGTCTGATGCCGTGTTCTTCGCAATACGAATCAACAGTAGTCGCCGCAGTTTCTTCAATGCAGACTGGTTCAATGTCGAGGCCATAATTCTTCATCGGGCGAGCAGCCTGTGAATTAAAGGCCGAGAGTGAATCTTCAAAGACGTTTAATCGTATGTTTCCAGTCTCGTTCGACATGGCCAGATGATTCAGTACGACATTGGGCCTTTGGGCTGCATAACATATAGTTTCTAACCGGGCGAAGGTGCCCTGACTCGCCTCGAAAGCATGCACGTTGCCGTGATCGACCAGACGAGAAAAGAGCAACGTCAATTCACCGATGTTGGCGCCCACATCGAAAACGGTCATTCCCTCGCGTAGCCTCTCCAGATAAAAAATGCGTTCCGCCCGCTCCACTTCCGCAAAATTCGCCGGTTCCCGTCCGGCGAATAATCGTTGTCCGGTAAGTCTGATCAAGCGTTTGATGTCTTTCATTGATATGAGTCCGACGCGAGCTACTCTGATAGACGCCACTCCCCATTCACGAGGCAGCATCCGTGGGTGATGGGCGGAACCTCGCCGGATCCGAAGAAGTCTCCCTCGATTACGTTCAGTTCTCCTGCATCGTCGACTCTATCCAGGTAGTCGCCCTCGCACATAACACTAATGCCCAAACGGTAGCTTGCCGGAGGCAGCGGGAGTTTTCTGATCCGGCAAACAAAGGAACCGGATGGCGGAAGGTGATCCCAGTCGTCGCGCGTCAATCGGTTATGCTGCAAAAAGACCGGCACGTCCCAAGATGTCCGAACCATGAAACCCATCACAACGTTGGCTCGGCTGTAATTCGGCGACGTCTCATAGCGAAAGTGAATCTCGATATCCTGACCGGACAATACGTTGGAAAGCGGCCTGCCGTTAAGGTCAAATATCTCGATCGATGTGACCCGAATTTCGCCTGAACCGCTTCGGTGAGGGTTGTGTCTCAAATCAGAACCCAGACTCGTACCAACATCATCAAGGTAATGAGATATAGCGTCGGTTTGACTACCGACAAACGACACTCTTCCTTCCCGCAATACTACGCCCCTACGGCACAGGTTCTCCACAGCCGCCGTGTTATGACTGACGAAAATTACCGTCCGACCGGATTCGGCGACGTCCTGCACTTTCCCCAAACTCTTCGTCTGGAATTGAGCATCTCCCACCGAGAGTACTTCGTCAATGATCAAAATGTCGGGATTCAGGTGCGCGGCGACTGAAAAGGCGAGTCGCATGTACATCCCGCTTGAGTAATGTTTCACGGGCGTGTCCAAGAACCTTTCGATCTCGGCAAATGCTACAATTTCATCAAATAGATTCTTTATCTCAACTTTCTTTAATCCGAGAATTGCGCCATTTACGAAGATGTTTTCTCGTCCCGTGAGTTCCTGGTGAAAGCCCGTACCAACTTCTAGAAGACAATTTGTTCGTCCGCGCAACTCCACCCTCCCTCGAGTCGGTTCAGTTACGCGAGCAAGTATCTTTAGTAGGGTTGATTTGCCCGCCCCGTTGCTCCCGATGATCCCGAGAATCTCACCGGGCATGACCTCAAAACTAACGTCGCGAAGGGCCCAAAAAAGGTCGTCCTCATTCTGTTTCGGCTTAAAGAGAATAGCCTTCGGCGAACGAACTACGTTGTGGATAGTCTCGCGGAGGGTTGTATACGGGGTTGAGCGCGATCCAACCTTGTACTGTTTTCCCAGGTTTTCGACTTTAATGATCGGCTTCATTCGTCCTGGCTGCTATCGAGGAACTTCCTCAATCGGGTTATGAACACAATGCTCCGCGAATTACCTCATCGATCCGAGCCGCACGATCGTTATAGTTGTGATCGCGAAAGGTACGCGCCTGACCGGCATCAGCAATCGCCCGTCGCTCAACCTCGTGCTCCAGAATATAGCTGACTTTTTCAACACATTCTTCAGCCGAGCGGTAGGTTAATACTTCTTTGTCAGCTTCGAAAAGTTCCGATAAGTTTTCCTTCGAATCCGTCAATAGACACGTGCCGACTCCAGTGGTTTCAAATAACCGCATATTCGAGGCATTTGTGCGGGAAATATCTATGTGGTTGTTGAAAACCACCCTAGTGTCTTTAAGGCGCTGAAACATTTCGATCCCGAATAGGGGCGAATGAACCCTCCGAACAATTGCTTCATTGACGTGTTGTATATTGACGTGTTGGAAGCCAGATTGCCGACGCGCGACCCGCCGAAGGATAGGAAGACTGTCCGAAAGACGTCCGAGCACCTTCTGTTCGACTCCAAAAGCCGTTCTCTCATAGAGTCGCCGAACGGCCGAGGGCGTTTTTCCCCCGGCGACTGCCGGGGGACGTATATCGGACCATATCTGTAAATTCGTGTGCTCGATAAGGTGTAGAAGCAGCCGTTCGCGCTCAATGTGAAAACGCATCTGCTTTACGATAGAACCTATGAATGCGAAATCGATCTTCGGCTCGGCTCCAACCTGAAGTTTTTGAAGAACCCTTGAATCGAAAGCGTGATTGACATGAAAACTGCTTAGACCGCCGGCCCGGAACTCCTCTACTAATTCCGGTACGCACGAAAGTGCGATATCCCATCCGCGAAAAACCGAGACATCACTATACGGCGCTCCGCACCAGCCTAAGATCAGTTTGATCGACGGATTAGCTGCCCGTAGATCTTGCAGAAATTTAGCAGTGAACGTTGTGTAGTCCGCAACAAGCAACACATCGGGCCGAAAACTCTTGATTTGTGCAGCAACGATCTCAAAAAGCCAATTATTGTCGATGAATTTGAAACCGGCTTCGGTCGCCCACCGCTTCTGTAGTAATTCGGCGTTGGAGATGATCTCTGAAGTTTCGTAGCCTAAATTCGACAATGCGTAGGTCCAAAAATCAGATGAACCGAATCGATCGTCGATCAATGCAGCGTGTTGAACGGAATATTGCGCCTGACTGCATTCAGGATGAATCCTATAGAACTCGTTGAGATAAGTCGGGTGGTAGACCCCGAGTTTTAGTAGTGTCATCAGAGTTCAAGATGATAGACGATATTGCCGGTCGATTCTTCGACCCCCACTTGATGCAGGCCTAGGCGGCGAGCACCGCGAGGACCCATGTTGTCGGGATGGATCTTCGCCATCAATTTTTGTGAGCCAGAAAGTTTGCAGATTAGCTTAGCGATATCCAGCGTCAGTCGCATAAACGAACCTCCTCTGTACTTTTCGTCGATCAAAACGCCGAAGGCCGGGATGTCGAATCCTTCATCCCACCCGCGGACCATGAAGATGCCAGCGATCTCCCCTTCCCAGAATACGCCAGAATAAATGTCGCTTTTCGATACTGTCAAGGTGTTTCGAATCGCCTCCTCGTCGAAGCCTAAGGCATAGAAAAATCGGATATACGCTGGGTTCTGCGAGAGCATGAACGCCGAGACTGCATTAGAGTCAGTCGGTTCAAGGGGGCGAATGATAAAAGCTTTAGCCAAGATAGTCAGAGAAAGCCAATTAGGGCGAACCTAAGGAAATTCTATTAAAAATAATCGGCGCTTATGTGCGATGCAGTACATACGGCAACCCGTTGACTTGCAAACATTTATCGAGACGCCGCGACCTAGTTATTTTGAATCCAGATCGGTCATCCCAACGAAGTACGGACATGTTAGCAAATTTTACATGATTCGTAGCTCGGCCCGTTAACGCTGAAATATTTGGGAAATTGGTCACATGCAGACGATCATTACGTTGATAACATCGCGAAACACTTTTAGTTGGCCTGAAAGCGGCACTGGCTGAACAGGTCATTTTTTCTCAAATTTATGTCGTCAAATCTTTTATGCCGACTGATTATTTGAGTTTGCTCGGTATCGAACTCGAAAGGTTCGTACTTCAGACAAGGAGGAAGATTTACCCTATGCGAAGAGCCTTACAAATCTCTGCGACTCTACTGATCGCAGCCATTACAGCTACTTCACTGCTGATTGGAGAATTCCCTGGGACGCGCATTGCGGAGGCATCAAGTCACCGCGAGGCCCCGTTGATCGCTCTTGACCAGTATGCCGACGCAACAGATGTCTACGCATTTGTTAGTCCGGACCGTCCCAATTCCGTTACGTTAATCGCAAACTTCATACCCTTCGAACACCCAGGTGGTGGTCCGAACTGGTACAGATTTGACGATAATGTGCTTTACCAGATCAGGTTTGACAACAATGGCGACGGACGGCTGGATCTAGCCCTCCAATTTCGCTTTAGAACGGTCGTTGGAAACGGAGATACATTTCTCTACAACACGAACACGATCGACAATCTTTCCGATCCTGATTGGAATGTAAAGCAGTTCTATGATGTGACCGCTCAGATCCGCCAAGGTGATCCGAACACGCCGATGTTTACGGCATTCAATTTGGGTACGAACCTGCCGACACCTCCGGTGAATATCGGTCCGCGATCAACACCGAACTATGAAAGCAACCTTGCCGAACCGTCGATCAGCACGATTCCGACGGGTGCGGGCGACGTCAAAGTTTTCGCTGGACAGCGTGATGAAGGTTTTTACATCGACATTGCATCGGGTTTCGATCTTTTGGGCTTGCGACCGTTTAATTCCGCTCATTTGGCCCCGCTACCCACGGCTCCCGGGGTTGATGGACTCGCAGGATTGAATGTCCACTCAATCGCGATTCAGGTTCCTACTCAGTTGCTGACCGCAACCGGAGCCCTACCGACCGGACCTGCCGATCCGAATGCAATCATCGGCGTCTACTCCACAGCGAGCCGCC
The DNA here is from genome assembly GCA_039916585.1 of Pyrinomonadaceae bacterium. Classification (GTDB taxonomy): domain Bacteria; phylum Acidobacteriota; class Blastocatellia; order Pyrinomonadales; family Pyrinomonadaceae; genus OLB17. The sequence continues at coordinate 27,264 of JBDSLC010000093.1, read as the reverse complement.
CGGGAACGCGCGTCTTGAACACGAATGGTACGCAGACACAAACTGGTAGTTGTGCGGTGGCAATTGCACCGGATGCTAACTGTGTCCAGGTTGCCCGTCTCGCAAACCCGTTGGTTAATGAACTGTTCATTCCGAGAGGTACTTCGCCTACGGTTTCCGAGAACGATAAGGATCTTTACAATGCCCAGCTTCCAGGCACCGACGCGAACCGGCGTATCTACATCGAAGGTAGTGCTTCGCGCCCAGTAGAGCCTGTGTCGTTGATCAATCTACTTTATCCGCCAGTTCTGGATGCTCCGACCTCGGGCCGAGTTGACCTTGTTAGGGTCTTTCTAACAGGTGTTCCAGGACTCAACCGTCCGCCAGTGGTAGCAGATCCGGGCGATCCGAGTGCAGGACTAGGTGCAGTGCAAGCTGATCTAATGCGTCTAAATACCGCAATTGCCTCTACCGGTGCCGGCAATCGTTTAGGCGTAATTGCTGGGGATCTCGGTGGTTATCCGAATGGCCGTCGAGTAGGCGACGACGTGGTCGATATCAGTTTTCGAGTCGCCGCAGGTATACTTCTGCCCGGGAATGCTTGTGCTGGCGGCACTGCAAGCTGTAACCAGGCGCCTAATAATCAACTTGGCGATGGCGTTAACGAGAACGACCGACCGTTCCGTACGACATTTCCGTATCTAGCTTCGCCCGCAAGCGGGTACGAAAATCCGTACCTTGGTCGTACATGTACAACAGACACGACTTCACCGTGTCTTCAGTCCGCAACTCCGCGTCCGTAGGATTGACTTCGAGGAAGCTGAAAGTATCCCTTTCAGCTTCCTCTAGTTTGAAGACGTAGTTATAGACTAGGTGGGGGAATCCGACAACCAGCTCCCCCTACACCCTATGTAAATTATCCATTCGATATGCGCCGAAGATTTATAATTATTGTCGTTCCCGGAATGATCATCGGAGTACTCTTCGCGTGGATCGTGTTCGCTGTTTCCGAGAATAATACCCGTTCTCAAGCGAGCGAGCTGCTGCAACCGATCAAGGCGGCGGATCAGGCAACGTTCGCCGATAAGAATATAAGATCTGCACAGGGCGCTATCGAAAAGCAGCCGGATGACCCGAAAGGATACAATCTGTTGGCCAATGCGTTCATGCTGAAGGCACGTGAAACCGGTGATTTTAGTCTCAACGCTCGTGCTGAACAATCTCTTCAACATTCTTTCAGAGTCGAGCCTAACAACTATGAAGGGAAAAAGCTGCAAGCGGCCCTGTTGCTAAACTTTCACAAGTTCCCGGAGGCACTCGAGACGGCTCAGCAGGCTCTCGCCGTAAATCCGAAGGATTTTTCGATCTACGACATGATCGTGGACGCCCTTGTTGAGATGGGCGACTATCAAGGGGCCGTCGAATCGGCTCAGAAAAGAGTCGACCTCCGGCCGGATACTGCCGCTTACTCCAGGATCTCCTACCTCCGGTCCCTCCATGGCGACACAAACGGCTCGATCGAGATGATGAGAATGGCGGCTGAATCAGCTAGCCCTTCAAACCCTGAAGGCATCGCTTGGTGCCGCGTTCACTTGGGAGACGAATTGGTTAACGCAGGCAAGCCTACAGAAGCGGAACGTGAGTATGATCTGGCCTTGTTTACTTTTCCCGACTATCATCTCGCTCTCGCGGCAAAAGCTCGCTCTCGTTTCGCCGCTGGCGACTCCGAAAATGCGATAGCGTTTTACAAGCGAGCTGTTGATCGAGTTCCGCTCCCCGAATACGTAACTGCCCTCGGAGATCTATTCACCAAACTTGGCCGCATGGATGAAGCGAAAATGCAATATGCACAGGTCGAGTTTATCGAGAAAGCCGGGGCAAACAGCGGTACGTATTCGCGTCAACTCGCACTTTTCTGGGCTGATCACGACATACGACTCGACGAAGCTTTGACAATTGCCCAACGTGAGCGCTCCGCGCGGAACGATATTTACTCTGCCGATGTACTCGCATGGTGCTTATACAAGAACGGTCGCTTTCCCGAGGCAAAGGTCGCTATGGACGACGCCCTACGCTTAGGCACTCGCGACCCGCGGTTGCTATTTCACGCGGGGATGATCAGCATCGCCGTGGGTGAGAAAGAAGCCGGTGCCGACTACTTGAAAAAGGCGTTGACGATCAACCCATCGTTTGACGTTCTTTACGCTGACACGGCGAGAGAAAAGCTAAAGAGCCTGTAAGGTTTTCATGGGAAAGATCTTTTTATTTCTTATTCTGTTTCTGGCCTCGATTTGCACGACTTACGCGCATCCGTTGGGCAATTTCTCCGTAAACAATTTCTCGAGAATTGAGATCGAGAAGGGTCAGATAAGAATTCGCTCTGTCTTGGACCTGGCCGAGATTCCGACATTTCAGCAATCCCTGGAGATCGATACCGATCGAAACTCTACTCTTTCTGAAGGCGAGCTGGCCTTCTATCTGGAGAAACTCACACCCGAGCATGTCCAGAAACTGAAACTGTTTGTTAATGATCAACCGCTTCAGCTTCAAACGAAACAAAAGAATATTTCAATCTTGTCCGGTTCCGCCAACCTTCCGACGCTTCGGATAGTGTGGGATCTGGTCGCTGATATTTCATCGATTGCAAAGGACTCGTCCAATCGGCTTCGATTTGAGAATGCCAACTACAGCGAGCGAATTGGATGGAACGAGATCGTTGTCAATCGGGTCGCTGGCATAAATGTTTTTGACAGCACTGCATTCGGCAACGGCGAGACCGACGAGCTAAAAGAGTATCCTAAGGATATGCTAGCGTCTCCGCTGGCGGAAAGAAAGGCGGAGCTTTCTTTCACAGACTCTTCTGCTCCTGAGAACGCCGCCGCCCTGCTAAACCGAAACGGCAGGATCAGCGGCCCTATCCAAACCGACAGATTCGCCGCTCTTATCGCCGTGCCTGAGATCACACCCACGATCGCACTGGTCGGGATCCTGATCGCTCTCGGACTCGGAGCAATGCACGCACTGTCACCAGGACACGGGAAAACGGTCGTCGGCGCATATTTGATCGGATCAAAAGGAACGCCTAGGCACGCCGCATTTTTGGGGCTGACCGTCACTATCACTCACACGCTCGGGGTATTCGCACTTGGGCTGATCACTCTTTTTGCTACGCAATTCATACTCCCCGAACGGATCATGCCTTTCTTGAGTTTTATATCGGGATTACTTGTTTTGTTTATCGGCCTAACACTTTTCAAGGACCGACTCCTCGCAGCCCTTGGATACAAGACCGGTCATGTCCACGATGGACATTCCCACGATCATGCTGGAGCAAACGACCACAACCACGGGGAACACGAACATCGTCATCACGATCCCTTCGACGGTTTCGAACATTCTCATGACGGGCATACCCATTCGCATCGTCCACCCGAATCTGTAACCTGGAAGAGCCTCCTAGCATTGGGTATCTCGGGAGGCTTACTGCCGTGTCCATCGGCTTTGGTTCTAATGTTGGCAGCGATCAACCTGAACAGGATCGGATACGGAATCCTGCTCACGATAGCTTTCAGTATTGGTTTGGCGGCGACGCTGATGTGCATAGGTCTCGCGTTTCTCTACATGGGAAAGATCTTTGATCGTCCGTCGCTCAGTGCTAATCCCATAGTCAAGGCATTACCCGTCTTCAGTGCTTTCGTTGTTACGTGCCTCGGCGCGGTGATCTGCTATAACTCATTAGTCTAAAAGTATTGGTGAAACCGAATGACGACGACATCGATAACAATTCTATTTTTAGGGTTTGTCCTCGGCCTCAAGCATGCGATCGAAGCGGATCATATTGCCGCCGTTTCGACGATCGTGGCTGATAAGAAAAGTCTTTGGGGCTCCGCGATCGTTGGAGCCGTGTGGGGATTGGGTCACACACTCGCTCTACTAGCTGTTGGAATTTTGGTGCTGCTGCTCAACCTGCAGATAAGTGAACAGGTTGAGCGCCTTCTGGAATTTGGTGTGGGGGTGATGCTTGTCTTTTTGGGCTTAAACGTACTGGTAAAGATCGCGCGTGGCGGAAAGCTTCACGTTCACGCGCATGAACATGGCGGTAGCCTTCACGGTCATCCTCACTTGCATGACCATCTCCACACAACCGACAGTGACGAACCGGGGTCGCATCATGGACTTTCGCTCTCTCCAAGGCCTTTGTTTATTGGTCTGGTTCACGGCCTCGCTGGCAGCGCCGGCCTAATGCTGCTTATGCTTCCGACCATCGATTCGAAGTCCTTAGGCTTGCTGTACATTGTCATTTTTGGGATCGGATCTATTGGCGGAATGATGCTAATGAGTTTCGCGATCGGTGTTCCGTTGCACTACACCGCGAATCGTTTTGATCGAGTAAACGCCTTGTTCAGGTGCTTTGCTGGACTATTGAGCGTAGGGCTCGGATTGTGGATCGTATACGAAAAGGGAGTCGCTCAAGGGCTTTTTGCCTGAGGTCCACAATTTGAGCGTTTTCATTTTCCCAACTTACCTTTTAAATATTTCCTGTAGTAAGGCCGGATCAACGAAATAAGCGGCTGAAGCGTTTCATAAACCAGTGGATATCCCACCCCATGACTGAAGTAGACAGAGTTAGGCTTCATCATTTTGAACTTGCAGATGAAGAACGCCTTTAAGCCTAAGTTTCGTCTGACGAATACGGGGAACTCCTTCTTAAACACCGGATCGTTGTCAAGATTGGAACTTATACCGTCCTCTTCAAAATCGGCAATATGCACTGGGATATAGACCGTTTCTATCTCCCCGCTAAGAAAGCATTTCAGATTCAGCAACCAGTCGGAAAACACTTTGTATCTCTCGTCATACTTTCCAACGAGAGTAAAGATTGAGCGGTGATAAAATTCGCCCTGATGACAGATGTTTGTCCAGCTAAAATCCGTTGTTTTGAGCTCTCGGCCGTCAAAATATCTATTCTTAACGAAATAACATTTTCCATAAACCAAGGTAGGGCGTTCCAAAGGAAGCAGATCTTTTAATTGAGCTAGTATTCCAGGCCGAAGGCAATCGCCCGCCCCGATGAAATAGATATAACGTCCGGTTGCGAGGTCAATACCCTTATTAAAAGCATTGTAGATCCCATTATCTGATTCGGAGACGAGAGTGAAATTTGACTCGAAATTGCCTAAACGCTCAACGGTGTCATCTGTAGATGCTCCGTCTACGATTATCAACTCATATAGCTCTTCATTTTGCGAAAGTACAGATCGAAGAGTCTTTTCAACCTTGTCAGCGCAATTATAAGTTGGCATTACGATCGAAAAGATCTTTTGATGAGTCATTCTCGTTGAAGCATCTGCGACCGCCTGCCTACCTTCGCGTACTTAACAGAGCATCGCAAACAAGCCGAACATCGTTTTCAGTCATACCCGCCCAAGTAGGAAGGCTGAGGCCATTCGCATTCAACCATTCCGCGACGGAAAATTTCTCATTCTGAGCGGCTTTCTCGTATGGCGGCATTGAATGCGCCGGATAGAAGATAGGACGGGTCTCCACGCCCCGTTCTGCTAATTTGTGCATTACGACGTCCCGATCGTGCCAAATGTTAGGGTCAAGGACGACGCTAAACATCCAGTAAACGTGTTTAGCCCGCTGCTGCTCGAATTGAAACTGAATCCCAGACACACCGTCGAGGAGGCGGCGATATTCCTCGGCAACTCTCAGACGTAATTCGAGATGTCTGTCGATGGTTTCCAACTGCGCAAGCCCAAGGGCTGCGGCGAGATTCATCATACGATAGTTGTAGCCCACGACGGGATGCCAGTAACGCCGATCGGGATCCATTCCTTGGCCACGCAGCAACCTCACTCTTTCCGCGATCGTATCGTCGTTCGTCACGACCATTCCGCCTTCGCCGGTTGTAATGATCTTGTTCGCGTAGAAACTGAAAGTTGCGGCGTCTCCGAGCGAACCCACAATTCTCCCATCGAACATCGCCCCGACAGCTTCAGCCGCATCCTCCAAAAGAAAAAGGCCGTGCCTGTCCGCGATCTTGCGAAGCTCAGACATCTCAGCAGGATGTCCGTACAAATGAACGGCAATGATTCCCTTTGTGTTCGCTGTGATCTTTGATTCCACCTTCTGAGGATCGAGATTCCAAGAAGCGGGCTCAGAATCCACAAACACGGGCTGTGCTCCGCAGTAGACGACCGAATTGGGAGTGGCGACGAACGTTAGGGTCGGTACGATAACCTCGTCACCCGCTTGGACACCAAGAGCCATAAGGGCAAGGTGAAGCGCGACCGTTCCGTTGCAGCACGCGATCGCGTGTCTAACGCCACAGTAGTCGGCAAAACTATTCTCGAAAAGAGAGACGTAGTTGCCCGCGGAGGAGATCCACCCGGAATCCATACAAGCATCCACATACTTCTTTTCGTTGCCGATAAACAGCGGACTAGCTACGGGGACGCGGTAATACATTGGAAAATTGAATAAGGTGCTCTTACTTCGAGGGGGCGACAACGGGATTTTCTTTTGACGCAGCTGTTTCGACGGCTAAACTAGTTGTAATTATTCTTTTTCGCTCTTTTGCGAGCCGTACTCTATTAGTCAAGTGGTTAAAGGACAGCTGAAAGAAATAGGCTACGCTGCCGGAAGGAGCCAACATGATAGATCGAATCATAAGTCTCAAAACTTCAAGAGAAAAACCGTACAGTTTGAATGAATAACGGCCGAAATTGAAGTAATGAGCAGACAATCGTCTTTTCAAAATGGCTTTCTCTCGCCAAGTTAATTGTTCATGAAAGTCCTGGGCCATTATGACCTCATCATGAAGCCCTAGGTCCCTGACGATCTCAAAATCGTCTCTGCCGTGGTAAATATTGCTGGTATGAACATTTTTGGTCCAGTGCGGGACGTGAGTAAACGCCGCACGGCAGGGTTTCATCAACACCATTTCAAGCATAAGATACCAGTCGTCCCCAATTTTCATCTTTTCATTCCAGTTAGAAAAGAACGAGGAACGGCGAGCAACTATTGCTGATGATGGCGCTATGCAGCCACTAAGAAAAAGAGTGCGCAAATCCTTAGGCATCAACTGGGACCAGGAATCACCAGAATTCTTGTAATAGTTCCGGAGTGCTTTGTTTCGCTCAAAGTCACTGGAAGCGTTCGCACCCTTAACGACCTCCCGCCAATTGAGAAAAACAAAATCTACTTCGTATCGTTCGATCGCGCTGATCGCCGACTTCAGAAAATCTACGTCCCAAACATCGTCAGAATCCAAGGAAGCTATATACTGTCCTTTCGCGAGAGCCAGCCCAGAATTGCGGGCCGCCGCCTGCCCTTTATTCTCCTGGTAAAAATACTCAACGCTTGGAAACTCTGCGACCAGTTCTGCCGTGGCATCTTGCGAACCGTCATCAATTACGATTATCTGCGTCTGTTCATAAGTTTGGGCGATCGCGCTCTTGATCGCGTCGACGACCATATGGGCCCGATTAAAGGTAGGTATGATTATCGAAACAAGTCCCTGGCCCATGATAATACTGGAAGGAAAAACGTAATCTCCGCAGCTTATGCATCAATCTCTGCATAGACATGAAATCGGTGTGAAAAGCGGACACTCAATGAAGCTCACTAATAAGTGGACTTCTAACGTCAATAAGCAGTCCATTGGACTTCGCTAAAAAGACAGGTCCGGATTCATCTCACGTAGGGCTATATTCTAAAGTTTTTTGTTTTGGAAGTGTAGTCCAGTTAAAGAAAAGCCGTATTGCTCTGTTAAGTAACGAGGGTTATCTGACACATAAATTTCAGCTCGAAGATGTCATTCTCGACACGCCGGTCGAATCATCATCGACTTCTCTCTCCGATTTCTGCGCCTTCAGTGTGAACGTTTCTTTAGTTTCCTATCCATTACGAGACGCGTCGAGGTAATTTTACCGCCACACCTGTTCTGGGTAGGACACGTAGGACAAGTAGGACACTCGACGTTAAGTGTATTGCTTACAGAGATTAGAGGTATCCTACCTTTGTCATCGGGTAGGACAGTACCACTTTTAGTGGCCTACTTTCTCTCGCGAATAAAAGTAGGCCACAAAGTAGGCCAGGGCTCTGAGTTAATAAAATAGGTACTAAAGCACTAGTGTCCTAATTGTCCTACCTGTCCTACGTCTTTTTAGCTAAAAGGAAATTTCTGCATCGGCTGCATTCTCAGATTCAATGCATGATTCGCAGATTACGACGTAAACGCGCTGTCGGCCTAGCCCCGGGAGCGTTTCCCGGCTCATCAGGTACTTCTTTTCTGAGCCGCGCCGTAGGTGACCGGATCGCTCAAGCTCTTTTGCAATGGTGCCGGGCTGGAACCCGCGGCAGACCTCGTTATCAAACACTTCCGGGAGTATCCAGTATTCCGTATGCCCTTCGAAAGTTTCTTTTTTGAATCCTGCCCGATTTGGGATTCGGGTGATCGTGTCATTGACCGACTGGAAGCGACTCGCGCCGTGCTGCTCGATGAATGAAAGTACTCGTCGAACTCCTTGTGCTGTGTCGTAACTGCCAGAGGTGCCTCTTTGATCTAGCCACTCGTCGAAGATCCTTTCGCAACACTTCGCTACTTCCTTGGTTGTCCAACCTGTTATCCCGAACTCACTCGCTAGGACACCACCCGCGGTAACCTGAGCGAAGCGTGATGCGACACGATATACCTCACCGCTCGCTTTCTTGTACTGCAACTTCGCGGTGAAGTATTGTCGTGCCTCTTTGATTCTATTGATTACGGTTTCTCTATTGTTGCAAACGTGTTCTAGGAAATACCGGATGGGCGTGCCGTAGTATTTCCGGCTTGCGGAGGAAAAGTGCTTCGACATATCGCTACTCGAGGCGATCCCGTGGAGCTCCTCGAATATTCCCAACCCTGCTCCAACATCTGCCTGAATGTTTACGAACCTGGCTTCTTGTCCGCCGAACAATCTTTGATTAACGCCCTGCATCACTTGTTCCAACGTCTTCTCCCCGCTAGAAAGGAACGTAAGATTCCATTCCGCCTTTGCACGAGCGGCGATCGTCTTGCTCATCCGTGCCTTCCCGAAACCGTTGGAAAGCGCATAGATCACTTCTCCGACCTCATAAGGATTCACTTGTGAGATTTCGTCGAGGAGTAGAAGGGAATGGTTGTGAAGTTCCGCGACCGCCTCGAGTCCATTGGACGTTGCACGCCAGGTCTCAAGAAACCCTTTCCGGTTATCACCACCCCAAACACTACCGGCCACGAAAAGTGCCGTTGTTTTGCCGGTGGACGAGTTCCCATGTATGTGGAATCCGCCGCTCGGTTCTTCAGCGATCGGCAGCAGGGCGGCCGCGAATGCGACCGATGCCGCGAACATCAATCTCGAGTTTCCAACGCAGTAATTCGCGATCTGCTCCCTCCACTCTTCCAATGAGCCGGAAGTGCGGAACTTGTTCGCAGCACGATCGACACTCTGCAGTCGTATTGTTTTCTTTGACTCGTCATTCTTGGAGATTACGGCGTCGGGAAAGACGAACGATCCATCGTGCCACCCAAGCTGCATAACCGAGGTCACATGCAAGCTCGGGTCTGACCTTAATAGATAATCGAGGAACAGCTGTCGAGCTTTCGCTCCCGCGGCGATCATCAGGCCCGCGTCCATCAGTATTCGTCGCACCTCGGCAGCGTCACCGCCAAGGGTGTTCATCGGAACGATCAGACTATGTGCGAACCCCCTCGCGTCTGCGAACTCGACCAGACGTCCCCAGCTTCCGTTCTCCCGATCGCAGGTCCGTGCGACTACACGGATCGGAGAAGAGACAAAGATGTCGTCTTTGTCGCGGTAGTAAAGCCCCGTCTCGGTCAAAAAGAAGCGCTCGGGCAACTCCGTATCAGCAAGGTCGTTCCCGTTGGCGGCAACCTCGATAGCCTCAACATCTATCAAGAGCGCGAACAGATCTTCTCGTGTATTGCCTGCCGCGAGCCAATCTGAAACGTCACCCTTCTCAGGCAGTCCGGGCAGTTGAAGAACTCTCACGCGATCTGCCTTTCCGAGTAGACTGTTCGCTACTCGTTGCGAATGCTGACGTCCAGACTTATCGTTGTCAGGCAGGATGGCGCAATCAAAACCCTTAAGACTGTCACTGAATTCGTCCTTCCACTTTAGGGCGCCCATTGGGTTGCAGGTGGCTGTCACTCCGATCGCTTGGAGCGCATCGACATCCTTCTCACCCTCGACAATGAAAACCGGGAACAACGGATCCGCAACGAGCAATTCCGGCAGCCGGTAAAGGACGAGCCTTGTGTTCGCGAGATTCCACTCGTGGCCGCCGGACCCGTTAGGACGCCGATAACGGAAAGACTTCGGTTCGTACCGGACCGACTGAAATAGTAGTTGGCCGGACTCGTCGCGGTAATCGTATGTGGCCGCGAGCCTTTTACGTTGTGTTGTCTTGAGTAACTCCGAAAGGAATAGATTCTTGGGCGCGATGCCTGCCGCGGCACACACAGCTTCTACCGTACAACCGGCGTGACAGCGCAACAGCACCTTATTATCTTTCGTCGTTATTGAAAGGCTAGGATTGCGGTCGTTGTGAGCGGGACAGATTGCTAAATAGCCTGCCCCACTTTTCTTTGCGATGGGGAATCGTCTCAAGATCGTATCGATCATCGTTTGTCCTTCGTGTGGCCAGCCGGGCACCACTCACATGCACAGGGCCTCGGTATCGGGTCCCATGATCTTTCACACTGAAAAGGTCACAAGTTTTGACAGCGTTTTTGACAGGTTTTTGACGGAATCCAGACAGAACAAGTGACAGCGTTCTGCCCTGCAAATCAGTCGGAATAAGCAGTTGCGGGATCCCTCACGCCCGCACATTCCCGTATGCAAGCCTGTTTCGTTACCTTCTTACTCGTCCTTCGCTTCCACCGCGCACTGTTCGTTCTCCCGGAGATACGGGATAAGGTGTCGCTCCTTGGAAAGAAGCACTCGGTGTCCAAATCGGTAGCAACTGAGCTCCCGTTGCGTGCCTTGGAGGCCTAGCTTGCGCCATACGGATATCGCAGACACTCCAAGAAATTTAGCGGCCTCCGGCACGCTCATCAACGTTTCGTTATCGGTAGTATGTGGCATAGATGCAAACTCCTAAGCAAAAAAAATAGTGCGAACTAAATAAGAATCACTTATTTACTGCACTATAAATCCCTCCTCGGCCGTTGTCAACAGATTCGACGAACACAGAGCAAAGTATCTACTTTCGGTCTACTACTGCAGTTGTAGAAACTGATCTTGTAGGATCAGCCAGCAAGAACGCCCATCCGATGTTCGCCATTATAATAAGTCTAGCTAATACTCCGTCCGGTAGCTTCGCGTGCAAGATTGGACCGGTACACAAAGGTTGTCGCTCGTTGGATCATTCGTAGATGTTCCGGAACGAGATCCGATATCGCTACGACTCCCGACCGAATATAAAAGGGCAAGAGTACTTTTGAGAGTACCTTGCCTTTTTGAATCAGCCGTTTATTTCTTGTAAGTTATTGAATTTAATGGAGCCGCCCATCGGAGTCGAACCGACGACCTTTCGATTACGAATCGAATGCTCTACCAACTGAGCTAGGGCGGCTTGTCTTAACGTGGTTAGCCGAACTTCCGAATATAGGTTGCGGTTTGGCTGATGTCAAGCAAATTGGGGCTAATCGGCCTGGTTTCGGTGACAGCGAGTAGATCTTGGAAGCGATAAACGGGATGATTAGCGCTTGTGGGAATGCTAAGAGGGACGTTCGAGGCCGGCTGCGGCCATTAGGTTTGGCATAAATGCAGGTTCGCTGTGGTCGAAGACGGCGTCGAGTTCTTTTTCGACGCTGCCGTGTCCGGTCGGGATCGCTTTGATCATCGGCTCGAAATTGCGGAAGTCGTAAAGCTCGTTATCCAGCAGGTGCGATCCGGTCACATTCGTCAACGCCGTCATTATTGAGCTGCGGACGAACGGCGTTTCCTTCTCGAGTTCGTTGATGAGGCGTTTTATGCGGGCTCGCTTCAGGTTCGGCTGCGAACCGCAGAGGTTGCAGGGAATGATCGGAAATTGCTGTTCGGCGGCATATTTCGCGATCTCTGCTTCTTGACAGTATGCAAGCGGACGAATCACGGTATTTCGTTTATCGTCGCTGCGGAGAATCGGCGGCATTGCCTTTAGCTGACCGACATAGAAAAGGTTCAGAAGAAATGTGTGAACGATGTCGTCCGCGTGATGGCCGAGGGCGATCTTCGTACAACCCTCTTCAACGGCGACGTTATACAGAATGCCGCGGCGAAGGCGTGAGCAGAGCGAACAGTAGGTCTGGCCTTCGGGAATGTGCTTCGTGACGATCGAGTACGTATCTTCCTCTACGACGCGATATTTTACGCCGACGCTTTCGAGATACTCTGGCAAAATGTGCTCGGGGAAATCAGGCTGCTTCTGATCCAGATTGACAGCGAAGATCTCAAAATCGATCGGCGCCCGTTTCTGGACGTCGAGCAGCAAATCGAGCATGGTGTAGCTGTCCTTCCCGCCGGAAAGACACACCATCACCTTGTCGCCGGCTTCGATCATCGAGAAGTCGTGGATCGCCCGCCCGACCTTTTTCAACAATTTTGTCTTCGTCTTTGATTCCACAGACATCACCCTCGCGTAGTTGCGAAACCTCTGATTGTCACATCAAAGGCCAAATTTTACAAGCTTTCGACATTTCGCTTTACAGCGCAAGCGGCGCTCGTTTATCATTCGGGTGCAGGCACTATTCGACAGTTTTACCACTTCGCACAAAGAGTGATACAGCCTAGAGTTCTCAGGATCCCGCCTGAAAGGTATTTTTAGCGACATTTCCTGGCATTGCACTGCCGCACACGACATCAAACTGAAACCGCATTAAGGAGACTAGTTCTATGATCAGAATGGGAAATAAGAAGTCCGAAACGTCTGATGCCCCTGATATCCAGTCGAGCTACCCCCAATCCACCCAATCCGCGCCGGTTCCTCTTTACAGTAATGAGCCGATGAATACCGCCTCGAGGCCGGCAACTGACAGCGAAAATATTGCCCGCGATATCAAGGACGGCAAGCTTAGCGGCTTCGTCGGCCACGGCACTTCGCTTACCGGTGATACTTCGTTCCAGATGATGCTCCGCGTCGACGGACAACTTACCGGAACCGTTAGCTCGGATGGCGGTACGCTCATCGTCGGCAACAACGGCAAACTTGATGCAAATGTCTCTGTTGGTATCGCACAGGTAAATGGGACGGTCAACGGCGATATATCGGCGACCGAACGCATTCAGCTTGGACGTACGGCACGTGTCGTCGGCAATATCGCTACGCCTAAACTGATCATCGAGGATGGAGCCTTATTTGAGGGCGGTTGTACGATGCTCAAGGCTAGAGAAACTTCGGAGAAGCAGACGTCAACTGCGGCTACAACCCCGGCTTACGGTTCGTCTTCGAGTTCGACTCCGAGCTACGGCAGCAGCAGTTCGACAAGCAGCTATTCGTCAGCGTCATCAGCGGCTAACGCAACTGACGATGATGACGACGATGACGCCCTGTTGTCCTCGAAGGACAGCAAGACAGAAACCGCTAAGGTTTAGCCGCAAAACATCAAAGCGATCTTAAGGGCGGGACATTGTTCCCGCCTTTTTTCTTCCCCGAAATCGCCGTATACTCATCCTCACGCAAGCGTTATTTCTATCTCACGGTAAACAGAGGATTAATATGTTGAAAGAATTCAGAGCGTTTCTGGCGCGGGGAAATGTGCTCGATCTAGCGATCGGAGTGATTATCGGCGCCGCGTTCGGAAAGATCGTCACAACATTTACCGAAGGAATCATCATGCCGATCGTTGGCATGCTCACCGGCGGCATCGATTTTAAGAGCAAGTTTATTAATCTGAGCAGTGGACCGTTGCCGATAAAGGACGGGCTTGTCGACTTCGACGCTGTGACGAAAGCCGGTCTTCCTGTGCTTCGCTACGGGCAGTTGATCAGCGATATCATCACCTTCGTTATTGTTGGATTTGTGATGTTCATTATAGCGAAGATGGCCATGCAGTATTTTGCGAAATTGGCAGCCGCAACACCGCCTCCTCCGCAGGAGCAGTTGCTGACGGAGATCAGAGATCTATTGAGGTCTAAGGCCTAATGGAATCGAAAGGCTCCGCTCGGTGTAAGGCATAGGTCGAGCGGGACATCTGCCTCGTGGACGTCATCGATAAAGTCTATGGGTGGGAAAAAACTCAAGCCGGCCTTGACGCATTCGGGCCGGCATTTTGCTAAGAAGCGATCGTAAAACCCCTTTCCATAGCCAGCGCGATGTCCGCGTAGGTCGAAGCAAAGCAGCGGCACGACTACGAGATCTAATGCTTCAGGTGCGATGATCTCAGACCCGGACGGCTCCGGTATCTTCCATCTATCTTCGTTGGTTGGAGTATCGCGTTGATAGATTACGGAATCCATTCCAAGGTTTAATGCGTCGATCTTCGGGGCGGTTGTAATGATGTGCGGGAAGTCATTCCAAACGCGGTCGAAAAGGATGCCGGTCTCGACCTCGCCAACGTGTTCCAGCGATAGGTAGCAGTGAATAGAGCTGATCGAATTAATATCGATCTCGTTGAAAAGCCGATCAACGATCTCGCGACTGAAAGCAGAGTGAGCGTCTGCCGGTATCGACCTTCGCCGTTCGAGGTAGATCTTTCGAAGCTCGGATTTAGTCACACGTGAAATAGGTCAGCGTTTATTTCGAAGTGTTCTGTCGAGGACTTTCTTGGCGTCGTTGATCGCGTCGACGCGTTCGTCTTCAGAAAACGATTCCCAACCCTGAAAGAAGACCACGCCGAAATCCTTCGGAGACTTTCGCCCTTCAAACTTGAACCACTCCGCCATTACGCGCTGCGGATCGCCGAACTTGTCGATCGCGGCGGCAACGCCAAAAGGCTGCGGTTCGTCGATCGTGCCAAGCTGTTGAACGTCCGGCTCGAACCGTGCGGCAAGCTTTCGCTCGACGATCTCAGCGATGCGTGCGTCGATCACCATTCCGATATCGAGTCCCTTAGGGTCGCCCGCATACATTTCACCCTTTCCGGTCAAGAGCCAGTTGAGCGATACGTTGGTAACCTCTGCGATCTTTATAAGGACCTCGGGAGCCGGAAGTCTTCCGCCGAAATAGTTGCGTACGGTGGCGTGCGGAAGACCGATGCGTCGCGCGATATCAGCCATCGTGCGATTATCGAAGATCCTACCGAGTCGTTCTTGAAATGCTTTATCGTTAGCCATAAAACGGTCGTTTACGTGTTTACAACGTATCTTACCGCAGGTGTAATTTTTATCAAGCGCCCGCAGGTTGTTCATACCGCGAGGCGATCAGTACGATCGGAAGTCCGACGAAAAGTATGTGGCTCAGAATGCCGGTAACAGTTCCCCAAAAGGGTTCGAGGCTGGCGATCTACACTGGAAAGAGCGGAAACGATCTCACTCATAAGGAAATAGACAGCGACTGCATAAAGCGGACCGATGGTCAGCGGATTGATGCGTAGGTAACTGATCGATCGGGCAGCAAGAACAAACACTGGCTGCTTCTGCCGCAACGACGAAATGGAGCCCTACGCCGCGAACGACGGTGGCCGCTCCGCCTTCGTACGAACCGCGCCCGAGTATGCCGCTTGCAATATATTGGAATACGCGGTCCGTCGGCACACCTCGTATACCCGCAGTGACTATGGCGGCGATTCCGTCAAATACCGGCAGCTGCCCCGGCTGTCACGATCGTCTTGATCAGGCTTTTCATTTCCTTCAAGATGCGTGAGCGATCGTGCCGTTTGCCTAGCCGGCAGGTCAGAGTGACCGATTAACGTTCATTCTGCGCAAAAGAAGTCTTGACAGCGCACGTGCCGAACATCTATTATCTGATGTGCAACAGTGTTTACCATTGTTGTATTGCAGTTCTCTACACCCGATCAAGTTCGAAAATCTACACTCACCTTCCTTTTGTTTCCAACACTTACGGCCGCTAAAGGAACCTCGCAACCGATCAAATGTCAGCAAAACTTGGGGAAATTCTTGTCCGCGAAAATCTCGTAACTCCGCAGCAACTTCGGGAGGCCCTCGACTACCAACGTGCTAGCGGAGGCCGGCTTGGCTCTAATCTCGTCAAGCTAGGGATGATCTCGGACGACGTTATTACCGCTGTTTTGTCCCGCCAGTACGGAGTGCCGTCGATCAACCTGGATCTCTTCCAGATCGACGACGACGTTATCCGCCTCATTTCTCAGGAAGTCGCCCTAAAGTACACCATCCTGCCGATATCGAAAGTCGGAGCGACGCTTACCCTCGCAATGGCCGACCCGACAAATGTCTTCGCCATGGACGACATCAAGTTCATGACGGGGTTGAACGTCGAACCGGTGATCGCGTCTGAAGCATCGATCCAGATGGCGATCGGAAAGTACTACAGCGGTTCGACGCAGATCGATATTTTTGACCAGGCGATCGCGTTTGACGTTGAGAAACTAAAGAACGGGAAGAACGGCAAAAACGGGACTAAGAACGGAAACGGCGGTGGTACCGGCCTTGCGGAGGGGGATCTCGACGTCAAACTCGATGAGTTCGACTTCCAGACAAACGGTGCAGAGGAGTTCGAGGTCGTTGACGACAACGAAGAGATCGATCTGGCGACGCTCGCGCGTGCCAGCGAAGACGCTCCGGTCGTTCGCCTTGTAAACGTTCTGATGGTCGACTCGCTCCGCCGCGGAGCATCGGACATCCACGTTGAGCCATACGAAAAAGACTTCCGCATCCGCTTCCGTATCGACGGTGTGCTCTACGACGTAATGCATCCGCCGATGAAGCTTCGCGATCCGCTCATCTCGCGTTTGAAGATCATGTCGAAGCTAGACATCTCAGAAAAACGCTTGCCGCAGGACGGTCGCATCAAAATCAAGGTAAAGGTCGACGAACGTTCACGCGAGCTGGACTTCCGCGTTTCAACCCTGCCTACGCTTTTCGGTGAAAAGGTCGTACTTCGTTTGCTGGATAAAGACAAGCTGATGCTCGATATGTCGAAGTTGGGCTTCGAGGCGGAAAGCCTTGTAAAGTTCCAGCGTGCGATCGCTAATCCATATGGAATGGTGCTTGTAACCGGGCCTACGGGTTCGGGAAAAACTAACACTCTCTATTCGGCACTTCAGTCGCTGAACACGACGGAAACGAACATCATGACGGCCGAGGATCCGGTCGAGTTCAACCTTCAGGGCATCAACCAGGTCCAGATGAAGGAGCAGATCGGACTAAATTTCGCCGCCGCACTTCGCTCATTCCTGCGTCAGGATCCGAACATCGTCCTGGTCGGTGAGATCCGAGATTTTGAAACGGCTGAGATCGCGATCAAGGCTGCTCTCACGGGCCACCTTGTGCTCTCGACGCTTCACACGAACGACGCTCCTTCGACAATCTCCCGACTCGTGAATATGGGCATCGAGCCGTTCCTCGTGGCGACCTCGGTGAACATCATCCAGGCACAGCGACTCATCCGACGCATCTGCAAGGACTGTAAAGAAGAGACACATATGCCGCCAGAAGGGCTCGTCGACATCGGCTTCTCGCCGGAAGAGGCAGCTTCCCTCAAGCTCTACAAGGGCCGCGGATGTGAGACGTGTCTCGGTACGGGATTTAAGGGCCGTGTCGGCCTTTACGAGGTGATGGAAATCACTGACGATCTACGCGAGCTAATCATTATCGGGGCCAGCGCGATCGAGCTTCGCCGAAAGGCGATCGAAGGCGGAATGATCACACTCCGCGAATCAGGTTTGTACAAATTGAGGGAAGGGATTACGACTGTGGAAGAGGTCGTGAAGGAAACGGTTCGTTAAGGAATTTTGGAGGAAATATGTTAATTAGGGCAATCGCACTGACACTGGCGCTGGTCTTTGGAGCCGCAGTGATCGTTCCGGTGGCTACGGAATCGGTCGAAGCGGGCAAGACGAAAAAGAAAAAATACTCCAGCAAGAAGTACAAGAAATACTCCAAGCAATGGTGGCGCCAATATAGGGCGCAGCAGCGTCGTAAGAAAGCGATGCAGGCTCGCCGCCGATCACTTCGCCTCCGCCAGCTCCGGCTAGCCAAGGTTCGCCGAGTTTCGCAGCCGAAAGTCGCAACCGCGACCAAACCGGTGACTGTTGATAAGCAGGCTACGACAGCAATGCTTCCGTCTGGCCAGACTGCACCTGCGGGTTGGCAGCCCGGTTCGCAGAGCGGCAGCGAAGTTCAGTTCTCGGTCGATGGCGGCCGCGGAACGGCGGCGATCTCGGTCGTAGGACCGGCAAACGGTGAGACGGTCGATACCGGACGCAACCGTGCGGTCGGCGGAGTTCCGACGAGTGCTCTCAGGCGTGAGGTCATCAATCGCATGATCCGCGAGAACGGCTGGGTCGTCAACGATTTCCAGAAAGATGTCGGCAACAAGAAGGTTTACGTTGTCGTAGCGCAATCGCAGGGTGCCGGCGGACGCCTTAACTCGCGTATGTTCTACTTCACCGAAGTGGACGGACGCATCTACAGCCTAGCAACTAATACCAACGTTGATTCGGCAGACCGGATCGCAGAGGAATCAGAAAAAGTGCTCAATTCGCTTCAGCCGAGAGGTGGAGTTCAGCGAGCAGCTACCCGCGAGGACTAACTCTCGCTTTTCAACTCGAACATCACGCGGTCACCAGCCCTGGCCGCGTGAATGTACCTACCAAACAAAATGAGCTTCGATAACCAAACCTCAGTTGAATCGCAAATAACCCTGCCCGAGCTTCTCAAGCGGATGACAGACGCCGGCGGTTCAGACCTCCACCTTACGACTAACTCGTCGCCGCAGATCCGAGTACACGGCCACCTCAGCCCGCTGTCCGAGTTTCCTCCATTTACGCCCGCCGATACGAAAAGGCTCGCATACTCGGTTCTGACGGACGCGCAGAAGCACCGGTTCGAGGAAAACCTTGAGCTCGACTTCTCGTTCGGTTTGAAAGGAATGTCTCGCTTCCGTGCCAATCTTTTCAATCAGAAGGGTGCGGTCGGTGCGGTGTTCCGTGCAATCCCGTACGAGATCAAGTCCTTTGAAGCTCTCGGCTTGCCGCCGGTGGTCCAGGATATGTGTAAGAAGCCCCGCGGCCTCGTGCTCGTGACCGGCCCGACCGGTTCGGGTAAATCGACGACGCTTGCCGCGATGATCGACAAGATCAATATCGAGCGGCACGATCATATCCTTTCGATCGAAGACCCGATCGAGTTTCTTCACAACCACAAAAATTGCGTAGTTAACCAACGTGAGGTAGCTGCTGATACACATTCGTTTGGTGCGGCGCTTCGTACGGCCCTTCGTCAGGATCCTGACGTCGTGCTAGTCGGCGAAATGCGTGACCTCGAAACGATCGAAATGGCTCTGCGTATTGCAGAGACGGGTCACCTCACCTTCGCCACGCTTCACACGAACTCGGCGTATTCGACCATTAACCGTATCATCGACGTTTTCCCGTCGGCCCAGCAGGCTCAGGTCCGCACGCAGCTTTCGCTCGTGCTTGAAGGGATCATGTGCCAGGCTTTGCTGCCGAATGCGAAGGGCGATGGCCGTGCGATGGCTCTCGAGATCCTCGTGCCGAATCCCGCTATCCGCAACCTGATCCGCGAGGACAAGATCCATCAGATCTACTCGATGATGCAGACCGGCCAGGACAAGTTCGGAATGCAGACATTCAATCAGGCCCTCGCGTCGCTGTATCACAAAAAGACCATAACGCTCGAGGCGGCAATGAACCGCACCTCGAATGCAGATGAACTGAAAGAACTTATCGAACGCGGATCGGGACTGAACTTAGGATTCGGGGGCGGAACACCGAAGCCGGGCGCACCCGCCGGAAGTCCTTACGCTCAAGGACGTCCAGTAGGAACGCGTCCGCCAGCCCGATGACCGGAGCGGTGGGCGTCCTGCCCACCAAACAAGAATCGCCGGCGGGACGCTGGCCACTTCAGTCAGTCCCGCCCATTGAACAGAGGAGCTAGAGAACACTAATGCCAACATACGCTTTCAAAGGTAGAAATCGCCTGAACGAACTCGTTTCCGGTGAGCGCGAAGCAACCAGCCAGGACGAGCTTCGAACGCTGCTGCGCCGTGAACAGATCACGATGACGACGGCGTCTGAAAAGAACGTCGTTTCGATACCGAAGCTTGGGCGCCGAAAGAAGGTAAAAGCAAAGGAACTTGCCGTCTTTACGCGTCAGTTTTCGGTAATGATCGATGCCGGTCTGCCTCTCGTTCAGTGCCTCGATATTCTTGCCGAACAGCAGTTGAACACGTTCTTCAAGGACGTGCTTCGTCAGGTTCGTCAGAATGTCGAAGAAGGCGCGACCTTGTTCGCAGCCCTTGAAAAACATCCGAAGGTTTTCGACCCGTTGTACACGCACATGGTCGAGGCCGGAGAAACGGGCGGTGTGCTTGACCTTATCCTTCAGCGTCTCGCGACATTGATCGAAAAGATCGTAAAGTTGAAGCGAAGCATTATTTCGGCCTCGATCTATCCGGCGGCGGTCATCCTCGTCGCCATCGGTGCGATCGCCGTGATCATGGTCGTAGTTATTCCACAGTTCGAGCAGATCTTTATTGGCTTGCTCGGCGCGGGCGAACTGCTTCCGCTGCCCACACGTATCGTGATGGGTATCAGTAACTTTCTCGCTGGTTGGGGTGGTCTTACTACGCTTGTATCGATCATCGGCCTCTCGGTCGGAACGAGCTACTACTACAAGACCGAAAAGGGCCGCTGGCAGATCGACAGCTTATTGCTAAAGTTGCCCGTCTTCGGTTCAATTCTCCGCAAGGTCGCAGTCGCACGTTTTTCACGCATCCTCTCGACTCTGCTTTCGTCCGGTGTGCCGATCCTTCAATCGCTCGATATCACAGCGAAAACGGCGGGCAACGTCATCATCGAAGACGCGATCCTCAAGGTTCGCGCCGGCGTCGAACGCGGTGAAAACTTTGTCGATCCGTTAAAGGCGACCAAAGTATTTCCGCATATGGTTGGACAGATGATCGGCGTTGGTGAACAGACCGGTGCTCTCGACGCGATGCTTGGCAAAATTGCGGACTTCTATGAAGAAGAAGTTGATACGGCGATCGCCGATCTACTGTCGATGATCGAGCCGATACTGATCCTCTTCCTCGGTGTCACGATCGGAAGTATCGTCATCTCGATGTACCTTCCGCTCTTCACCCTCATCGGCAAACTGGCAGGGGGAGCAAAATAAAAGCCATTCTGGCTCCCACTTCCCAAGCAAAGCGGCCTCTTTGGAGGCCGCTTTTAAAATGCGGAGGCCCGCAAGTAAGCAAGGGCGTAACTATAAAGTTGTATGTTACGCCCTCGCTAACACTCGGGCTTCTGGACTTGATAGGCAAGCATTCGTTCGACGTACTTAGCGATCACGTCTGCTTCCAGGTTCACCGCGTCGCCCGGTGATAGCGAGGAAAGATTGGTGAGTTCCCAGGTTTTTGGAATGACAGCTATATCGAAATGATCGTCGCCGAGAGCTGCGACCGTAAGCGAGATCCCTTCAACGGCGACCGAGCCTTTGTAAACCAGATACTTTGCAAACTCCGGCGGAAAGCTGATCCGGACCGTCCAGAATCCACCGTCCTGCGTCGCCCAGATAAACGTCCCGCGACCGTCGACGTGGCCCTGCACAATGTGGCCGCCGAGCCGCGTCATCGGCGTAACCGCCCGCTCCAGATTCACAGGTGAACCCGCCGCAAGCGACCCAAGCGTTGATCGGTCCAATGTCTCACGCGACACGTCCGCCGCAAAGGAGTCGCTATTGATGTCTAACGCGGTAAGACAAACGCCGTTGACCGATATCGAATCGCCGGACGTCGTTCCATCCGTCACCAGCGTCGCCGAGATCACGATCCGAGCGTTCTCCCCGTCGAATTCGATCGATCGTACGCTGCCCTTTTCTTCAATAATTCCCGTGAACATAAAAAGTGCGACAGACTGGTTTAGCCTGCCGCGTTTGCCGAACTCAAATTCAGGCCGCTCTAAAACCAGGGCTTCTTGTTCACGATATATGTCTGAACAAACTCCTCATCCGACTTCGTCAGGTAGATGACGCCTTCGATGATGCCGATGATCGTGGGAATAAATATCAGCGGAGCTCCGATTCCGCACGTGATCATCGCGATCACGATCGAGACCAGATATACGCCGATCAGGATGATGCCTTCTTGGTTATATCCAAGCACGAACTTGTGTATCCCGAGTCCGCCGAGCACGATGCCGAGAATGCCGGCGAGGATCTTTTTGTCCGCTCCCGCGGGTTTGACCGAGTAATTCGGCATCGGCTGCATGGGCATCGGTGCGATCGGCAGGGCCGAGCCACACGTCATGCAGGTGGTGTTGAGGCTTGAGTTTTGAGCCGAACATCGCGGACAGGTTACGTATTGTGTGGCCATGGTTTCCTCGTGAAAGTGCCCTAAGTATCGGCCAATTCCAGCGATATGTCAAAAAATCGATCGCTGTTGTAACATCAAGCTTTCACGATGTCGCAAAACGCACCTGCCGAAAACTTACCGCCGAAATTGCGGCCCGGAACCACGGGCGGCATCGACCCGTCATCCATCGCCGACCTTCTCGAATGGTTTCTCGCCTTCGATGAGCGAACGGCTCGGATGCGTCATGCGAACAGTGAAGAATTGTTTCAATGGAAGCAGAAGGACGACGAGGCAAACGGCATAGGCACTTATCCTTTTGAGAACGCCGAGGCCCGATTTGCGATCGGCGTTTTTCAGGCGTTGCAGGAAAATAATTCCGAGCCGTTGCTCGGGCTCTGGATGAACGACGTCCTCGCTGCCCTTCATGAATCCCGCGAAACCAAACGCGAGATCACCGAAGCCAACGACCTCGACAAAGACATCGAAAAGTCTTCAATAGAAAAGGCGTCGCTGCTCACAACGAACAGCGAACGCCGTCTATATTTAACCAGTTCCTGGCTCGAGGCCCTCTGCACCGCCGAAGCCCGCGTCCTCGGCTGGATCTACCAGGAGATTTACGGCAAACCTTTCACGCCGACTACTTAAACACTTCGCATTGCTGCATGTTGCCGGCCTTCATTCCGACGGCGAATGCCCGCTGACGCTGATCGGCGGAACCGTGGGTGAATGATTCGGGAACTATGTAACCCTGCGTTCGGCGTTGGATCATATCGTCGCCGACTGCCGCGGCCGCCTTTAAAGCTTCCTCGATGTCACCTACCTCCACCTGCCCTCGCTTCTGTGCGTGGTTCGCCCAGATCCCCGCGTAGCAATCCGCCTGCAACTCGAGC
Source organism: Pyrinomonadaceae bacterium (assembly GCA_039916585.1). Classification (GTDB taxonomy): domain Bacteria; phylum Acidobacteriota; class Blastocatellia; order Pyrinomonadales; family Pyrinomonadaceae; genus OLB17. Next base: position 3,913 of record JBDSLC010000093.1, on the reverse strand, counting down.
GCGACAGAGAGTTGATTGTCCTGCCCTTGAGCCTGGACCTTCGCCATCGTACCGAGCAGATTCTGCACATGATGTCCGACCTCGTGCGCGATAACGTATGCCTGTGCGAAATCTCCCTGTGCCTTGAACTCGGTCGCAAGCTCGCGGAAAAATGCGAAATCGAGATACAGTTTCTGGTCGCCGGGGCAATAGAATGGGCCCATCGATGCATCGGCACGCCCGCATGCCGAGGAGACTTGCCCATCAAAAAGGACAAGGACCGGCTCGCGATAGTTTCGCCGGGCCTGGGCCGGAAGAATCTCTTTCCAGGCATCTTCCGTGCTGGCAAGGATCGCGCTAGCGAATTGACGGTTTTCATCCGGCGGCTTTTTCGTCGAGTTGCTTGCTGTCGGAGGCTGAACATCTTGCGGAAGTCCGCCTTCGAGCAACTGACGCGGATCGCCGCCGAGCAGGCAGACGATCGCGGCAAGGATCAGAACCCCAATACCGCCGCCGCCGAGTGCGACTCCGCGCCCCATTCCACGACGATCCTCAACGTTTCCGCTCTGCCTTTGGTCTCTCCAACGCATCTATTTTCCCCCGAATTATCGTTCTTCTTAACGCGTGATAGTATCCTAACACTTTTACTTTCAGTGGATAAAGAAATGACTTTGGACGAATGGCGAGCGGCCGGCGAGTACTTTGAGCACGGCGAATTGGAGGTCTTCCTTCGGCGTTCCGGGGCTGGACCCGAGCCCGTTCTGTGTCTTCACGGCTTTCCCGCCGCTTCGTTCGACTATCACAGAATCTGGCAGAAACTGTCCCAACATTTCGATCTGCTCTCGTTCGACATGATCGGCTATGGCTTTTCGTCAAAGCCCAAAAGATGGGGATACACGACCTTCGATCAGGTCGACGTGCTGCAAGAATTGATCGCGAATCTCAACATCTCACGTGTTCACATTCTTGCCCATGACTATGGAAATACGATCACGCAGGAGTTGCTCGCACGCGAAAGCGAGGGCAGTTTGAACTTCGGTATATCTTCGATCTGCTTCATGAACGGAGCGCTATTTCCGGAAACCCATCGGCCTATATTTGCCCAGAAGCTACTGATCTCCCCGCTCGGTGCCGTCTTTGGAAGGCTAATTCCGGATGCCATTTTCAAAAAGAACTTATCCAAGGTCTTCGGCCCTGACACGAAGCCGACCGATACGGAACTCGACAACTATCTTGCCCTCTTCAAACATAACCACGGCAAACTGATCGCGCATCGGCTGATCGGCTATATGACCGAGCGTGCAAAATATCGCGAACGGTGGGTGCGGCCGCTGCAGCAAATGACCCAGCCGTTCCGATTCATCAACGGCCTCGCAGATCCGGTTTCAGGAAAGCATCTCGTCGAGCGATTTCGTGAAATAGCTCCGGCCCGGACTGACATTATCGAGCTAGGCGGAATCGGACATTTTCCGCATTTGGAGTGTCCAGAGGCAGTCTCAGCGGCCTACATTGAGTTTCGCAGTAACGTCGCCGCCGAAGCGATCCGCGCATCATAAGTTTTGCTAAACCTTGACACTTGTGAACTTACGGGCATAAGATAGGAACTCTTACGGCGCTTTTGCCTTCCACGGTTCACAGCCTTTTGCAGGAGGAAGTGATGATCAAGCTCGATATCGTCAACCAAGTTGCAGATAAAACCGGAGTTCCAAAGCAGAAAGCCGAGCAGGTTGTCGATTCATTATTCAATGCGATGAAGGAGGCCCTTGCTCGAGGCAAACGTATCGAGTTGCGTGGGTTTGGAGTATTCGTGGTAAAACCCAGGAAGCGTGGAGTCGGACGAAATCCGCGTACGGGCGAAGAAGTCCCGATCCCGGCCGGAAAGACCATCCGGTTCAAACCCGGAAAAGAACTCTCGGCCAAGTCTGTCGATGGTGATGAACCGGACAACGAGTCAAGTGACCTGACTCCGCGCCCGTCCTACTAGGACGTTTCGCTGACAAATTAGTATTCTCAAGATCGTGGACCTTCAAAAGGTCCGCGATTTTTTATGCAGGAAGACGTGCAGTGGGATATTGAAGAGCCGGCCATGGTGCCGACATGGCGCGCCTATCTTCGCCACGGACTTTTTCTTTTCCTAACGCTCTGCACCGCGACGTTCGCCGGAATGCTTTTTCCGTTCGGCCGGGTCAACACGCTGCCCGACGCCGATCCGCAGAGCTGGGCTGAGCTTTCCGAGTTCATCTTTTCACTGCCCGTGAAGTACGTGATGCTGATCGGCAGTGTTTTCGAAAGGATAGGCGCCGACCCAAGCCTTTTGTTCTACGGCCTTTGCTTTTCCACCTCGCTACTTTTCATTCTGCTCTCGCACGAACTTGGCCATTACATCGCCTGCCGCATCTATCGGGTTGATGCGACGCTGCCCTATTTTATCCCAACACCGCCGATGGTCGGGCCCGCGGGAACGTTCGGTGCGTTCATTAAAATACTGTCGCCGATGCCGTCACGAAAGGCGGTTTTCGACATCGGCGTGGCTGGCCCAATAGCGGGTTTCATCGCGTTGATACCGGTGCTGATAGTCGGCCTCTTCACCAGCAAGCTCCTGCAAAACATTTACTTCGGTATTGAATTTTCTAAGCCGTTACTGGTTCGCCTGCTTGAGGCGGTAACGGGTATTCATATGCAGCCCGGGATCGGAAATCCGTTCTACTTTGCCTCGTGGGTCGGACTGCTGGTCACAGCGTTGAATCTGATCCCGTCGGGCCAACTCGACGGCGGCCACGCTATCTATGCTGTATTTGGCGAAACAGTCCACCGATGGACCGGCCGCATCGCCTTCGTCGTTATGGCGACTCTGTCGATCGCCGGTTTCTACTTCTTCGGCAGCCCAAGCGGATTCCTGATCGCGATCCTCCTCGGCGTGATGATGCGGATCAAACATCCCCGCCCATACGACGAAACGCCGCTCGATAACAAGCGGCGTCTCGTAGCGGTGCTCGTGTTGTTGATGTTTATTCTATGCTTTGTCCCATTTCCGATCGGGTTAGAGATCTAATTCTGATCTGTTGCTCCCGGTAGCATACCCTTCACTTCTCGGACGATCGTCTCGACGTCCTTGTCGCCGTCGAGAGCGATCATGAAAAAGTCGTAACTAGTCTTGAAGCAAACCACCCCGTTGCCAAAGAACCACACGCCTTCAAGCATCGGATTGCCGCCGAGCAGCCAGCTGATCGGAGCGCCCGTAACCTCTTTCGGATTGAGGATGTTCGTCATCATCACCGCGCCCGACGCGAACGAGAATGCACCTAGCATCGGCGCTCCGATACGCCGAGCGATGTCTGCCTCGAACCTGGTGCGTTCGGCCTTCGCCTCATCCATGTTGCCTTCTGCGATCTTCGCTTCTTGGATCCGCAAATAATCGTTAAACGATTCGCCGAGTTTCTTCACCGACCACGCCGGTAATGCCGAATTGAACAGCCAGTGCGAACTGATCCCCGTAAACACGACGCCGAGTCCTGCGCCCACCGCCATCGATGCACCGGTCGCGGCCGCTTGGAGTGGATTTTCTTGTATCCAACTCGAAGCCTTCGAAATTGACTTAACCGTCGAATCGAACGTACGCGACCAGCTTGCACCAAAATTGAATACATCCGAGAACGTCCGAGCGCCCGCGCTTACGGTGTCTTTCGCACCGTCAAAGAATTCTCCCGCTTTCTTCGCGGCGACCCCGAGCACGTCGCTGGCAGTCTCGGTCGTTTTCCCGGCGGCGTCTTCGGCAGCTTCCCTAACAGGTTCGCTGGCATCCCAAGCCTTCTTCGCCGTCTCGCTAGCCGTCTTCACGGTCTGCTCGGCCGCTTTTACCGCCTGCTTGCCAACCTCAGACTTCTCGGCTTCAACTTTGATCCGCTCAGCCCCTTTTTGGGCAGTCTCGGCTACA
>JBDSLC010000092.1:0-14734 GCA_039916585.1 Pyrinomonadaceae bacterium | reverse complement strand
TATGGCTAGTCTTTTGGACATGCGCCGACGAATTAAGTCGGTCAAGAATACGCAGCAGATCACCAAGGCGATGAAGATGGTCGCCGCGGCGAAGCTCAAGCGTGCGCAGGATCGCGTCACGGCGGCTCGTCCGTATGCGAAGAAGATGACCGACGTTCTGCGTGCTCTCAGTTCGAACGTCACTGATGACTTCTCGCATCCACTGCTTGATGCCCGAGGCGATGAGAATTACCTGGTTGTTCTAGTGACCGCCGACAAAGGCCTGGCGGGCGGTTTCAACGCCAATGTGATCAAGGCGACGCAGGCTTTCATCAAACAAAATTCAGACAAGACGATCGATATGGTCGCTGTCGGCCGCAAGGGACGCGATTTTTTCAAGCGTCGGCAGACAACGATCTCGGAGGAGTACATCGGCCTCACTGGCAGGGGCACCGCAAACTATTCCGATGCAGCCGATATCTCGGCTGAGATCATCAAGCGCTTCTCGCAAGACGAATCTATAGATAAAGTTTTTCTCGTTTTCACAGAATTCAAGACGGTACTTTCTCAAAAACCTGTTATTGAACAACTCCTTCCGATCCCAAAGATCGACGCCAGCGAGGAAGCCTTGGGTTCGACCGCCGAATATATCTACGAACAACCCGCTGCCGAGATCTTCGGAAAACTCCTTCCGAAGCAGGTCGAAACCCAGGTGTACCGCGCTCTGCTCGAATCGGTGGCATCGGAACAAGGTTCGCGTATGACGGCGATGGATTCCGCCTCAAAGAACGCAGGCGAATTGATCGACACGCTGACTTTAAATATGAACCGGATCCGGCAAGCGGCGATCACCAAGGAAATCATTGAAGTGGTCTCTGGCGCGGCCGCGCAATGAGACTCTTCTGAATCGGTTAGAAAACGCAGCCCGGATCTACCCGGCTGCGTTTCATTTTTATATTGCCCTTTTTTGAAATTTGCTCACATCAGCTATTCTGAGGCTGTTTTTGCAAGTCAAACTCTTGGAGGAAATCATGGCTGTCAGTATCGGGGCAATTTTAATGCTCATCTGCGTTGTGTGGTTCGTTGTTCTAAGTTTTCAGACCGGGGGGAGTACCGCTGAGAAGGTCGTCTGGGCGATCGTGAACTTCCTGTTCCAACCGCTCGCAGGAATAATCTTCTTTTTTGTAAAGAAAGCCGGGCTGATACCGATGCTGATCGGAATAATCGGAGTCGTATTCTATGGCTACGGAATGTTCACGTCGATGGGAGACGTAATGAACCAATTGCCTAAGTAGTTTGAGATTAGATGCACAAACTCACGGACGGCGCAGATGGCTGACGGCATTTGCGCCGCTGGTTATTTGGATAGTCGTGATCATCGGGCTCGGATCGGGTTTAGGGGCGATGAACGAGACCTCCCGCTTCATCCGGCCGTTGCTCGAGTTTCTGTTTCCGTCCGCTGATCCGGAAACCCTAACCTTCTACCACGGATACATTCGCAAACTCGCCCATCTGACTGAGTATGCAGTCCTGGCGATCCTAGCCGGAAGGGCGTTTATCAACTTCCGCCGACCGATCATCGCGGCGCTCGGACTTGTAATAGTCGTTGCGACGGTCGATGAATTTCGTCAAAGCTTCGATCCGCGCCGAACCGGCACCCCCGTTGACGTAATCATCGATCTCGCCGGTGGATTCATTGGGCTAGGGATATGGTGGATCTTTGCTCGGATATTCCGGAGATCGGCTCTGACTTCGCCTGCCCCTCCCGGATAAGTTCAGCTATCAGTGGTGCTTCGGGGAGTGTAGGCCAGTGCCGCACAGGCAATTCTTTCTTCATCGCTTTTACGTTCAATCGAAACGGGTTGAAGATCGATCTGTAGTAGAGTCTCCAGAAATCTTCAGTCTCATCGGCTCCCGGAGCCATTTCCCGCGTGGCCGCCGCGCTAAAGGTCAGTTTCGAAAGATCCCAGTGAGCACTTCCTTTTGGGGTTAAGATCGAAAACTTCATCGAACCGAATCTACGAGCGAAGAATGGGGTCGATCGCTCCACCGTGAAGTGCTGAGGCTCATGCCATGCAACAAACAATTCCTCTCCCGCCAGATCGACCCTTCGAAACCTGACAAAGGCGTGGAACTTGTGAACATCGCGGTTCACGCTCTTTTCCATCGTTCTCGCGGCACGCACATCAGCGTCCGACTCGATCTCAAGCAAATGCCTCGTTTCCGACTTAAGCCGATATAAAATGCGGTACAAAAGAGGCCACTTATCGGCGTTATCAAAGCACGCCACGGCTGTGGCCAGCTTGATGAATTCGGCCGGGACCGACAAAGCCGTGACCGAGGGTGAAGGCGCGGCTTGGCTAAACAGTGAGCCCTGTTCTTCATTCGACCAACATATTTGATCTGGCGGAATGCCGCCTGATAAGAACCGGCGAGCGGCGACCCGCCAGCTCTGAAAATTATTTTGTATCGAGACGTTGATCATTGCTGGCTACAGCTCTCCAAGGATGACGGTTGCCGGAGTTAGTTCAGAGAAAAGTGATAATTGCTCTAATTTTGGAGCGAGAAGATCAGGCAGGTCTGTCCGATCAAGCCGCAGAACATCCGGATTATGGTCCGCGGCTGTTACGAACCATCTTGCGCGATTCAACGCGACCCTGAGCCGCACAAGATCCTGCAACCGAATGCGGGTGAATCTACGTGAATTTATGATCCGGTTAACGCTTCGCACACCGATTCCCGGTACACGCATAAGTAAACTTTTCGAAGCTCGATTGACATCAACCGGAAACATATGCCGATGACGGAGTGCCCATGCGAGCTTCGGATCCTTCCCAAGATCGAGGTTGCCATTGTCGGTTCCCGCCGTTATCTCATGCGATCTAAACCCGTAATGGCGGATAAGCCAGTCGGCCTCATACAGTCGGTGCTCGCGCATCGCAGGCGTTTTTGGTCGTGCTTGGAGGAGCGGGCTCGTATCAGCCGCGGGCGAGAACGCTGAATAATAGACCCGGCGTAGCTTGAACTGGTTATACAATTCCTGAGCTTTGGTCAGTATTGTGGAATCCGAAGTTGCGCTAGCCCCGACGACGAGTTGCGTCGACTGCCCGGCTCGTGCGAACGATGCCTTTGCTCCGTTATTTTTGGCTCGATCTTTCGAATCATCGATCCCGAACTTTACATCGGCCATCGTCATTTCGATTTCGCCGATGGTTTTCTCAGGTGCAAGGGCATCCAGATCGTCTTGGGAAGGCATTTCGATGTTTGCGCTCAGGCGATCTGCGTATTTGCCAGCCTCAAGCAGCAAATCTCTTGAGGCTCCTGGAACGGCCTTCAGATGGATATAACCTCCGAATAGTTCCCGCTCGCGGAGGGTCTTTGCGACTAGGATGAGCTGCTCCATCGTATAGTCGGCGTTTTGAATGATCCCGGAGCTCAGAAACAGCCCTTCGATGTAGTTACGTTTATAGAAATTCATCGTCAGCGAAACTACTTCTTCAGGTCTGAATCTTGCCCGCTGGACGTTCGACGAACGTCGGTTCACACAATAGCTGCAATCCAAGATGCAGACATTGGTCAGAAGTAGTTTGAGCAGCGAAATACAGCGTCCGTCAGGCGTATAGCTATGACAGATTCCCATCCCTTCCGTATTTCCGATGCCGTTGATGTCGCGCTTTCTATAGGATCCGCTCGACGCGCACGAAGCGTCGTATTTCGCCGCATCAGCCAAAATCTCAAGCTTGCGTGAAAGAGTTATCATGTATGAAACATCGTACCATACAATTCACGTCAGCACAACGTTTTATTTATGTGACATGGGTGACTGTCGTGCGCGGTTGTTCACTTCAAAGTCTTTCAATAATGAGAACTTTGTGTCATATTTTTCGTTAGTTATTCCATAAGGAGATCCGACAAAAATGAGCTTAATGGACAAGGTCAAGGAAGCCGCATCGAACCAGTTTATCGAGGTCATCGAGTGGCTCGATGAATCGAAAGATACGCTGCTCTATCGATTTCCGGTTTATCAGCAGGAGATCAAGAACGGTGCCCAGTTGATCGTTCGTGAATCGCAAACGGCAGTTTTTGTGTTCGAAGGACAGGTCGCTGATGTCTTCACACCGGGACGCTACACGATCGAGGGCGGAAATACGCCGATCTTGTCCAAGCTCGGAGCCTGGAAGTACGGCTTTAATTCGCCGATCAAATCCGAGGTCTATTTCGTAAACACGAAGCAGTTCACGGATATGAAGTGGGGAACGTCGAACCCGGTCATGCTTCGCGACGCTGATTTCGGCATCGTCCGATTGCGTGCGTTTGGCGCATACAGCCTTCGCGTTGCGGACCCGAGCGAGTTCATCAAGCAAGTCGCGGGGACGAATGCACACTTTCAGACCGAAGACATCGACGGCCAGTTGAAACGTGCGATCGTGACGGAGTTCTCAGACGCGTTAGGCGAGCTTAAAGTTCCGGCCCTCGACCTTGCGGCCCAATACAAGGAGATCGGGGAAGCGATCCGGGCCAAGATCAACGAAGACTTCAAGGGTTACGGCCTCGAGGTGACGAAATTCTACGTCGAGAACGTGAGCCTTCCGCCGGAAGTCGAAGCAGCGATGGACAAGCGTGCCTCGATGGGAGCTCTCGGCGATGCTCAGAAGTATATGCAGTTTCAGGCTGCTGACGCCCTTCGCGATGCGGCGCAGAACGAAGGCGGCGGTGCGGGCTTAGGTGCCGGGCTCGGAGCGGGATTCGCTGTGGGCGGGCAGATGGCGAACGCATTCGGAACGGGACAGCCCGGCGGCCAACAGACGGGCGGCGGCGGTGGTGCAGTAGCCGCGACCGTTGCGTGTCCGGCTTGCAGCAAACAGAACAACCCCGCGGCGAGGTTCTGTGCGGACTGCGGCGGCAAGATGGAAGTCGCGCAGGTCCCGTGTGTGAAGTGCGGTGCGAAACTCCGCGAAGGTGCTAAGTTCTGTTCGGAGTGCGGTTCGACTCAGGAAAAGCAGAAATGTTCTAACGCCGAGTGCGGAGCCGATCTCGCACCGGGAGCTAAGTTCTGCGCCGAGTGCGGAACCAAGACCGAAGGCTAGATCGACTGATCGTGTGCTTTTGCAAAGGGAGTTTTCGGACTCCCTTTGCCTTTTTACCTTTTACTTTTTACCTTATTCATATGCCCGTACCGCCCGAACTAATTGATATTCTGCGATGTCCGAAGTGCAAATCGACCGTCGAGCTTAAGCACGATAACTCGGCCCTGAAGTGCACCAACGCGGATTGTTCGCTCGTGTATCCGATCAAGGACGACATTCCTGTAATGCTTATCGAGGAAGCAACGGTTGAAAAAGCGTGATCGATTGGACACTAGTCCAACGCGTCCTCGTCATACGGCTTCGCTCTATCGGCGACACTGTGCTTTCCACGCCATCGCTATTGGCACTTCGACGGTTCTTGCCCAACGCGCAAATCGACATCTTGCTCGAAGATTGGGTCGAGCCGTTGCTCGAAGGGTCGGAGTTAGTTGACAACGTACTCTCGATCGGCAAAGGCTCTATGTCGCGAGTGAGCACGGCTCTCGAGTTGCGGCGAAATAAATACGACATCGTCTTCAACCTTCACGGCGGAACCACGTCTACATTTCTAACCCGTTTCTCCAGCGCTCGCTACCGAATCGGGTACAAGAACTATCAATATTCGTCCCTATATACCGACCTTCTCTCGTCATCCTCGGATTTCTGGGAAGTAGAGAAAACTCATTCGGCGGAGCAGCAGTTAGCTCTGCTCGGATTCGCCGGCGTACCGGTGTCCGATCGGCCGCGAAGTTTGTTGAGAGTGAGCCGGGAAGCATCCGACCAGATCGACAAGCTACTTAGCCAAAGGGGAATAGGCGACGAGCAGTTCGCCTTGATCCATCCGTCGACAGCGTTCGTTACGAAGCAGTGGGCTTCGGAGAATTTTGCTCGTATCGCCGAGTATCTGGCCGCGTGCGGCATCAAACGCGTCGCCGTCGCGACCAAAGCTGAGATCCAGACGTTGAACAAGGTCGTCAATGCTTCCCGCGTTCCGATCATCGCTTTCGACGATCTTACGCTCCCGCAAATAACGGCGCTCGCATACAAGGCGGTGCTGTTTATCGGAAGCGACTCAGGGATCGCTCATATCGCCGCCGCGGTCGGAACTCCAACCGTCGTGATCTTCGGCTCATCCAACCGGGATCACTGGCGTCCGTGGACCGATGCTTCAAACGAGATAGTTTTCGAGAAGTTTGATTGCCAGCCGTGTCCGGGTTATCGGTGTGAGATGTACGGCGAGCCGCGGTGTATTCAGAGTGTTTCCACCGAAAGCGTGATCGCTGCGATCGATCGTGTATTGAAAAAAGCCTCGACCGGATAACGATCGAGGCTTAATTCTAGGCTTCAGCAGACCTACGGCTTCTTGTTCGAAGTATTTCCGTTCACCATCTGATTCGTCATCGAATCGTTCGCCTTCACGGTGAGCTGATTGGTGACTCCCTTCTGTCCCTCGATGCCCTTCGCAACGGTTTCAGCCTGCGTCTTTTCAGCAGCCGTCGCAACCGTACCGCGAAGCGTGATCTTGTCGTTCACTACGTCAACATTGATCGTTGAATCGCGAAGATCATCGGTCGTCGCCAACGCGGTCTTGGTCTTAAACCACAGCCAACTATCATTTACGCCCTGGCCGATCGTGCTGGAACCCTTATCCTTCTCATAATCCGCGCGATTTTTATCATATTCCTCTCGCGATACGTTAGTATTCGAGTTCCGCGCGGCCGGCGTCGAGGTAGCGTTCACCACGATCGCGGTATTACTGTTCGCATTTCGCGCGTTCATGTTCGTATTGACCGTAGTGGTCGTACCACATGCTCCAAGCACAAAAGCGGACGCAAATACCGCTGTTCCACCAACTAATAGTCCTTTGAATGTCATTTCAAGTCTCCTGTCTTCTAAAAGTTCAGTGTAGGGTTTACCTACATAAATTTCGTATCCAACATCTGTACCGCAATGTTCGTTCCAAACCGCGCAAACACTGGCGATTTCTTGACACCGCTTGCGCAAAACACTAGTATTTATAGTTTCGACTCTAGCAGCCGAAGTGTGCCTATATGTTCGAATCTCTTTCCGATAAGCTGAAGAAATCGCTGAAAAATCTGCGCGGGCAGGGGAAGCTGACCCCTGAGCACGTGGATGCGGCTCTTCGCGAGATCCGGATGGCGTTGCTTGAAGCGGACGTTAACTACAAGGTCGCTAAAGATTTTGTCGATTCGATCCGTGCAAAAGCCGAGGGACAGGAGGTTTGGCAGGGGCTGAACCCGCACGAGCAGGTCGTAAAGATCGTCTATGACGAACTTGTCGAGCTGATGGGCGGCACTTCGTCGCGGCTCGTGTTCACCAAGCAGATCCCCAATGTCGTAATGATCGTAGGCCTTCAGGGCTCGGGTAAGACGACCTCGACGGGTAAGATCTCGCGCTGGCTACGCGACAATCAGGAACGCAAGCCGCTGCTGGTTTCGGTTGACGTTTATCGTCCCGCCGCCCGCGAACAGCTTCGTGTCGTCGGTGGAGCCGTCGGCGTTCCGGTTTATCAGGACAAGGAAACTAACGATCCGCTAACGCTCGTGCGTGGTGCTATGAAGCACGCACAGGACATGGGCTTTGACACGCTCATGGTCGATACTGCCGGTCGCCTGCACGTCGATGACGACCTTATGGTCGAGCTAGAGCAGATCAAGGCGGAGACCAAGCCGATCGAAGTTCTGTTCGTCGCGGACGCGATGACCGGGCAGGACGCGGTTAACTCGGCAGAGATATTTCATAAGCGAGTCGGTGTAACCGGCGTGGTTCTGACGAAGATGGACGGCGATGCTCGCGGGGGTGCGGCGTTGTCGATCCGGCAAGTGATAGGCCAGCCAGTGAAGTTCGTCGGCGTCGGCGAAAAATACGACGCGATCGAGCCTTTCTATCCGGACCGCATCTCTCAGCGAATCCTCGGCATGGGTGACGTGCTCACGCTGATCGAGGAAGTTCAGGGCAAGATCGATGAGAAGGATGCTCAAGCCCAGCTTGAGAAGTTTACAAAGAATCAGTTTACGCTAGAAGATTTTCGGGCGCAGCTCGGGCAATTCAAAAAGCTCGGCTCAATGTCGAAGCTGATGAAAATGCTGCCGGAGCAGATGACCGGCGGCATGCAGCTATCGGACGAGCAGTCGGCGGAGGTCGACGTTCAGATGAAGCGGACCGAAGCGATCATCGATTCGATGACGAAGGCCGAGCGGAATGACCACAAGATCCTCGACGCGAGCCGCAAGACGCGCGTCGCCGGCGGTTCGGGAACGACCATCGCCGAGGTCAATCAGCTTCTGCGTCAGTACGAACAGATGCGGAAGATGATGGCGCAGATGAACAAGGGCGGCCTGCTCGCTGGTTTAGGCAAGAAGATGATGGGCGGCCTCGCAGGCGGCTTGGGCGGAATGCTCGGCGGTGGTGGGTTACCCGGAATGGGCGGCATGGCAGGAATGTTAGGAAATGGCGGTGCCGACGAAGAAGGCCCAGCCAAATCCGGAAAGAAGAAGAAACGACACAAGAAGAGAAAGTAGACTATGTTAGCAATCAGCTTGATGAGAATGGGCGCGAAGGGCAAGCCTTATTACCGCGTCGTTGTTAAGGAAAAACGATCGAAGCGCGACGGTGCGTACCTCGAGAACCTCGGAACTTACAACCCGATGACAGATCCGTCAGAGGTCAACCTAAAGCACGACCGCATCCAGTATTGGGTCGGTGTAGGTGCTCAGCCGACTGAAACGGTTAAGAGCCTGATCAAGAACAATCCGGCGGAAGTAGTCTAGGAAGTCCTGAAAGTCTAGGAAGTCTGGGAAGATCAGACATCCAAGACTTTCGAGACTGACCAGACTTTCTAGACTGTCTAATGAAGGAAGCCATCGAAAGGATCGTGAAGGGTATCGTAGGTACGCCAGATCTCGCGGAAGTTTACGAGATCGGCGACGGAAAGAACGTGCGTTTTGAGGTGCGCGTCGCTCCGGACGATTACGGCCGTCTGATCGGCCGTGAAGGCCGCACGATCAAGGCGATCCGAAGCTTGCTCTTTTACGCCGGCCAAAAGCACGGAAAGCGCTATCACCTAGACCTGATCGAAGATTAGTCTTGGACGAGCTTGTCGCAATCGCACGGATCGCTAGGCCTCGCGGTGTTCGTGGTGAACTCGTAGCGGAGGTTCTGACCGATTTTCCGGAGCGATTTGACGGCTTAAAGAATGCGACCGCAGTGCTTCCTGACGGCGGTCGACGCGAATTGAAAATTGAGAATGCCTGGTTTCAGAACGACCGGATCGTGATGAAGTTCGCTGGCGTTGATTCGATCGAGGCGGGCGATGAACTGAGGGACGCGGACATATGTGTTCCCGAATCGGACGCGGTCGAATTGGAAGAAGGTGAGTTCTTTGACTGGCAGCTTGAGGGCTGTACCGCAGTGACGGTCGATGGCGCTACGCTCGGCACGGTCAAGGAATTGTTGCGAACCGGCGGTACCGAGGTTTTGGTGATCGAAGGTGAGAGAGAATACCTCATCCCGTTTGCCGAATCGATCTGTACCGAGGTCGATATTGAGAATAAGAGGATCGTGATCGATCCGCCGGAAGGATTGTTAGAGTTTTGATTGCGACTGGAGCGGCGGCAAACATCCTGTTTGCCAGAATGCGAAGCATTCAAGATACGTTCGCGTCGAAGCGACGCTCAGACAAGCAAGGATGCTCGTCATTCCAGTCATGAAGATTGATGTTCTGACAATTTTCCCTGAGTTTTTCGGACAGGTCTTTGATTTTGGAATAATTCGCCGGGCAAAACTCGCCGGGATCGTGGAGATCAACGTCCACGACATTCGCGAGTTTACGACTGACAAGCACAAGATGACCGACGACCGTCCGTTCGGCGGCGGTGACGGGATGGTGATGAAGGCGGAACCGATCTTCCTCGCTATTGAGCAGCTTTTGGGCACGTCGAACCGCGACGAGTATCCGGCCGGAAGCAGAGTAGTGATGCTTTCGCCTCAGGGTAAGCCGCTGAAGCAATCGATCGCGAAAGAGTTTGCCGACGACGCAGGTCACATCGTGCTGATCTGCGGACGGTATGAGGGAATCGACGAACGAGTGAACGAGACGCTCGTTACGGATGAGATATCGATCGGCGATTACGTACTTTCAGGGGGCGAACCGGCGGCAATAGTTTTGACCGACGCGATCGTCCGGCTTTTGCCCGAAGCGTTGGGCAGTGACACATCAGCCGAGAACGATTCGTTTTCAAACGGCTTGCTCGATTGCCCGCATTACACGCGGCCGGCTGAGTTTCGAGGGATGACTGTCCCGGAAGTTTTGTTGAACGGCAACCATGCCGAAATTGAAAAATGGCGCTACGAAATGGCGCTTGAAAAAACGAGAAAGAATAGACCAGACCTTTTGACAGGAGAATACGGTGATATGTGAGCGGTAAGCCGCTGACCTCTGGCCGGAAAAGTTATGAACAGATTAGACAGCGTCGACCAGACACAGTTAAGAGAAAACATTCCCGCGTTCCAGCCAGGCGACACCCTCAAGGTGCACGTCCGCATCAAGGAAGGCAACAAGGAACGTCTGCAGGTTTTTGAAGGCGTGTGCATCGCCCGCAAGCATGGCGGCGTTCGTGAAACGATCACGGTCCGCAAGGTCAGCTTCGGCGTCGGCGTCGAACGTATCTTCCCGCTGCACGCCACGATCGTCGATCACATCGACGTAGTCCGCCGCGGTAAGGTCCGTCGTGCAAAGCTCTACTATCTGCGTGATCTTCGCGGCAAGGCTGCACGTATCAAAGAAAGGGATACCCGCAACAAGGCTGTTAAGGCTGCTAAGTAGAACGCAAAAAGGCGTCACTTTTACAGTAAGGATATGAAAATTGGGCGTCGCGAATTCGTCGCAACTACGGTTGGGGCGGGCGCGTACGCCCTTTTTGCGTCTGCGGAAACAGTAATTGAAGGTTCGAAGATGTACGGTTTGGTCGGCAGCATGATCGCGGTGGAAGGAAAGCGTGACGAACTTATTAAGATCCTGCTTGAAGGCGTTTCGGGTATGCCCGGATGCCTTAGCTACGTTGTTGCCAAAGATCCGAAAGACCCGCATGGCATCTGGATCACCGAAGTTTGGGACAGCAAAGAGAGCCACGCCGCCTCGCTCAAGCTCCCGTCCGTCCAAGCAGCCATTGCTAAAGGCAAACCGCTGATCGCAAAGTTCGGATCCTACAATGAGACCGAACCTGTCGGCGGCCACGGCTTGCAGAAGCCCGCACGTTAGTAAGGGCGTAACGCTCAAAAGGGCCGACGGTCGCGTTTCGACGCGGGACTCTCTATAATCTCCCACAGTGACCGCATTCCAACTCCAGGCAGAACCATTCGAATTCAAGATCGGTTTCGATTTCGAGCATCAAGCGATAGCGGACGGATTCGCTTTTATTGCCGGTGTCGATGAGGTCGGGCGAGGTTGCCTCGCGGGACCCGTAGTTGCGGCCGCATGCATCCTCGATACGACGAAACCAGTTCCAAAGGGACTCAACGATTCGAAAAAGCTCACTCTAAAACAGCGTAATGAGATTGCCGCAGAGCTTCGGGAAACGGCGGTCGCCTTTGCAGTTGGCGTCGTTGAAGCCGAAGAGATCGACCGGATAAATATTCTCGAGGCGACTAAGGTCGCGATGATCAAAGCGATCGAAGCTCTCTCGCCCGCCGCCGACCACATTCTCATCGACGCACTCCAGCTTAAGCATCTTGGCATACCACAAAAGGCGATCATTAAGGGCGACTCGATCTCGTACTCGATCGCCGCCGCGTCCGTGATCGCGAAGACATACCGCGACAATCTGATGGTCGAATTCGACGCCGTCTACCCGCAATACGGATTCGCCGGCCACAAAGGCTACGGCGCAGCGGTGCATCTACAAGCCATCAAAGTCCACGGTCCCTGTCCGCTCCACCGCATGACATTTCGCGGAGTTTTGTAATCGTCCAATGGGGGTAGCTCGCTAGACCAATGCGACAGGTTTTCAAAGTAAACTCTGAAATTTGGTGCGTTCGCGAGCCATCTTATATGGCCTGTTGTTACCTCGTCCGCACACAGAACGGTGTTGTCTTGATCGACGCCGGAATGAGCACAGACGCCGAGTACCTCTTGTCGATATGTGAGACGTCATTCGGGCCGGACGCGAGGATTACTGCAATTTTGTTAACCCACTGGCACAACGATCATTCTGCGGGAACCGCCGATGTCGCCTTTCGCACTGCTGCTCCCGTCTACTTCAACGAAATTGAGTATCCATATTTTTCCGGGGTGACTAAAAGAGGGGGAGCGGGTTCTGCAATTGCAGATCGGATTCCTGAGATCGGTCCTTTCGTCCTGCTAAAAGGCCTTCTAGGGAATTCGGTGCCGCGTCCGGTGGAACCGACTGGGTTTGTCAGAGATGGTGAAGAAGTGCTCGGTGAGTTCCTAGTAATCGAAACTCCCGGTCACACAGGTGGTCACACCTCCTACTTTCACCGTCCCACCGGTGCTCTATTTACCGGGGATGCTCTTGCCGTCGTGGGGAAAAAATTGAGATTGATGTCTAGTTTTGTAACGCCCGATAAAAGCAGAGCTCTCGAATCGGCGATCAGGTGTCTCGACAGGGACGTGACACTGATCTGTCCCGGTCACCGTTATCCATTGACCGAAGGAGTTGGGCACGAACGCTCGCGCTTTCTCGAACTGCTTTCGACACGAGATTCGTGGCCACTGTTTGGCTGAACGCCTTGCCTCTGACCTTCAGCTGCGCGATTTTAACAAATCCTTTACATCCGGTCGAAACAATGTGGTGACCAGAGCCGTATTCCGGTCAGGAGTCATTCCGACAGGAGCGCTTTTTCGAGATGAGAATTTTCTTTGTCGCACTGTACATACTCGTCCTTTCATTTATCGCCGTCGCTCAGCCGAGTGTCGCCCAGGCTGCGGCTGAACGTTACGCCCGGGAGATAGTTTCCTTTTCGAACTCAGGTGATCGTGTCGCGTATCGCAAGTTTGTCGAAGCCAACTTCGGCAAAGGTATGCTCGAGCGGCCGATGGAGCAGCACCTCGGATTCATGTCATCGATGCACGACCAGACACGCGGGTGGGAATACATAAACGTCCAGGATTGGAATCCGAATGAGGTCGTGGTTTTGGTCAAGAGCAAACTTACGGGCTCGCTGGACGCTCTGCTCGTTCGCGTCGAGCCTGCGGCCCCATACAAGATCAGCGGAATCGGCCTGCGTCCGCCGAAGACTGACCCAGCTGCGACCAAAAAACTGACCGCAGATCAGGCGTCCAAAGAGCTCGAGGCATTCGTCAAGAAGCTCACCGATGCCGATGTTTTCTCGGGGTCGGTACTTCTGGCAAAAGACGGCAAGGTGCTCTATAAGGGTGCGTTTGGCGTCGCTAACAAAGACTTCAACGCACCTAACAAGATCGACACCAAGTTTAATCTCGGCTCGATGAACAAGATGTTTACCGGCGTGGCGATCGCCCAGCTTGTTGAGAAGGGCAAGATCTCATATGACGATCCGCTCTCAAAATTCATCCCTGATTTCCCCAATGGCGAGGTGGCTCAGAAGATAAAGATCAAGCACCTTCTCTCGCACACCGCAGGACTTGGAGGTTATTTCTCCGAACGTTATAGCAAGCTCTCACGCGATCAGATCCGCACTGTCGACGATATGATGAAGCTCGCCCGCGAGGATGAGAAGGACATCGCGTTCGAACCCGGCAGCCGCTGGCGCTATAGCAACACGGGAATGATGGTGCTCGGCAAGGTGATAGAGATCGCGTCGGGGCAGAGTTACTTTGATTACGTCCGCGAACATATCTACAAACCCGCCGGCATGATAAATACCGATTGTTACGAGCTCGACAAGGTCAACTCGAACCTTGCAGTCGGCTATGACAAGCAGTTTACCGATAACGGGATCATCTGGAGCAACAATGTCTTCGCTCACGTGATGCGCGGCGGGCCGCAGGGCGGAGGATATTCAACGGTCGAAGATCTGCTCAGGTTCGATCAGGCACTGAGGTCGGGCAAGCTGGTAAGCGCCGAGTCGTTGAAGACACTTACGACTCCCAAGCCCCAACTTAATTCTCCCGATTATGGCTATGGCTTTTTCGCCTCTGCCGATTCGCCCGCAGTCGGACACAGCGGCGGCTTCACCGGGATCAATTCGGACCTGCGAATGTACCTCGGCTCCGGTTGGACGATCGCAGTAATGTCGAACTACAGTCGCGGAGCCGGTCCGGTGACGACCAAGGTGGCTGAGCTGATCGCGGCGGCCGGAAAATGAGGAACCGTGCCCAACGCTGACATTTGCCCTCCGAAGCATAGCCTTCCCGGCGGGCCTGGGACACGGGCGATCTCTGCAGATCGCGCCAGGGTGCGGTTCGTTCCGTCGGTGCGTCCGGTAAGACCGTTTTCAACCGTGTCAGCGTCTCGCCCCATGCCATCGGTTCCGCCAATAAGTTGCATTTTATGACCCGAAAAAGCGCGCAACTGGACACCCAAAAGCGCGTTTCAAATACGAAGAACTAACGCAACCGTCGTTGGGCGGTCGGGTTTCAATCCGGTCAGAATGTGAACCAGTTGGTCGGTTCGGAGGCCTTTGAAAGCGTGATCTTTGTCTCAACCGCGAAGAGCGGCGGGCGCATTCGT
>JBDSLC010000091.1:0-10882 GCA_039916585.1 Pyrinomonadaceae bacterium | reverse complement strand
GTGATCTCGGATGGCGAAGATAATTACAGCATTGGCGTACAGCGTGCGCAGCGTTCGGGTGAACGGCAGGTCGCCGATAACCGGCCGGATCCCGAATATAAGCGCCTTAACGAGGTGATTAAACTAGCTCAGGAAAAGGCCAAGAACAGCGAGCGCGCGAAGGTTTTGAAGGCTTTGCAGGACGCCGATGTGGTCCACTATTCTATTAACCCCGCAGGTAGTTCGTATCAGTTAAACCAGATCAGTGTTTTCGGGCAAGAGAATATGCAGCAATTCTCCGTGCAGACAGGTGGAACGGCTTTTCTGCCAAAGTTTCTGCCGGTCGATACAAAGGACACATTTATGAACTCGGGCAATATGAAGCGCAACGCTGTTACGCTCGAGACGATCTTCCGCCAGCTCGCGAATGAGCTGCGTGCACAATATCTTGTTCAGTACTATTCCGACTCAGAGTTCCCTGTAGGGCGTTTCGTCAAACTCGACGTCGCTCTTAAGAATCCGGCCGCCAACAAACTCCGGGCCCGTCAGGGTTACTACGTAAAGAACTAGACACCGGCCTGCTTCAGCACTTTCTGGCGGATCTCTTCATTTATCTTCGGCGGAGCGACCTTTTCGCCAACCTTCCAAACACCGTCGGGCGTGGGCGAAACTCGCGGCGTCGGTGACGGCATGGCGACGGCGCCCATGAGCGGGTAGTTGTTGGGGGTTGGGGTTGCATACGGGATCATTTCTCCCATCACGACATTTTTCCGGCCAAACATCGCCGTCACGCCGAGCAATCCGAAAAAGCTGACGAACAATCCGAACGTGGCCGTTGCTACTAGCGACAGCCGGCGCTTTACTCTCGCCCAGCCGACGGGGCATTCCTGGGTGAGCACGGTGCCGTCGGCACGCTGAAAGTATCTGACGCACAGCCGGCCTTCCGAAAGCCTGAGCAGGTTCTCGGCGTCGTACGTCGTCATCCCGGATAGGTTGTAGACGTGCAGCTTGCAATCGCCACAAAACCGCTTCCGCTCATCGCCGGCCATCCGATCCCAATCCGCCGAGCAGGGGCTCGCCAATTTCAAATTCGCTAAGGGGCTGTCGTATCTCTTCTCCATAATGTAAGAGAACGACGTTCGACCAATTTGCTTGCAAAAAAAATTGGCCTCGAATTAACACGGATAACAAGAATCAGTTGAAACGTGCTGGCGAGACGTCAATATTAACGAAGCCTGTCAAACGATCCAACAAATAGATCAGTGTAATCCGTGAAATTCGTGGCTAATTTATGTTACTCGGACGCTCGCCGTCCGCTTGTTGGAGTATATCCGGGACATTCGCAGACAATTGGCAAATACACGCGACGTAACGTTGACGCTGTCGGGTTCGGTTTCGGTGGTCGAGGCGGCACGGCCGGCTTTGATCAGCCAGCCTCTCGAGGCGGCGGCGTTGAGATCGTAGGTCGGGATCCAATCCTCGTTCGCAGGCCCCAGCCCATCCTTATCCGCCACGCCGCTCTGCTCAAGCAGCTCGTCTATCTCCACATCCGTCAGCTCGGGCACGACGTCCCACGCGGTTATCTTTTTGAGTTTTTCTTTTGGTGTTTCCATAATTATTTGCCCGCGAAATATGCGAAAAGCCGCTAAAGAAGAAATTTAAACGCGGAGATCGCTGAGTCCGCTGAGAATTGCTACTGAAAAAGCTCTGCGGTCATTGCGGTCTCTGCGTTAAAAAACCAGTTCGTGACTTTCGCGTATTTCGCGGGCTAACCTCCTATGACTTGTCTGCGATCAAACATGCCAATGCCGTCGGGCGGACTACCTTGGCGCCGTAAACGTGGAGGCCTTTGACGGCGTCGCCGAAGAGCTTTTCGGGTTTATAGCTCTGCAGGTCGACGATCTGCTCAGCGTAGGTGGTGGCGATCCGATGGCCGGCGATGATGCGATACTTTTCACCCGTCGTGTTCGGAACGTTGTTGGATTTCAGTATGCTGAATCCCGCCGCGTCGCCGACCGCGCCGTTGGCGAGCGTGCGGTCCGACCGCATCGAGCCGGAATTGACGAACCGGTCGTCTTTTAGCAGCAACCCATGGAACCACGCCGGCACCACGCAGAATCGTCCATCGATCGGCGTGTTCGCCTCGTCCAGCAGGACGCCGAGATCGACGAGATATTCGTATGCGTCGTCGGCGGTCGGTTCGATCGGCACGGCGAGCGTGCCGATCTTGTTGCCGACGGGTACGGCTGCGTCCATCAACCCCGAGATATACGTGTCCGCCGCGTCGCGCAGCTTCCAGGCCGAACGACGCATCGCTTCGTCCAGCACGTTAACGTTCTGCTGCGCCCGATCGACACTGTCCACAAAGAAGTGGAAAAACTTCTGCTGGTTGATCAGCATCGTTTGGTCCGTGTCCGCCAAGATCTCCGGATCGCCGATCGGCGTATCCTTCTCGTAATCGCCGATAGTAACGTCGCCGATCGACGCGATCTTGACCGTGTTACCGGCTACGCGTATATCTCCTTCGTAATCGCGGTTAGACACATTCGTCTGCCCGTATACAAGCTCGCTGTCCAATGCCGAGAGCAGCCGCGCCGCCCATACTGTAGGTATAAATGTTAGTGACATATTCTTCGTTCTTGGCCGCATAGCGGCAATTGAATGTAGCCGTGGGTTTCAACCACGGAGAGGTGTGTTGTCGTTTGAGCGCGTCGCCCATAGCGCAATGAGATTGACGTGATGGTTCGAAGTCGTCGCTGACGCGACAGCTAGGCTTTTTTGTTGCTTACCGTGGGTGAAAACCCACGGCTACAATCATTTGGTCGCTACGCGACTAGCTAGCGAGGGTGGCTTTGACCTCGTTCCAATCGAGGCGCTGGATCTCGGCCGTGGTCATTCTGGAGAGGGCGTCTTTAGTGAGTGTGGGACGGGCCCTTCGACCGGCGGAGGCGTCGATCGACGGCGGAGCGTAGCCCGGGAACTGCTCCGGGTATGTCGCCTTGTGCTGCTCGACGACCGCATCCGCATTTGTCAGAATGCCCGCGTCAGAGAACTGAAACGTCTCTTTTGCACGATCGGTAAGCAGCCCCGGCGACTTTGCCCCGGCCTCCGCTAACCGCGTTTTGACATCATATACGGCAGACCGCATACGTAATTCAGCTTTGAGCGACTCGTTTTCAGCCGCAAGCTCTTCCATACCCGGTAGCAGCAACTGCTCAGGCGCTTCTGTGTGTTCAGTGGTTGGTTGTTCGTTGTTCATAGACTGTTTTGCCCGCGAAATACGCGAAGAACGCGAAAAGTTTTTAACCTCGAATCTCCGCGCATAATGCGAATGCGTTGTTCCGTGCTTTTTCCTCTTGTTCTTCTTTTTCCGTGGTTAAGGTTTTAAAGGCAGAACCACAGAGCCAGAAGAAGGCAGAGAACAAATGTGAAATTCGCGAAGATTCGCGTTATTCGCGGTAAAGAATTGTTAATAGCCCGCCTCGTGTAGGATTTGCTCAGCCGGGACGCCGAGGTCGCGTTTGATGCGGAGGTTTTCGAGCACGTCGCGCTCGTTGGCGGGTGAGGGGTCTTCCCATTGGGTGGTGAGCGAAATATCGCGGTGTCCGGCGAGGTGGAGGGCAAAAGACATCACGTCTTCCCACACGGCACCAAACTGCTCTTGCCGGTCGCGTACCTTTGCGAGAAATCTAGTCTCAGCTTTTCGCAAAGATTCGCCAGAGGGGAAGCCGCGGATCTGCGGCATCAGATAATAGAGCGGTGTCCCCGTGACCGACGCCATGTCGATCCGAAATCCGTCCTTCACCTTGAGAAACTGTTCTAGGTCCGACGCGCCGAATTCTCCAAATCTTGCCTCGGTGCTTTCGGTCATCCACACGTTTTCGGAGCTGGTCTTGAACGGCGGAATGTCTTTGCCCGTCTCCTGGTCGGTCCGTATCTCGATGCCCGCGATCCAACGCTGGCGGAACGAGCAGACCTCCATCGCGACCAGCATATCCAGGACCGATTTGTTCAACCCATCCTGCACCGCCATCGCGTCGTCGAGTTCACTGCGGCCTAACGCACCAATGTCGGCGTTGTTGGCGAAGTGGAAGACCGGGACGACACCGAACGGGTTTGGAACGCGGACACCTCCGTCCGCGTGTGTCTCCACGAAGCTCTGCGCATCTGGGAGAAACTGAGCATGCTGGTCTTCGGCGACATATTTCTCGATCCGGTCTGAATAGAAAAGATTGAGACGCGTCCGCTTATCGGCTCCGCGCCAGTACTTCGCCGCCCAGGCGATGCTGCCGGGCTCGTCCTCGTCGTAGTGCACGGTGCAAGCCTCGGCTGATTGCGGGACGATCTGCACCCGACCGTCCGACGCGGGCCAGACGATCACATAAGCATCGCCATTCTTGAGAGCCTCTTTATGCACCTCGCCGGCTCGAATGGCCATCCGGCTGGAGCGCCAGATGCGGTCGATCTCGCGAGTTATACAGGTTCCGCCTTCCGAATTCGTGTGATTCGTGTAATTCGTGGCTAGTTTCTCTTCGGTTCCGAACCCTTCGATCTTTAGCTTATCCCGCACCGCGTCGACGATCGCCGGACACAGGTTCAACGCGAACTCGCGGAAGAGATTACCGAACGTGCTCGCAAACTTTTCGCTCGCGAACTGCAGGTCCTGCTCGCCCGCATAATACCGCCGAGTCTTCCGATACCGCGCCGCCTGATTTCGAAATTGGTCAATTGCTTGTTCAAGTGTGTGGTTCATATTGATTGGTTCATTTAACGCAAAGTCGCAGAGTCGCGAAGACACAGAGGATTCTTTCCGTCTCTTCTCTGTGCTATCCGTGTGTTCTGTGGCTATTGCCTTCCGCCAGTTTCGTGTGGTTCGTAGATGGGTGATATTGGTGGGCTTCTGTGTTATACAAGTTGGAGATTCCCATGACTCAAAAATCCAAACGCCCACCGTCAGTCTGGATAGCGCAAATAATCCTTGGGATATATGCCACCGGTTTTGTCCTGATATTGGTGTGGAGTCTCTATGGCGCCATAACCCAGGGAGGCCGAGATGTGCAGTCGCTATTTGTTGGAGTGGTGACTAATCTTACCTTTATCGCTATCTTCATTAGCGGCGTTCTCGGAATGGCAAATCGAAAGCCCTGGGGCCGTTGGCTGGGGGTTGCGGGTTTGTCGATGCTTCTAGTCGGAGCAGCGATCACCCAGACATCGCGGCAACTATCGGGACGGGATGAAGCGTCGAGTATATTTTCTTTCGGTCTCATTTATTCGATCTTAGTTGTTATTGGTATAGCGTTTCTGGTTTATAAGATAGCCGCAGGTGATGCTGCAGAAGAGTTCTTTAACGGGAAGCCCGTCAAACTACCAGACCCGATCAGGGAGCCGCCGCCACCTCCAACTTTCGAGCGGTAGTCTCATCTCAAAACCCGTCCTGCGGCCAAGCCGATGAGGATGTCGCCGAGGCGTTTCCAGGGGGATGACTTCTTTACCTTGAGCGAATCGATCAGCTTCTGCTGGGCCGCGATCACTTCGTCCTTAGCCGCGAGCGTCTCAGTTTTCGCCGCGAGTGCTGTGCGTAGCGCGTCAGTCTCTCCTTTTCGGCTCACGTTGAGTTCTGTCAGGATTGCCGTCGTGCGCGTCTCAGTTTCGAATCGGTCTTTCAGCAGCCTATTCTCCCGGGCGAGAAGATCGATCAACCGACGAGACGCTTCGAGCTCTGAGATCGCGGCTACGCAAGCCCTAATCGCACGCGTGTCCGAGCGCTGCGAGCCGGGCGCAGAGTTCGTCGACGGTGGTGTCGATTGCGCGGATACCGCGCGCACGCTCGACATCACGCCGAGCAGTACCGACATCGCTACGGATAGCTTTAAGTTCTTCATCCTGCCTCCTCGCGATCTGTCCGATCGCCGCTAGTTCGCCCTCGAGATATTCGATCTTCTTTACGTACTCGCCGGCGCGTGCCTCGGCGACCTGGGACTGCTCCTGCTTTTGGGCCGCCGCATGTTTCGTCGTTGTGACTTCGCGTTCGAGTCGGTTGAGTTTGTAGTTCGAGACGAGCGAGTGAATCGCCAGTCCCAATATCAACACCGCCGCTCCGGCGATGATCAGTTTGGTTTGTGTGTTCATAGTTGCTCATGTCAGTACCACCTGCGGTAGCGGGTGGTTGTAGGTTGCCTATTGGTCTCTGAGTTGAGCCGCGGTCGCACTAACCCCCCGCTACCGCAGGGGGTACTGACCCTCGTCGTCGCGTTTTCGCTCATCGTCACGTTTCTTCAAGTAGATCTGCAGCAGAACGTCGACAGTCTTTCCGATCGAGAAGAAGACGATCGGTCGTACGACTGCCGACACGATCGCGAGCACGGTTTTCAGTTCGATCGCCGCGAATAGGGAAGTGGACGTGCTGATCCATGCGATGAAAATATTCTTTATGTCGTTCATTGGTTTCCTTTGCAAAAGCCCGCGCGTTAACAAGGGCCTAACATCCGAGCCGAGCGTTAAGCCCTTACTGACGTCCGGGCTTCTGCATTCTTTTCTCTTAACTTGCCGAGAGTGATCTGCCGATAGATAAAGAGCCCGACCAACACGCCCGCGATGATCGCAACGACGAACCACACTTCTCGCGGCACGCCGGCGACGAATCCGCCGATCGCCCAGACCATCTGCCACATCGTTCCGGCGATCGTCGCCCAGAGTGATTTCGCCTTGTCCGTCCGTGTCGAGGTCGTAACGACGATCCGCTCCGCCTGATCGACCCTACTCGCAATAGCATTCACACGATGTTCCAGCGAATCGATCGCCTTCGCCGAGTCTCCGCGTCCCTCACTATCCATGTCCCCATTCAGGGTGGGAGCCGCGACTTGGGCGTCGCGGCCTTTCGGGTCGGATCCTGGCGGGGGGTCAGGTGGGGTTTTGGCAGGGGGTTGAGGCGTTGCCGCCTCGGGGAAATCGGATGCCTTTAGTAGATAGCCGTGCGCGTACATCGGCAGCTTGAGTTGCCAGTTGCCGCGGTCGATCTCTTTGGCGAAAAAGGTGGTGCGGTAGGTGGTTGTTCGTAATCGCGGGATGCTTTTGAGCCATTCGTGGCGATGCTCGACGTAGCCCTTGATCCAAGTCTTTTCATCGCGGACGAGTCCAAGATGCTCCGCCAGCGACCGCCACGAACCATGCACCATCGAGTCGTAAACGACCGCGAGCGACAGCGGCAGCATAAACCCGAACGCCCGGCATTCTGCGACGGCGGCGTTCATATATCGCTCGGTGGCGATCCCATCTTGGGCGGCCCGCATCTCGGGCGTCGCGGCGGCTTCTTTGAGTGCCAGCTTGAACCGGTCGTCCCCGGCGAGTTTATCGATCGCGAGCTTGGTCGTGCGGGCAAGAATCGGAAGTCGAGATTCGATGGTTTGGCGCCCCGTTGTTGCGCCGGATGCCAGATATTTCTCGGTCACCTGACGCAGAGATCCTGACCGATGCGTGAACTGCTTGATGCCGTAAGAGATCCCGGCTCCGTCGTTGAGTACGGCGATGGCGGCGTAACCACCGTTCGGTTTGCCCGTTTCGAATACGCTCACGATCGCCATTGCCTTGCTGATATCTTCTTGTTTCATACGTGCAACTCTTTCTTGACAGATATACATCTGTTGGAGATACTAGAACGGACGGGCGATATTGGAGGACACTAATTCATCTGACTTGTTGTCGCCGCTTACATATTGCTCGGCCATGATCAGACTACTCATTCAGCTATCCAATGGGTATATCAAGTCGAGAGGAACGTTGGGAAAGTTTGAAACGTGAAAGAAACGCGAAACGTGAGGTAAAAACTCTATGCAACAAACGAATGACACGGTCAGGCGTGCGAAGATGCGGCTCTCCGAGATCGAGAGAATTTTAAGAAGAGAGCGGATCCTCATCCCGCCGCCGTCGAGGACGGCGTTGCTGGGGCTGATAGAGGATGGAACGCTCGAAACGGCGGGGGATGTACCAAGCAGGTTCGGCTGGCTAGTCTATGAGGATTCTTTCTGGCTCTGGGTGAGAAGTCTCGATGGTGGGTAGGGTTCGTCGGCAGAATTTCGGGAATGGCGAACACGGTAGCGCAAAAGAAAAGGCCCCAGTTTGAAACTGGAGCCAAGACGAGGATTGATGGGCCTTTATGAGTCTATGAATTCGTCTGCGGACATTAGAGCGGTCGGAATGAAAGCGGCGGAAAGCAGTTCGGCAGCCGATGCGGGAGCCACGGCTGCCGGTAAATGCGTGGGAGCGAATCAATACTTCAAATAGCGGTCGGTTTTTAGCTCAAGTGCTGTGGGAGTAGCACTCGACTTGTCGATTCAAAACAACTGGGAGAACTGTTGAGTCTCGAACTTGAGGGGGCGATTTCTCGTTCCCTCACGATGGGTATATGGCAAACGCCGTGCCATCCATTTGCGTCTGTCCGCAGCGAAAAAGATCAGTAATTCGATCACATTCGCAGGCTTCCACTACGGCAGTGGGGCGAAATGGACGGGCGCCCCGATCCGGGGCGGGGAAGAAATCCCTAGTCAGTCGTCAGACCGCGTAAGAGAAAGTAATAAAGCTCTTGCCCGGCGAAGAAGGATTGAATATCCTAACCACGTTTGTTAGAAACCTTGCCTTTTGATATCGCATAATCAATATGAATAGAGCTTTCGCGGGTCTTCTCGTCCTCCTTCTATTTGCCCCATTTGCCTCGGCGCAGGAAAAGCTACTTACGGTCGACGAGATATTCAGCCCCGATCCGGCTGTGCGAGTGCCGTTTGGCGGGACGACGGTGCGGGTCACGTGGACGGCCGACGGACGTTCCTTCCGACAAATGCAGAACGGCCGGCTGGTTCGAGTAACTGCCGAGAACGGTGAGGCGACGCCCTACTACGATGACAAGCGTTTCGCCGCTGCGTTAGTCGAGGTTGCAAAGATGACCGAGGCTGATGCTAACAGGATGGCAAATTCCGTCGCGTTGCAGTTCGACAAGAACGAGTCGGCGATCTTATTGAGCCATGCAAACGACATCTGGCACTACACCGTTGCGACCGGGACTCTAAAGCGGTTGACGGATACCGCCGACGAAGAAGCGGAGATAGATTTCTCGCCGGACGGAAAGTGGGTCAGCTATGTTCGCGAGAATAATTTGTATGTGGTTGAAGTGGCTCGCGGCCGCACGAAGCAACTTACGCGTGACGGCAGCAAGAACATTTATAACGGTGCCCTTGTCTGGGTTTACGAAGAGGAACTCTACGGCCGGGGTAACAAACGCGGCTATTGGTGGTCGCCGGATTCATCAAAGATCGCGTTCCTCCGGCTCGACGATTCCAAGGTGCCGCCGTTCATCCTCCCGAATGACACGGTAACCGATCAGGTGATCGAGAACACGCCGTATCCGCAGCCCGGCGATCCCAACCCGACAGTGCGGCTAGGTGTTGCGGATGTCCTGAAGACATCCTTTATCCCCAACGCCGGCCGCATTCCCGGCATCGGTACTCGCTTACCTGCCGCAGTTCAACGCATCGGCGATTCGGTGAAATGGGCGAACCTCGAAGCGTACAAGCCGGAAGACCTTCTGATAGCGCGTGTCACGTGGTCTCGTGACAGCGGCGGCGTGATCTATCAAGCTCTCAATCGTGAGCAGACTTTCCTTGATCTGAACCGATTTGACCTATCCGGCAAAACCGAGCGAGCGTTGCAGGAAACGACGGCCGCCTGGGTCGAGGTCTATGATAATCCAGAGCAGCTAAAGGACGGCTCGTTCATATGGCAATCCGCGAAAAACGGTTGGAGACATCTCTATCATTACGATGGACGCGGGCAGTTGATCCGACAGTTGACGAACGGCAAGTGGGAGATCCGGGAATTCTTCGGAGTTGATCCGGATAACACTTGGGCTTATTTCTCGGCTACAAAGGACAGTCACATTGCGGTAAACATCTATCGCGTCAAGATCGCCGATGGGACGATCGAGCGGCTCTCACAAGGCGAAGGTTCACATTCGGCACTGTTCAATTCGACCTTCACGCATTACGTCGGCGGTTGGAGCGACATCAATACCCCGCCGAAGCAGCGGATCTACAAGGCCGATGGAACCCTCGTCAGGACGATCAATGAAAATCAGGTCGATTCGCTCGCTCAATATAAGCTTGGGGCCTCTGATTTTCTTCAAGTGAAAACACGTGACGGGTTCGAGATGGAAGCGGTGATGATCCGCCCGCCGGATTTCAACGCGAACAAGAAGTATCCCGTGCTCATCTACACCTACGCCGGCCCGCACGCGCCGCAGGTTCGTAATGGTTGGGGAGCGAGCCGATATATGTGGTTTCAGATGCTGGCTCAGAAAGGTTACGTCGTTTGGGTCTGCGACAACCGCTCGGCGAGTGGAAAGGGGCAGGAATCGGCATGGCCGATATACAAGCGAATGGGCGAGCTTGAGCTACGCGACATCGAGGACGGTGTGAGCTATTTAAAGTCGCTGACGTTTATAGACCCCGAACGCATCGGGATGTTCGGCTGGAGCTATGGCGGGTTTATGACGAGCTACGCACTCACGCACAGCAAGTCGTTCAAGATGGGCATCGCCGGCGGAACCGTTTCCGATTGGGCGCTATACGATTCGATCTATACCGAACGATTCATGCTCATGCCGCAGAATAATCGAGACGGATATGCACGAACGTCGGTTCTGAATAGGGCGAAAGACCTTCACGGCCGCCTGCTGCTGATTCACGGAATGATGGACGACAACGTCCATATGCAGAACACGACGAAGCTGATATTCGAATTTCAGAAAGCCGGCAAACAGTTCGACCTGATGCTCTACCCAACCCAACGCCACGGCGTCGCAAACCCGGCACAGGTCCATCACTGGTATTCAATGATGACCGACTATGTTTTGAAG
>JBDSLC010000090.1:0-15244 GCA_039916585.1 Pyrinomonadaceae bacterium | reverse complement strand
CGGGCATCCGACGCTATTTAGCTGCGAATCAGCTAGTGGAGAAGATATTTTTATGACAAGACCGATCAAGCATATTGAAAAGGGCCTTACTTATGTAGCGGCGGGCGCGTTTAATGCGATCCGCTCGGTTAACCAGTTCAAGCCGAACGCATCTTTCATTCCGAAATGGTCGGATAAGCCGATCTTGAAATCGTGGCAGAAGACGAAGCCGACGCTCGGGTTTCCGCGGCAGACGGATTCGCTTTGCCCGAACTGTGTGATCGAGGCGCGTGAGGCGATCATTAATGGTGACCGCGATGTGTCGACACTTATTAATGAGAAGGTTGGCGAGATCAAGGCGCAGATCATTGAGCGGGACGGCGAAGTGTGGATGATCAAGGATTGTCCCGAGCACGGCCACTTTGAAGACTTGATGGCGATGGACTCGGAGTTCCTGCAGCATATCGAATCGCTCTTCCCGGGCCGCGATCAGCAGTCGCACAACGACGAGAAACTTCATAACCACGGAAGCAGCACCATTAAGTATGGCCGCGGAGCCGTGTTGACGGTTGACCTTACGAATCGCTGTAACATGATGTGCGATCCGTGCTTCATGGACGCGAACCAGGTCGGATTCGTGCATGAGCTGTCGATGGAAGATGTTCAGGAGATCCTCGACAACGCTATCCAGATCAAGCCGCGTCGTCAGATGTCGGTGCAGTATTCGGGCGGTGAGCCGACGCTGTCGCCTTACTTCCTTGATGCGGTCCGATATGCGCGAAAGGTTGGATACAACTCAGTGCAGGCGGCGACCAACGGTATCGAGTTCGCTAAGTCGAAAGATTTCTGTAAGGAAGCGGCTGAGGCTGGATTGCGATTCGTATATCTTCAGTTCGACGGTATCGGCAACGACGCCAACTCGCACCGCCAGATCGGCAACTTATTTGACGTGAAGCTGCGTGCGATCAACAACCTGCACGAAGCCGGCGTCGATATCATCCTTGTAACAACTTTGGTTAACGGTATTAATAATGACCAGGTCGGAACGATCATCCGCTTCGCACTCGAGAATCCTAAGAAGATCTCGTTCATCGCGTTCCAGCCGGTATCGTTCACGGGTCGCGACGAGCACATCACCGAGCAGCGTCGTCTGCAGCAGCGTTATACGCTTGCTCACCTTGCGCACGATGTGAAGGGGCAGGTCGGCATCACTGAACCGACACGCGACTGGTTCCCGCTTTCCTTGATGGGAGCATTCGCCGATTTCGCGGACGTCGTCCACGGACCTGAGGCTGAATGGGGACAGGTTAGCTGCGGCTGCCACCCGAATTGCGGTGTCGGTACGGCGGTGATGGTGAATAAGGAAACTAAAGAGATGGCACCGGTTCCACAGTTCCTGAACATTCAGGGCCTGGTCACGGACATGGCGCACATCACGGACACCAACCGCGGCAAGTGGTTTTCGAACCTGATGATGGGGTTGGCTCTCTTGAAGAACTACAACCCGTATGGTGCGCCAAATTCGTTGACACTCGGCGGCATCTTGAAGAAGTTCGATAAGTCGTTTGGCCTGTCGGGTAAAGATTACGGAAAGGTTGGCGGCGATCGTACGGTCGAAGATATCGAGAAGCGTCGTCAGGACCCTTGGAACTTCCTGTTCATCGCGGGAATGTGGTTCCAGGATCTGTTCAACTACGACTTCCGCCGTACCGAGATGTGCATCATCCCCTACGGCACGCAGGAAGGCGAGATCTCTTTCTGTGCGTACAACACCGGCATCGGCTGGAGAAATATCATCGAGCATATGCACCAGAATGCGACCGTCGCACAGTGGTACAAAGATAACGGCCGTCACGAAGTTTTCGCTCGCGGTAAGGAAGTTGAGCTTGGCGATGCCTCGCACAACTTGAATCTTAACCAGGTCGATCTTGCTCGCCCGAACAAGCCGGAGATGGAAGGACCCAAGACCGCAGCCGAAGAAATGCAGATGATGCGTAAGCTCTACAACCAGATGGTTCTAGAGAAAAACCAGATCAAGGGCGAATCTCTCGTCCAGATCGGCGGCATCAAGCGTGAGAAGAAAGCCGACAAGTCGATGGCAGTCGCCGAATAGCAGTTGGAACGCGGACGCCTACGTCCGCGTCTTTTATATACTCGCGGACGAAGGCGTCCGCGTTCTATTGAAGAGCCCGCGAGCAATCGCGGGCTTTTTGTTTTCTTTCTTCTGTGTTCGAGTGGTCCATCATATCAGCGTACGACGATGCCGACACGGGCGAGCCCTGAGGCATTGTTTCCCGTGTTCGAAAGTTGAACCTGAAATGCGGAGCGTACGCATCACCTTTTCGACTGTCGTGCCGACAGAGAGGTGCGCGATATTGTCGATTATGAACCCTTCAGCCTCACCTTCCGCAATAGTGTCTAAGACCCAGTGGCGGATGTAGCGGTCTGGGCTGCCGTTGAACGCGTCGGGAATGTCGGTGCAGATGTCGAGACGGGCGAGACAAAAGCGGTGGGAGAATTTATACTCTTCGACGTACTTTTGGTTGGGATAGGGCCGGCAGGAATAGAGCCGGCTGAACTGGTCCGGCAGACGTTCGAAGTCGAAGTAAATGACGCGGTGCGGTTTCTCGACCGTCAGCAGGCCGTTGATCGAGGTTTGAGCACCGCGGGCGATGACCTCGGCGATCTGGGTTGCCAGCAGGCTTTTGCCGACACCGGATTCGCCGGTGAGTACGGCAAACTCGCCCGTACGCCAGATCTCGCCGTAGAGTGGTTGTTGTATCTGTTTGGTTGTTTGTTTTGCGGCGGCTTTTTGGATAACGAACGGGCTGATACCCGTGTCGTTCGCTCTCCGCAGCTTGTCCGCCTCTTTACGCTGCTTTTTGTAAGGGTCGAAGCCTGCACCGCCCGCCAATTTTACGATCTGGTTTAGCTCGTGGTCGTCCATACGCTGCAATCATTGTTGCATAGATTGCGAGTGTGGGCAAGTATTGCAGCAATGAAATGGATGAAAGAGAGCTACCCTCCACGTGAGGGGAAATTAAGACCAGAGAAAAAATGTTGACGCTAATTATAATGATAGTTATAATATTGTTCGTATGACAACTAAGTTAAAGATCACGACGGTGGGGAGTTCGGTAGGGGTTGTGTTGCCGAAAGACATCCTTGCACGGCTGCGGGTAGAGAAGGGCGATTCACTCTATGTCACCGAGACGCCGGAAGGTGTCGAGCTTCGTGCGTTTGACGAAGAGTTTGCCGAGCAGATGGGGATAGCCGAACAAGTGATGCGCGAGGATCGCGATGTCCTAAGGAAACTTGCCGAATGAAGTGGCTTCGTACTGATGCTGTACTTGCGATGCACAAGCGCCAGATCGCCGAACACGGCGGCGATGATGGAGTGCGCGATCTTGGGTTATTGGAATCTGCGATGGCCCGTCCGAAGAATATCGAGGCCTATGAACCCGAATCAGATATTGCACGGCTTGCGGCTGCCTATGCCTTCGGGATCGCGAAGAATCACCCTTTCATCGACGGCAACAAGCGGACGGCGTTGGTTGCCTGTCGCACCTTTCTAATCCTGAACGGCTATAAGCTCGACGCCGAGCCGACCGACAAATATCTGACGTTTCTGTCGCTCGCTGAAGGCTCGATCTCGGAAGAAGAGCTGTGCGATTGGCTTCGTGAAAGGATCTCCAAAAACTAACAGATCAGTTCGGTAGCCCAGGCCGACGCGTGTTCGGTTCGCGCCTTGCGGGTCTGGCGGCGTTGATGGCGTTGGTGGCGTTTGCGTTAGCTCCGATGTAAACATTCATGTCCGGCGTCGCCTTGTAAGGATTTTTGTTCACGTAGTTGCCATTATTCGTACGCGAGCCTCTGCGCGACGGCAGGACGTTGGCATGATTGGTTACTGCATTGTATGCGTTCTCCGGGTAAAACGCGTTTGCCATCGCGTTTGCGGATGGTAAATCTGAGCTACAATCGATCTCCCAGCGGTCAGCGTTTGAGTTCCAGTCCGCCCGAACCCATTTTGACGCATTCCCATAGGGACGGGCGTTAACATTTTCTTCATAGATAACTACGGGACAGGTCGGCGGTGCGGTGTCACGTACTTGCGCCCAGGCTATCCCGATCATCAGAAGCAGCAAGCCTGACAGCAGAATAATGGAATGCTTTGCTTTCATATCAATCTCACTTGATCGTCGCTTTGTTTGAGCGAAGGACGATACCTTCGGCGCGGTCTACGAGGTCGATGAAGATCTTCTTGGGAGGGGTGTCGGTGGCTTGCATCATGAAGCGGAGCGAGGCAAGTTCGCCGTTAGAATTGATCCCGCACCAGCCATATATGCGGACGCTTTTTTCATCGTAGAGGTTGATCCAGGTGCGGGAGGCGTTCGTGTTTTTCCCGCAGGGCGGCAGCACCGGAGCGGCGATGAAAAATTCATCCGAGATCTCTGCCCGATTCACGACCTCGATCTCGTACACTTTCACCGCGAGTTGATTGTTTACCGCGTCGGTGACGCTGACGAGTCGTATCTGCGGCTTCGTCAAACTCTGGCCGAGCGTTGTGATCGACAGCGCGAGGACAAGCAGTGCGAGGTGTGTGAGTTTCATTGCGAGCATTTTCGTTTGAGATGCGTTGGGTGTCAACCCTCTCGCTTGTCACTTGCTGGCTCAGACGGTAACATCGCTCGAACAAGATCGGGGGGAAGGTCGTCTATGGCGGATGCAAGAGAAGTTGAGTTAGTGCGGAAGGTTCAGGGGTTGGTCGCGGACCGTTTTGAAGGGAACTACAAGGCGGCGTTCGATCATTACGGCCGCGGCGGGCTGATGGATGAGGATGGGCTCGAGAGACTTTTGAAGGACGCCGGTGTGGGGAATTTTGCGACGCGTGGCACGTGGACGGCAGCGATAATGGAAAAGCTGGATAGTGATCGCGACGGGTCAATCCCATTCGCAGAGCTTCAGTTTCTGCAGTAAGGAAATTAGCCACGAATCATACTAACTTCACTAATTCTCATTCCCCCTTTCAGGGCCCTATTTACTTCGACAGGCTCCGTGATCTTTGCTCAGCCCAATTCGTGCCATTCGTGAAAATTCACGGCCAAGTTCTCTCTTCTCTTTCTTAGGATTCGTGGCTACAATGCAGGGCAGTATGAAAGTAATCTTACCGATCGTCGTTATCGTGATCGCAATGTGTTCGGTCGCGGTGGGGCAGCCTAAGAAGGGCAGCGTCGAGGAGCAGTTGATCACGCTTGATAAGGCTTGGACGCGGGCTGAGTTGAAGGGCGATAAGAAGGCGGCCGGAGCTTTGTTAGGTGCGGATTTTGTGGGCACAACGCAGCGGGGCGAGATTCAAGACAAGGCCGCTTACGTCGCGGGCATCACGGCCAATTCCGATATGGTCAAGGCCGACGATTACAAGATCACCATCCACGGCAACATCGCCATAATGACCCACCGCTCCACCGTCGAAGGCGTTCGCAACATCCAGTTTCGCTCAACCCATATCTGGATGAAACGCAAGGGTAAATGGCTCATCATCGCTCACCATGGCAGCCAGATCACGCCGCCGATCGAGTGATCATCGTGACACCGCGTGAGGCTTGCGGACGATAGGCGGCTCGTCGAAATCGCTGGACATTTTGGTTTTAGCGCCGGCTTTGGCGAGGACCCATTCCTGGAAGATCCTGGTTTTCAACGGAGCAAAGCGGTTTGGCGGATCGACGTAGACCGGGTCTTTGTGGTGTGTTTCGACGTCGTATTTTTCGTGCGATTTTAGCCCGTGGACTGCGGTTTCGGCGAAGTTGTACGAGCCCTGATGGTGGCCGTCCGTAATGATGCTCGGCTTGACCATGTTCACCTGATTGACCTCGCCGATCTTCGAATTGCGGTGCATTTCGAAATAATCGCCCTGCGACGTTGAAACCGCGACCTTATTGATCTTTGGATTCTTGATGATGGTTTCCTTTGACCCGCCTGTGCCGTCCGGGCAGACCAGTTTGAAAACGGGAATTCCGGCTTGGCCGCGGACGAAGTGAGCATATCCGGCCTCCGCCCAATCTAGCAAACCGATCACATCGCGCCCCCAGTGATAGATCGTTCCGCCGGGCCCCATTTGATACCAGACTTCGACTTCTTCGTCGAAATAAACATGATTAGATAGGGTTCGCGGGCCCTTTACCAGGGCTTTCAACTGGCCATACCTACGAACTTCACTCATCCAATAATCGTTGACCAATTTATCGACTAGTCTTAGGGTTACTGGCTCAACATTGAAGTAATTTCGCAGCTTATGCAGCCACATCGGCAGGTCGTTGGGAAAGAGTTTTTTCCAGCCGCCGGCTTGCTTTACAGAATCAAGAATGTCCTGTGCATTTTGAAGTACCCATTCGCCGGGGTCCTTTAATTCCGATGCATATAGAAGTGCCATATTTCCTCCGCATGCCTTAAGCAAACATTGAACGTTCCGTTTCGTTCTTTTTGCACGCTGTCCGATTCCGTACTGTGAAACGCAATACGGAGTGAGCAGAGGACACGGGGTGGAGGACGGATGAACGAAATGTCCCGACTTTGTGCCGGGCTTAGGCGCTAAGGGCGAATGCTAAGGCGCTTTTTGTAGATCAGTTGGCGCCAGATCCATTCGAGGGGGCCGTATTTGAACTGCCTGAGCCTGAGCCTGCTTGAGGCGATCTGGAAGACGAATATCCCGATGGCGGTGAGGGTTGCATAGAGGGCTCCGATGGACCGAAGAGACCGAGGCCGTAGCCATAAAAGATGAGGACGCAAATCACGGTCTGCATGATGTAGTTGGTGAGTGCCATTCGTCCCACGGGGGCGAATATCGACAAAAGGCTCTTCTAATGGAATCTGGGGCGGAGAAGTTCCCGCGTTAAACCTTTCGCAGATTTTGTGCATCAGAGGCAATATCTGCGATAGAATTTGCTAAAGAGGTTTTCTATGAAGTTATCGAAGGCGGCAGCGGGAGTTTCGTTTGTGGGTGCGTTTGCGATCGGGATCGGCATCGCGAGTTTCTTTGTTGCCGACGCCGTGGCGGAATCGCCCGGGGTAACAGTAACGTACACACTCGCCGCTCCTAGACACGCTCCAGCTTTACCGTCTCAGGAAGTTCCGGTTTATGCGGAGGATCTTGTCGGGGTGTGGCATGGTACGTGGGATCACACTCAGGTGCCCGCTACTCTGACGATCTCGCGGATCGATGGGAACAAATTCTATGGCGTCCTGACACAGCGCGAAGCAGAGATCTCGGTTGTTGGGACGATCGATGAAAGCGACAGGCGTGTATTCTTTCACGAGACGAAGGTTTTGAAGATCGGGACTTATGGCGAGTGGTCGCTCGGGACGAACAGCGGTGCCTTCTCTGCGGATGGAGGCACGTTGACCGGCACCGGCATCGATAAGTGGGGAACGTATCAGTTCGATCTGACTAAAGAGTAAGGGTTGTGTATCGATCAGTGAGGGATCGGGAGCTTGCTCTCGATCCCTTTTTGTTCAGGCTGTCGCCTGACAGTAGGTATCGAGCGAAAAGTTGCCGCCGCAGAGAATGATAACGACGTGAGATTCCGGGGTGAAGTTACCCTTGAGCTTTTCGGCCGCGGCGAGGTTGCAGGACGAGGCCGGTTCGCAGATGACCTTGAGTCGTTCGGCGATGTATTTTAGCTCGGCGAGCGCTTCGTCGTCGGTGACTACGGTGACGCTCACGAGGTAGTCCTGCGTGAGTTTGAGCGTCCGTTCGGTGACTGCGGGTGCCCCGAGGGTTTTGGCGATCGAGGTGATCGCGGGGAGCGTGACGGGGTGTCCGGCGGTTAGTGCTTGTGCCATTGCGTCGGCTCCGTGGGTTTCTACGCCGAAGACACGGATGTGATCGTTAGCTGCGTCACGATTACGCCCTTGCTCACGCACGGGCTTCTGCATTGCGAGGGCGACGCCGGAGGACAGGCCGCCTCCGCCGATGCTGCAGAAGACGTCGGTAACCTGGGGGCAATCTTTGAGTATCTCGAGGCCGACAGTGCCTTGGCCGGCGATGACGAGTTCGTCATCGAACGGGTGGACGAACGTCATGCCGTTATTTGTATGAGTTTCGATGGCGGCGAACGCGTCGGCGATGTTGGGCATGAGTTTGATGGTGGCCCCGTAGCCTCGGGCGGCGTCCAGATAATTCTTTGGCGTGGTTGCCGGCATCAGTATCAGCGATGCGATCCCGAGGGTCGTTGCCGCGTACGCTACGCCCTGTGCGTGATTGCCTCCGCTAACCGCGACCACGCCTTTTTGTTTTTGTTCTTCGGTTAACGAGAGGATCTTGTTAAAGGCTCCGCGGGGTTTGAACGAGCCGGTTTTTTGCAAGAGTTCGTACTTGATGTAGACATTCGTCGCTAACCGTCGGCTCAAGGTTTCGCTGCGCTCGAGAGGCGTGCGTTTGACGTACGGCGCGATCGTCTCGCGGGCTTGTTTGATGTCGTCTAGAGTGATCATGGTTAGTCCCAGGTCGAGTTGTCCAATGTCCAATGTCTACGGAAGCGGAAATCCTATTGTAATCCTGCGTAGTTGGGTTAAGCTATCGGACGGGCACCGAAATTCGAAATTTTGAACGTATGGCAACCGGAATCGTTCCATCCCGATGATGTCTTTACCATCGCGACTGCAGGATCCCGGTCGCTATCGCTCCCGGTTCTGACAAGAATGAAGAGATTTTTTTCCGCTCTCGTACTGTGTCTTTCGCTGCTTGCGGTGATGTCGGTTTGGTTTTACCGGGCCGAGGCGGCAAGGGAAGACGCGATCCTGACGCTTCTGAACTTGCCCGCTCCGCCGCCCCCCAATCCGTTAGTGAAGACACCCTCCGGCCCGCGTCCGCCCGAATTCTACGACAAAAAAGAGCCACCGCCCGACAACGCTCCGATCGAAGATCTGATGGATTACTGGCTGAAGATGAGCTCGGGCTACGCGGACCTAAATTACAACCCGAGGCCCTCAGCGACGGTAGCGAATCGGATAATGCTTGAGCTGCAGGATGATCCGGAGAAGATGGTCGAGTACTTGAACATCTTCCAAGGCGATCGACGGGCGGAGGAAATGGCTCGCGGGTTGTATCAGCGACTCGACGCCGCGGGCAACGATGAGGACAGCGGTCGGGTCGAGACGCTCAAGAGCTGGCTGAAAACGAACACTGATGATTTCAGCGGCGACCTTGAGGCGGTTGCGTCCCACATTCATGACGCGAACGAGTACGTCGATAATCAGGACGATCTGCTATCGCTGACGCGTGTGAATTGGGACAAGGCCGAGCCGATCGTTACGAAGCTTTATAACGATAAGAGCCAGAAGGTTTCGCAGGTGCTGGCCACGTGGGCGCTGTACAAACGGGCTTCGGAATCGGGCGGAATCGATGTTGATAAATATCGTGATGAGCTGAAAGCGGTGGTCGAGAACAAAGAAGCGACTCCCGGCATGCGCGATATGGCGTTAGACGCGCTCGTGAAAGATGACGGATGGGCTGGGCGTGACGATTGGTATGTCGGGCTGCTCGAGGACGAGACGCTTGCGGATCTGCGTGTGAACGGACGGTCGTACACGGGCTTGACCACGATCATGTATCACATCGCGGATGATCGGCTGACGGAACGGATGATCTCGCTGATGTCGAGCGACAACGTTTGGGTTCGGACGGCGGCGGCGAAGAATCTGCTGATCCGCTTGGGCCGGCTGACCGATTCGCCGAAGAACCAAGTCTTGCGACGGCAGATGATCGAGTCGATGCTGCCGTGGCTCTCGAAAAAGGACTGGATCAAGGCGGACTCGTCGCAGCGCTCGGCGCTGGTGCAGTCGCTGCAATCGGTAAAGATCCCGGAAGCCGTGCCCGCGTTGATCGAGGCGTTGAATCAGAAAGAGTCTATGTCCGCGTCGCCGTACGCTGCGAATGGAGCAAACGCCGTGGCTAACGCAATGAATGCAGCAGCCTACGCGGCAAATTCAGCGGTGTTCACCGCCAATGGTTCTGCTTACAACACGGCGAACATGGCGAATCTAGCGGCAGCGTACGGGGACCGCGACTATTTTCCTCTGCGGAGTGCGGCGATCGCGGCCCTTGGGAATCAAAAGGATACGCGTGCGGCCGCGCCTCTTCGCCGGGTGCTGATCGAGGCTCAGGAGTGGGAGCGGACGTCAATAGTGAAGGCTCTGCTCGACTGTAATGGATTCTCGACGGACGAGCAGGTGGCGGCGATCGAGTATATGGCGCGGAGCGCGGGCGATGTCGAAGACGGCTTGACTGACGAATCAGCGGCTAATTACAGCGGCTCGGTGAAGGACAGGGCGCTCTTGACCCTACGCTACTCGATCGCGGAGCAGGGAACTCGCGTCGCCCCGATCAAGGATGACGTTGAGGACGCGGACAAGGGGTTTGACCAGTATCAGCCGCCGCCCGATGGACCATCTGAGATCCAGACCGTACGCGATGCCCATGATTATGGCGGGTCTGAGGACACGAAGCTGACGGAAGAAATGTTGAAGTTTCTCGTTGCGAGTCAGCTTGTCTCAATTGACGATCCAGAAGAGACATTGGTGCGGTCGACGGTCGATCGGATCGCCTCGCTCGACGCCCGTGAGCCGTTGGTTTCTAACGCACTGCGAAAGGTGATACTTGGCTGGAACGGAGCGGCGGTCAACTCGATGATCATGCGTGATACGCGGGCTGGAAAGCTCGACGCGGACGCGATCTTGAAGCTGCTGGCGAAACGAAGGGAACTGCGTGAAAAACAGGCGTCGGATGTCGCCGATATGCGTGGCGGGGTTCCGGCGGCGAAGGCGCTCGGGGCGTGTTTGCTGGAGGATAAGAGTGATTACGATTCGATACTCACGAACGGTCCGGACACGGCAAAGGTAGCGCTGTTTGCTTGCGCTCGTTTGATCCGCGCAGAACTTCCGTTGGATAAGGTCGTGACGAATCTGAAGATCTCAAACAAGACGCTAGCGATGGCGGCGGAGCGATATCTTGAGAGCGAAGATTCGCACGAAGCCCGGGCGGTGCTGCTCGGCGCGTATCCGAATCAGGCAAAGATACTCGGAGCAACTACGGCGTTTAATGTACCCGGATTGGAATCGACACCTGGCGTGTTCCTGCGGGACGTTTTCGCGTCGGTGAATCCTTATTTTGGAGCTGAAGAGTATGCGTATCTTTCGTTCATGCGGACGGGCGAGGTAGAAACCGAAAAGCGTTTGCAGAACGAAGTTAGAACGAAGCCCGACCTGCTCGGGATCTATTCTTTCGACAAACAGTTCGTGCGGATCTATGCGGATCGTGCGGTGTTTAGTTGGGAAGATGACCCGGCTCGTTATCGCGAGCGGACACTTGAGCCACAGCAGTTCGAAAGCCTGAAGGCGTACTTTGCGAGTTCGCACGTCGAAGATCTGCCGCCTTTTCTGGCGTGCTCGTCCGAGTGCGAATCAAAGCAGTTACTTATGATCGGTAAGGCCGGCGGGCGGCGCGTGTATGTGAAAAGCGAAACGAAACTTCCGCAGTTTTTCGCCAATCTGCAAGGCTTTTTCGACGAGATGAAGAAGCAGCCGGCGAAGCTGAAGTACTACGCGGGAGAACAGGCTCCGGGACTTGAGGTGCTCTTCGAGGATGAGAATCTTGCCGCGATCAGCGTGTGGAAGAGCGGCGGTGACCTTCGAGTATTGATCACGGACGAGCCGCGGGAGAAGGCGATAGTCCGCGAGGTAGATCGACTGAGCGAAGCGGAATCCGCTCAGCTTCAGGCCGCGGAAAAGAGCACGGATGGTGTCTACCAAAAGTATTACGACATTCGCGAGTCCAGGCGCTACGAAGCTAGCGGATGGTTTACGGTGGCGAATGGCAAACTCGGCCAAAGGGTTGCTCAGCCGTCCGATGCGGAATATGTACCTGCGGCAGATGGGATCGTCCCGGCTCAAGCGTTTGGACAGTGGTCTTCAAATGCCGGAACATTTGAGATCCGCGCCGATTCGACCGGCATATATAGAGTCGCGAACGGCCGGTCCGCGCGGCTTCGCCAGGGAAATTATTCGCTGCCGGTTGTCACTACCAACGGACGGTGGGCCATCGCGTCAAAATATGACGACGAAACCGGCCCGCAGTTGGTCCGCATCAACCTCACGACTCGTCGGGAGTACAGGGTCGGGGCCGAGGATCAATATTTGTCTAAAGCGATCTGCTATATTGCGTCGCGAAACCTGGTATTGGTTGGCGCAGATCAGGAAGGCGAAGAGCACGGCGAATACGATGACAGCCGGCATACATCGGCTTATGAGACCGGGCTCGGATATCATTTTCTGAATCCAGATACCGGTGTCGTGGTGGCGGCCGTTGGCGAGGTCAGGCCGCTTACACATCAAACCTTTCGCCGTCTGCAGCCGGTCGCCGGCACAACAACCGAATTCTGGGCCGCGCTTCCGCGCGGCAAGGCGGGAACGTTGTTTGGTCTTTATTCAACCCGTAACTTCTCGTTCAAGCCCGTCCTGCGGCTCCCGAAGATCATCTTCGACAGCGTTGAAATGTGGGTCGACGAGGATGAGAAGAGAGTCTATTTCATCCACGAAGGTGATCTGCTCTCGACTCCGTTCGCGATCGCCGCAAGATGATCTACCACATTTATTATTCACCTTATTACTACGCTGACATTGGTGACGGACACGTGTTCCCGATCAAGAAATTCGAGCTGGTGCGGGACAGATTGTTGGCGGAAGGGACGATCGCGGTGGCTGAGATCGTCGGGCCTGAACCGGCGGCGATAGATGATCTTCTATTGGTTCACACTCAGGATTACATTACTCGACTCTGCGATGGTGAACTGACGGCTAAGGAAGTGCGGAAGCTTGGGTTGCCGTGGTCGGAATCTCTGGTGCGGCGATCGTTTCACGCGATCTCGGGAACGATAAATGCGGCGAAGGATTGCTTGACGAACGCGATCGCGTCTAATCTCGCAGGCGGAACTCATCATGCCTATCCCGATCGCGGTGAAGGGTTTTGCGTGTTGAATGATGTTGCTGTGGCGATCCGAGTCTTGCAGCGAGATGGACTTGCTAAACGATTCCTGATCGTCGATCTGGACGTTCATCAAGGCGATGGAACGGCGTTCATATTTCGGGACGATCCAGACGTCTTTACGTTCTCGATGCACGGTGCCAAAAACTACCCGCTGTTCAAGCAGCCATCGTCGCTCGACATCGAACTGGCAGACAAAACACGAGACGAGGAATATCTCGAAACTCTAGAACATGCTTTGTCGGGGGTGATCCTGCACGACCCCGACGTGATCTTCTATCTCGCCGGTGCTGACCCGTACGAGAAAGATAAGCTCGGCCGACTCGCACTCTCGATAGAGGGCTTGCGTCGGCGCGACGAGATGGTGCTGGGCTTCGCACGTGATCGCGGCGTGCCGATCGTAACGACGATGAGTGGCGGGTACGCGGCGGACATCGACGATACCGTCGAGATCCATGCGAATACGATCCGAGCGGTGAAATCCGTCTACTTCGGCGCCGCATCGGCGTCCGTTTAATTACTCATACCGCAACGACTCGATCGGATTCAATCTGCTTGCCCGGATGGCGGGCATTACGCCCGCGACGAATGCGATACCGCAGACTAGGAGCGTTATTGCGGCGATCGAGAGCGGTTTGAACGCGAACAGGCTGAAGCCTTCGAACGAGCGGGCGTAATATTTAGCCAGGACTTGGTTCGCGACGAGTCCGGTAATGATCGCTGCGGCCGCGCCGAGAAATGCACCCCAAAATCCTATCAGTACGGATTCGAGCGAGAAGATCGCGAAGATCTTGCCGCGTCCCATTCCGAGAGCTTTTTGTAGGCCGATCTCTTTTGTGCGTTCCAGTACGGCGATGACGAGCGTGTTGATGATGCCGAACGAAGCGGCGAGCAAGGCAACCATCGCGAAGAGATTCATACCGGTTTTGAATATGCCGATCGCGTCGTAGGTACGCTGCTGAGTGTCAGCGACGGTTTCGGCCTCGAATCCTTTTGCCTCAAGCTGTTTTTTGATCTCAGCGATCTTTGTCGGATCGCTCGAATCCATCTGGATCGTGAAGCCAAAGAACCGATCGGCACCTTCCTGAGTACTCTGAGCTTCGAAGATCAGCTTGGCGACGTCCGCACTCACGAACGAGTTGTTGTTCGTCATAAATCCTTTCGTCATCACGCCTGTGATCGTTAACTCGACGGTCTTGATGGACCCATCGGGTAGTTTGTATCCGACGGTCGCGGTCTTGCCGACGAGATTTTCGATCTTCTCGTCGAGGGCTCTGGCGAGGCCGATCGGAAGTACCATCTGATTCGGGCCGCTGATGCTATTACCGGCTTCCGTTTTGGCGACGAGGCCGTCAGAAAGCATTCCAAGTTCGATTTTGTATTTCTTGCTTCCTTCTACGGAGATGTGCTCGCCGCGAAAGTTGTATCGCGGCGTGACACCGACGATT
This sequence comes from Pyrinomonadaceae bacterium, assembly GCA_039916585.1. GTDB lineage: Bacteria > Acidobacteriota > Blastocatellia > Pyrinomonadales > Pyrinomonadaceae > OLB17. The sequence continues at coordinate 781 of JBDSLC010000090.1, read as the reverse complement.
CCCGGAATGTCACGGACGACCGATTCGATCTGGAGTTGGGTGAGCAAGACCGTGTCTGGGTCGATATCAACATCGTCGGATTCTTCGGTTTCCTTATACTCGACGGCGGCGCCGCTCGACGGGCCGTTGGGCGCTTCGATCTTCTTGTGAACCATCGCGACTCGGTCGCCCTCGATATTCTTGATCTGACTCTCGACGTAATCGCGCATTCCATCGCCTATGCCATTTGTCATCGTCAGCGTGTATGAGCCGACGAATATTGCGAGCACGGTTAGGATGGTGCGTAGTTTATTACGGAAAAGGTTGCGGTTCGCGGTTTTGATCAGGTCCCTGGTTTTCATTGTGCTGCCGTCTCCTTCAGACGATCGGCGACGATGCGGCCGTCCTTCATTTCTATAACGCGGTCGCAACGGGCCGCGAGATCCGGGTCGTGCGTAACTACTACCAGGGTGATCCCCTGTTCGCGGTTTAAGTCGAACAGCATTTCTTCAACAGCGGCCCCGGTATTCGAATCGAGGTTGCCGGTAGGTTCGTCGGCGAAAATGACCTCGGGTCTGCCGACCAAAGCCCGGGCGATGCACACTCGCTGCTTCTCGCCTCCAGAGAGGTCTTTCGCTTTTTTCTTGACCTTATCTTCGAGCCCCACGGCGGTAAGAGCGGCAATTGTTTCTGTAGCTATCTCGGTATTCGAGGTCCCGCGAATTCGCATCGGGAGAGTGACATTTTCGAAGACTGTGTCTCGGCCGTTCAAGAAGAACTGCTGAAACACGAAGCCGAATTT
>JBDSLC010000089.1:0-2588 GCA_039916585.1 Pyrinomonadaceae bacterium | reverse complement strand
GCATTTGGACTTTTGAGAAGAAGGGAAAATACGTAAATGACCTCCGCGATCTCTCCGGTCTCTGCGTTTAAGAGTTCTTTAACGCAGAGACCGCAATGGACGCAGAGATTTTTAGAAATGGAACTTACAGAACTACAAACAAAACACGAAGAGATAAAAGATAAAGTTGCCCAACTTGGGAGGTTTCTTTGACCGGCCTGGGAAAGAGAAGGAGCTTCAGCAATTAGAGGCGCAGGTTTCCGATCCGGATTTCTGGAACGATTCGGACAAGGCCCAGAAGGTGATGGGCGTTCGGAGCCGGTTGGAGAAGGCTCTCGAACAACAGAAGAATTTCGAGACCGGCGTGTCTGACGCGGAAGTGCTCTTTGAATTTGCTGCTGAGGATGCCGATTCGGCGAAGGAACTCGAATCGCTGATCACGAGGCTCGAAAAGGAAGTAACCGAGGCTGAGATCCAGTCGCTGTTGTCCGGAGAGACCGACGCGAATAACGCGATCTGCTCCCTGCAGGCAGGAGCCGGCGGAACCGACGCCCAAGATTTCTGTCAGATGCTTCTGCGGATGTATCTGCGTTGGGCTGAGCGAAAGGGTTTCAAGGTCGAGATCCTCGACGAGCAATCGGGAAGCGAAGCCGGATTGAAATCCGCGACGTTTCGCGTGCAGGGCGACTACGCATACGGCCTGCTCTCGACGGAAGCCGGCGTGCACCGACTAGTTCGCATCTCGCCGTTCAACTCGGGCGGCAGCAGGGAAACGAGCTTTGCATCAATGTTCGTTTCGCCCGAGATCGACGAGAATATCGAGGTCGACATCCAGGACAAAGATCTGCGGATCGATACCTATCGCTCGTCCGGAGCCGGCGGCCAGCACGTGAACGTTACCGACAGCGCGGTCCGCATCACGCACATCCCGACTAATACTGTGGTGACGTGCCAGAATCAGCGTTCGCAACTTCAGAACCGAGTGGTCGCCATGAACGTACTCCGTTCAAAACTCTACGAACTCGAACTCGAAAAACGCCGAGCCGCCGCCGCCGATCACGAAGCGACGAAGCTAGACATCTCGTTCGGCTCACAGATCCGCAACTACGTCCTCCATCCGTACCGACTCGTGAAAGACACTCGAACGAAATTTGAACTTACCGACGTCGACGCCGTACTTGATGGAGAGATCGACGAGTTTATCAAGGAGCTTCTACTTTTCAAGAAAACCGGTAAGACTGTGACGAGCGGCGATTAGTAACTTTCCGTGTTTTCCGTGTTTTCCGTGTATTCTGTGGTTGCCCTGCTGATCCGACGTATCTCATCAAAGATAGGAAACCGTAACCACGGAAAGCACAGAAATCACAGAACAAGAAGAACCGATCAATGAAGATCTGCCCAACATGCAAGGAAACCTATAATGACGATGAGCTGAATTTCTGCTTGTCGGACGGGACGACTTTGCTTACCAAGAAAGGGGGCAAGGGGGCGAAGGGTTCGCGGATCAACGAGGTTGTGTCGGTTGCGTTGGTGGCGTTGGCGTTGCTGATCTTTCTGTGTTTGATGACAGCGAGTCCGGATGACAGATCGGTGTTCTCTACCGGATATTCAACGACGTCCTCGACAAAGAATTGGATCGGCATCGTCGGTTCTAACGTGGCTGCCATTCTGATCGGGCTGTTGGGATGGGTGGCGTATCTATTACCCGCGCTCATCGCGCTGATCGCGTGGCGGGTTTATCAATCGGCAAATCTGAAGCTGAGGGCGTTGCGGGTGATCGGCTACGTGCTGTTTCTCGGCGGCTTGTCCGGACTGCTGTATATGATCGATCCGTCGTATGGCGGCGTGATCGGAGGAGCGTTCCCTTACCTAGCGATGAAGCTGATCGGTTCGATCGGAACGGCAATCGTGCTCGGAGCGATGTTCGTCGCCTCCCTGCTGCTGATCACCGACATCTCATTCAACTGGCTCTTCGGCCACGTCGATATCGCTAAAGACAATTTCAAGATCCATGCGTCCGAGTACTTGGAAAAGCGCCGACTGGCGAAAGCTGCGTTGGCCGGCAACGAAACCCCGGAACCCGAATCGAAGATAACCAAACGGCGAAAGAAGGCATTGACCGATTCGCCGACGATCTCGATCCCAGACACGATAGTCTCAGCGGCCGGAGCTCCGAAGACCGGGGATATCCTCGTCCCGGCGACGACGCAGCTCGACGCAGGCAACGAGACTGTCCTCGAACTCCCCCTCGAAGAAGTCCCTATACCTCCGACCATTGCGATCGATGATGGCGCGGCGTTCCCCAGCGGCCCGCTCGCCGAGATCCCGATCACGCCGGTCAAACACACAGGCGAACTGAATGGTGAAGATCCCGTTGAAGAAGATCCCGAGGAAGACGAGTCACCATTCAAAATGCCATCGCAGACCTACGAAGGCTACCGTCTCCCGAGTCCGCAATTACTCCATCTGCCGCAGCCGCACATTCAGCACAAGGACAAGGAGCTGATAGCGATCGCCGAATCGTTGGCGGAGAAGACCAAGGAATTCAACGTCGCCGGAAAGGTCGTCAATATCTCGCCCGGTCCGGTCGTTACGACCTACGAATTCAA
>JBDSLC010000088.1:0-9915 GCA_039916585.1 Pyrinomonadaceae bacterium | reverse complement strand
TCCTGCTCGCCGGAGGTGGTTTGGGCAACGCTGTGCTTTTCTCGATCGCGAGAGCGTTACGCGAAAAGAAGAACAAGGTCATCTATTTCGCCGGATACAAGAACGGTGCAGATCTGTTCAAGCGTGAAGAGATCGAGAAGGCGACGGATGAGATCGTGTGGGCAACGGATTTCGGCGTCGAGATCGAACCGGCCCGCGCGCAGGACGCTCACTTCCGCGGCAACATCGTCCAGGCGATGGTCGCTTACGCCGAAGGAAAATTAGGGCCGAAGACCGTCGATCTGAGAGACGTCGACCGGATCATCGCGATCGGCTCAGACCGAATGATGAACGGAGTCCGCGAGGCTCGACATTCAACGCTAAAGCCCTATCTAAAGCCGGAACACGTTGCGATCGGATCAATCAACTCGCCCATGCAGTGCATGATGAAAGAGGTCTGCGCCCAGTGTCTGCAGCGTCACGTAAACCCGCACACCGGCGAAGAGTTCTTCGTCTTCTCATGCTTTAATCAGGACCAGCACTTGGATTTCGTCGATTTCAAAAACCTCAACGACCGCCTAAAAGCGAACAGCGTTCAGGAGAAATTGACGAATCTGTGGCTGGACCGAGTTTTTCAGAATCGAAACGATCTTGCTGCTGATCCTTCGCGTTGATCTACTCAAAAGATTGACTACTGCACTTATTTCGGTACACTATTGAAGATGGCTCCAGTTCTGACAGTCAGATTCTTTCGCACTGATTCGGGACGGGAACCGGTGAGAGAGTGGCTGAAAGAAGATCTATCGGCAGAAGATCGCCGGGCGGTCGGGATAGACATTAAGACGCTCAATTCGGCTGGCCGATCGGAATGCCGGTGGTTCGAAAGTTAGAGGCGAACCTTTGGGAAGTTCGCAGCCGGATTCGTGATTGTATTGCGCGAACGCTGTTCACCGTGGTCGGATCAGAAATGATCCTGTTGCACGGTTTTGTGAAGAAGAGCCAGCGGACACCGAAAGAAGACCTACAGACGGCGCGGCGGAGGCTCGGGGAGTTTGGCAAGTGAGTATGCATAAGAACATAGGCAGCAGTTTCGACGAATTTCTCGCTGATGAAGGTGAGCTTGATGATGTTACCGCCATCGCCGTTAAGCGTGTTATCGCGTGGCAGCTTGGGCAGGCGATGAAGGAAGCCGGCGTAACCAAATCGGCCTTCGCACGCCGTATGCACACAAGCCGCACCGTAGTTGACCGTATTCTTGACGCATCCGACGCGAGTTTGACGCTCGATACGATGACGCGGGCCGCCACAGCCGTAGGACGCAGGATCAAGATCGACCTAGTGACGGGTTAGGTTCTAGCCTTAAGAAAAACCTCAACGAGAGCCTAAGGCATGCGGCATTTCGGATAAGTGGATGAATCTATGGCTGGATTGGGTTGCCTAGGCATATTGCCAGTAAATCTCATCAGATAGCGGCAGTCGTTCGCCGTCCGGATCGAGCATGAAGCCTTCAACAAACATGTGACCAAATATCCAAAAGATGTCGCGTTTGGCTTGTACGACGAATACTTGAGGCTCGCCTATGTATGCACGATGCCAGACACCGACGTCAACTCTCATTCCGCGATCCTCCCGCTCGTACGAGGCGAACTCAGGAAGCCTAAAAAGTTCATCATCGCTGAGTTTCTTTAGACGAGCTACCTCAGACTCGACGACATCAAGGTAAATCTTATCTTTCCAAGTCATCAAGGAGATACAAGTTCCATATCAAGTTGAGCTACTACAATTCCGACTACATCACCCCGGCGGTTCTTGATCTGCATTGGTGACACCTCAGCAAGGTCTTCACGCAACAGAATTCCCAGTTGCCGTAATATCTCGACGGCAACGACGGGACGGGCTCGTCGGTCGTCGCCGTCTTCGATCTTGAGTGCGATGGCGAGGCCGGTGGGGTATTTCTCGGACGGTAGAACGGCGCAGAGCCAGACACCGTCGGCGCCTACCTTTGAGATGATCTTGCCCGCTGCTGCCTGCATCAGCATAGTGTCGAGCCGTTCGCTGCCGCCGATGAGTTCGGGATGATTGACCATTGCCGAGACGATGCGTGCCGCGGCAGACTGCGTTTTTTGATCGAATTTTTCCGGGCGTATCAGGTTCATGAACGCTGTCGCCATCGCGTGGAGCGGCAAGGCGAAATTAGGAGCGACGCAGCCGTCGATACCGATCGCGATCTTGTTCACTGGCGTTTCACTGAACTGCGAAACGGCATCGAGGATCATTTGCTGGACTGGATTCTCGAGTAGTTCGTACGTGCTGATGTCGGCCTCGATGTGTTTGGCCAACGCGAGCATCGCCGCGTGTTTGCCGGAACAGTTGTTGTGAAGCTGGGTCGCATATTCACCAACACGCATCATTCGCTCGGCCTCTTTTTCGTAAAACGGCAGATGCGATCCGCAGTGAAGATGGGCCTCGTTGAGACCGATGCGCTCGAGCATCAATCCCGCTATCCGGACATGCCGCTGTTCACCCGAATGCGACGCACAGGCAAGAGCGATCTCCTCTTCAGAGAAGTTGAATGCGTCCGCGGCCCCGCTCGTGATACACGGAATGGCCTGAAATGGCTTTGAGGCAGAGCGAAAGAACGTTACCGCTTTTGGATCGCCGACCGATACGATCGTCTCACCGTTGCCGTTGATGACGATCAAATGGCCACGATGTACAGATTCGACCGTCTCGCCGCGGATGACTTTTGCAAGTACCTTAGGTGGCATATGGGAAATTCAAACAGGATGCACAGGATAAATAGCATGGCTTCCAATGTCGAATCAGTAACATCTTTTTCATCCTGTATATCCTGTTCTAAACTCTCCGTGAGTGTTAGGCCAACGCGATCATTTCTCGTGCGTTTTCGCGGGCCGCGTCGGTGATCTTTTCACCGGCGAGCATTCGGGCGATCTCTTCGATGCGTTCGGCTGAGTCGAGTTCCCTTACGGCGATCGACGTGCGGTTCTTCGTCATCGTCTTCTCGACTACAAAATGCGTATCTGCCTTCGACGCAACTTGGGCCTGGTGCGTTACGCAGAGAACTTGTTGACCGCTCGCCAGTTCTTTCAACTTCATTCCGACGGCCTCGGCCACACGGCCGCCGATTCCTGCATCGATCTCGTCGAACACAACCGCTTTGCCCGCTTGATCCTGTTTCGCCGTAGTTTTCAGGATCAGCATCAGCCGCGACGCCTCACCGCCCGATGCTACCCGTGCGAGAGGCTTTACGGATTCGCCAACGTTGGCGGAAAAGAAGAATTCGACGGTATCGAAACCCTTCGCCGTGAAGGTGGACCCAGTCGCTATCGCTCCCGGTTCTGACATCGCGACTCTGACCTCAAACTTTGCTTTGTTCAGTGCGACGGCGGCGAGTGCAGACTCGACCTCTTTCCCGAACTTCCCCCCTGCCTTGCTTCTGGTCGCGCTCAACTCCGTCGCGGCTGCTATGTATACGTCGCTCGTTTGCTGAACCCGCTTCATTGCTTCTTCCTGGTGGAACTCCGCATTCTGGATCGCCTCGAGCTTTGCTTCGGATTCGGCTAAGTGTGTCAAAGCCGACTCGACCGATCCGCCGTACTTGCGTGAGACTCGAGTGATCTCTGCCAACCGATCTTCGATCTCTGCGAGCCGTTCGGGAGAAAATTCCAGATGTGTCGAAAAGTCGCGGACCGCAAATGATAGATCGTTGAGCACGGCTTGGGCTGCATTCAGGCCTTCCTTGTAACCGGCGAATCGGGAGTCGTACTCGGCGAGTTCGTCTATCTTTCGCACCGCCTTTTCGAGCGTGGTAAGCGTGGCGGCGTCTGCGTCATAAAGCAGATCAACCGCATCACCGCTGAGCGAGCTAAGCTTTTCGACATTGTTGAGCCGCCGTTTTTCCTCATCAAGCTCGGCTTCTTCTTCGGGCTTGAGATCGGCCTTGCGGATCTCATCGACTTGAAATTTCAGAATGTCGAGAAGCTGGAGCTTCTCCGATTCGCCTCGTTGAAGTTCGTTAAGTTCGCGCCTTGCTCGCGACCAGTCTTCGTAGGCCACAGCCACGCGCTCGCGAACCTTCCCGTTTCTTGCATATTCGTCGAGCAATTCGAGATGCGTGTCCGGATCGAAGAGCGATGTCTGCTCGCCTTGTCCGTGGATGTCGACAAGATGTTCGCCAAGCCGTTTTAGAAATGCGGCGGTTACGAGCTGATCGTTGACGAAGATCCGATTCTTTCCCGCAAGTGAGATCTCTCGACGGACAATGAGTTCCCCGTCGACCTCGATACCGGCTTCGTTGAGCAGTTCGCGGAAGGCTCTGGAGTGCTCAAATGTAAACAACCCTTCGATCTGGGCCAATCCGGCGCCGTCCTTGACCAGATCGTTAGTTACACGCTCGCCGGCGAGTGCTCCGAGCGAATCAACAATGATCGATTTTCCCGAACCCGTCTCACCTGTAAGCAGATTCAGCCCCGGCCCGAATTCGAGTTCAAGCGAATCGATCAGCGCAATATTTTTGATCTTGAGAAGGTTGAGCATGAATACCGAATTGCTCTTCCTAATTTAAGCCAGTTCTCTGCCGGAACCAACCCCGGGCTCCGCGAACCTTTGATGAAAGCACTTATCACTTACTCCGAAATAGGTGATAAGTGATAAGTGATAAGCGTCGATCTGATCTAGTTCCGCTTCTTCACCACGCCCTCGCCAACGGCCCATTTACCGAGCGAGAATACCGCATCCGGCGGGAATTCCTTCTCGATATCGGTCGAATCCCAATTGATTTCGCGCCCTTTCTTGTAGAACAGCAGCTCGCCGTAATTTCCTTGTTTCAAAGGCTGAAAACGGCCCGTTACATTAAACTCACTTGCGTCGTATTCATCGAGGCCTGCGATCGAAAGCAGCGGCCCGACCTGGCGGATCCGTGTTGGCTGAAGCTGCTCAGCCCTTCGGCGCTCGACTACGACAGCTAGATCACCGGCTACCGGAAGCTCTGAGGGCTTTGTCCGATCAATGATGGTCGCGTTTCGAAACACGAAATTCACGACGCGCCCCGACGAGTTGTTTGGGATCAGTTCGTAGTCATTCGGGTTGAATGTCGTGAATCCTCCATCGGCGAGAAGCTTCAACGCCGTGAGAAAGGCGATGAAATTCATCCTTACGAGGAACATCTCGTCCTTACCGTTCAACGCCCCGGTCTCGATCAGTATCACGGGCGTGCCCCATTCGGAAAAGCTGTCGCCGAATGCAGAGGGAGTCCATTCGTCGCCATAGCGGCCCACGTTGCCCGGCATGAATTGCGAAATAGCTTGATTCATCGCTACCACCAGCCGACGATTACGTTCGAGTCCAGGCGTCAGTGTCTTGGCCTCATCACCGAACACGACAAGGAATGAGATCGCCGCCTGCTTGTTCGACATTCCGGCGGTCGTAAGCGCTTGCTGATTGTGAAGGTTGAAGCCGATCTCAGGCTGCCAAGAATCGCGTAGGGATTTCAGCAGACGGGCCTCCGGCGTGATCAGATCTCTTGCGTCGCGATTGATGTCGATGCCCTGCGAATTGCGGCGTTGATAGATCTCCGCTCCGTCCGGATTCAACATCGGCACGGCCCGGATCGTAATGCTATTCTCGATCGCCTTGACCCAATCCTTATCGCGATTCTTTTGAAGGATCGTGAACATATCGATCAGCGCAGGTGTCGCCGTCGGTTCATCACCGTGCATCTGCGACCAAAGAAAGACCTTCTTCGAACCCTTGCCCCATTCGATCTGAAAGATCTCGCGGCCCTGGGCACTTTTGCCGACTTCGTTCACCTTTACATCAAGTTTCTTGAGTCCCTCAAGAGATCGGACAAGATCTTTATGGCGTATATTTGACGGTAATTTGTCGGAAACGTGTTCCTTCTCCCAAATTTCCGAAATCTCGGCAGCGGTTTGGGCGAACGCTTGAAGGGAATACACCATTATCGCAAGGGGAATCAGCAAAGCGGGCTTCATATCAGGTTAAGTTTAAGGTCTTCTAGTATTTACGGCAAGGATTTTGGGAGCCTGCCTATTTCAATACGCGGAAATCGGAGCGGAATCCGATCAAGCAGCGACCGTTTCGAGATATGCGACCGCAAGCTGAACAGTGGATCGGGTGAATTCTTCCGGAGTTCCAAGAAAGACGATTCGGCCTTTCTCCATCAACGCTATTCGGGATCCGAGGAGTCTTGCTTCGTGCAGGTCGTGAGTTACGAATACAGCGGTCTTTCCCATCTCCCGCACCATCGACGCGAACTCTTTTTGAAGGCTTGTGCGGGTCAGAACGTCGAGTGCTCCGAAGGGTTCGTCGAGAAGCACGATGTCAGGATCGGCGGCGAGGGCTCGGGCGACACCGACGCGCTGCCGCTGTCCGCCCGAAAGTTCGTGCGGATAGCGGTCAGCAAATTTGGACGGATCGAGATTCACAAGCGAGAGCATCTCGTTGACCCGATCCTTCGCGACGGACGGGTCGGCATCCTTTAGTTTGAGCGTGAGGCCGACGTTCTCACCAACCGTAAAGTGCGGGAATAGACCGCCTTCTTGCAACACGTATCCGATCCGCCGTCGGAGTTCGACCGCGTCCCAATCGGTCGTCGGCTTTCCTTCGACGATGACCTGTCCCGAACTGGGGTCGATCAGACGATTGATCAGCTTCAGCGTGGTCGTTTTCCCGCACCCGGATTCGCCGAGCAGAACCAGCACCTCTCCTGTTTCGATAGCAAAACTGATGTCATCGAGAATGCGCGCGCCATCGATATCAAAAGCTACTGATCGGAACTCGACGATGGCAGGCGAATCGCTCATTTCTTAAGCCATGCATTTCTAACAGCGACCTGCTCCGATGTGGCGTTTGCCATTTCGGTGAACGTGAAGAACTGGACTTGTCGGGAACCGACCTTCATCGGAATCTCCATCTCCGAATTTCCACGGGTAACTGTAAGCTTCACATCTTTCCCCGCGAGCGACCCCATACCGGAACCCAACGTTGGCTGGCCGTCGATCTTGGTGATAACGTCACCCACACGCAGACCGGCAGCGGAGGCTGCACTCTCGGGTTCTACGTCGCTGAGCGTCAATCCGCCAGTTCGCGGACGGCCCGAAAACCCGAACTCAGGCGTGGACCGGTTGGTGCGGCCTAAAGCAAATCCCGCATAGCCGAAAATAGTCTCATAGTCCGGCACCTCAACTCCGAAGACATACTTGTCGAAAAATCCGCGGTAGTCCTTCTTCGTGATGCGATTGATGATCGCGATCAGCTCGTTAATAGTGAAGCCTTTGCCGCGCTCATAGTTCTCGTTATAGAGCGCTCGGAGTACGTCGTCGAGGCCAGCGGCGGCGTTGGTATCGTGTCGGATCGAGAGATCAAGCAACGCTCCGATGTTTTGTCCCTGCGTGTAGTAAGAGATGCTGAACGCTTGCGGAGTGTCGTAACCGACCCACGTGATCACCGACGAGTTTGCTGGTGAAATGAATTTGCGTGCTTCGGTACTCTCTATCGCGGCCGCCGCGCCGGCGGTCGAATTCAAAAACTCCTCGCGGGTTACGTTGCCTGCGCGATAATTCGCCAGCAAGCCATAATAATTTGTGAAGCCTTCGGAAAACCACAGCGACGGGCTTTCGTTTTCTCGTGAATAGTCGTACGGCCACATCTCGGCCGGGCGAATACGTTTTACGTTCCAGAGATGAAAGAATTCATGCGACGCCGTACCGATGATCTGTTCAGGTGTTGAACGTTCACCGCCGGGAGCGAAAGCTACGAAAGAATTGAGGTGTTCGAGAGCTCCGCTCGCATTAGATTCTGCAGGTTGGAAAAAATAGAAAGCGATGTATTTCTCGTAGGGCAGCCCACCGAATATCTGCCCTTGAGCGTGTATCGACGCGCCGAGCATCTCCGTGAATTTCTTCGATTTCTCAGCATTGAATCGACCGGCCGGATAGGCCGTAAAATAGTGCGGCTTGCCGTCAACGGAAAATTCGTGGATATCAAAATTGCCCATCATTGCCGGAGCATCAACTAACGTATCGTAGTCCGCAGCAGTGAACGTCATGGGGTCAGCCGTGTTCTTGAGCGGCGAGATCAGCTTCCATCCCTGAGGGATCTGAAACTTTAGCGTGCTCGGATCATTGCGATGGCCCAGCGGCTCCATGAAGAGTTGAATACCAGTGAAAAATGCGTAATCATCTCCGACCTTTGCCTGGTTTAACCCCAGTAGACCCGCACGATAAGAGTAGGTCACCCTGATCTGGTTCACTCCTTTGGTGGGTACGCTCCAGGTCTGCTTCCGCGTCATCAATGGCTGGAGCCGTTTACCGCTGCCGTCAGTCACGTCAAAGCGAATAAGATTCTTTCCGTAGTTTTCGACCACATACCAGCCCGGGGTCCAGGTTGGCAAAGCAAGATCCAGCCGGTCCTGCTTGATGTTTTTTATGTCGGTCGTTATCTGAAACTGCTGGCTGGCGGTATCCCGCAACGCAACCGTGTAAGTAATGTCGAGCTTTCCAGATTGAGCGGCAGCGACGGAAGTCAGGAAGAGAACGAAAAGGCAAAACGAGGCGAACTTGAGACGAATGTGCATGAAGTGTTGATTCCTAAGTGTTTAGGAATATTACTACAATCTGCGGCGGATAGTTTCAGAATGCGAATATCCGACGGTTACTCAAATAAAAATGAGGCAGACCGAAGCCTGCCTCATTTCTGTATGATCGATGATCGTTAGTTCCGGTATCCGACAGTTGCCGGACCGGTTGCGGTGATCATAAACTGCGTGCCCGATTCGAGCTGCAGATTATCTCGGCCTTGGATCAGTACGGTTCCTGCGCCTGCACCGGCACCTACTGCTGCACCGATGGCGGCTCCATCGCCGCCGCCGGCGATCGCACCGATCAGCGCTCCGAGAGCGGCTCCGATGCCTGCACGGGTGACGGTTCGAGTGGTCTGGTTGCCGTCGCGGACTGTGCCTTCGTTATTGATGTTGATGATATCGCCATCAGCTTCGCGTGCCGAATCGATAATACCGGCGAAGCGGTAAGTGCTTCCGCGATATTGGATCGAATCGAAGTCCATCGCAAGGTTCGCACGTCCCGAGACGCGTCCCGAACCCTGTGCTTGTGCGATGCGGCCAGTGATGATCGCACCAGCATACTGGTTCGGCGAGGTAACTTCCATTGAGAAGCGATCGCCGGCCTGCGACACATTCGTCGAGATCGAGTTACGAAGGACCGCGGTCAGACGCGTGCCATTCGGGATGTAGAAGTTGCCTGCCGAAGGCGTGTTGTTCCAATCGGGCTGGCCGGGATATGGATTGTTAACCGTTGGCCACGATGCCGTGGTAGATGTGCGATCGTAAACGCTGTTAGCGGAGATCATCTGGTTCTGGTTTTCCAGATACAGCTGACGCGTAACGCGGAGACGATTGCCGGCAACAGCCGTAAATGTCACTCGAAAATCCTGATTTCGATCACCGTCGGTAACGATGCTCAGCGTATTACCAGTCATAGAAACCGTCGTACGTGTTGTGCGACCGCGAGCGTTTGTCTCAGTTACCGCACGTCCATCGGCAGTCAATGTAACAGGTACGCCAAAGTCGGTCGCCATTGTTACCTGACTCCCATTGATCTGGATAGCGATCGTCTCCGGAGCATTCATGCGTCGCATCAGGTTCTGACTCTGCTGAGTACGAACCGATGTGTTGCTGATCGTTCGGTTGATCACTTCTTCGGCGTTGTCGCTCATGCTGACATTCAAACGATATGTACCGTCGAGTCGATTGTTCTGACCGCCCCACTGTCCATTCGGGAACGGCGGAAGCGTCTGGTTCCAGTTGAAGCTGTAGCGATACAGATTCGAGAGCTGGTTCAGATCGTTACGGATCATCATCCACTGACGTTCCGGTGCGTT
>JBDSLC010000087.1:0-1668 GCA_039916585.1 Pyrinomonadaceae bacterium | reverse complement strand
TTCTGTAGTTTCGTTATCCAGCCGAGATTGGCTTCAAGCGTGGAGATGTTATCGTCGAGTTCGTGGCCGTAGAGGGACATAGCCAACTCCAGCCGCAGCGTGTTGCGGGCGGCCAATCCGCAGGGCTGAATCCCTTCCGACGCACCTGTTTCGAGCATCTTGTTCCAAAGCTGCTCAGCCTTTTCTGCCGCCGCATAGACCTCGAATCCGTTCTCACCGGTATAACCCGTCCGCGAAATGATCGAATCGACACCATCGACCTGGCCCTCGGTGAAGTGGTAATACTTGATTGGCTCAAGCTCCCTTTCGGTCAACAGTTGCAGTATCCCGAGAGCTTTCGGCCCTTGAATAGCGATCTGGCAATAGTCAGCACTCGCGTTAGTCAGAAAATAGTCACCATTCGTTGTGTGAGAGCTGATCCAGTCCCAGTCCTTTTCCGTTGTGCCCGCATTCACAACCAGCAAGAGTTTGTCCTCGGCGAATCTATAGACGAGCAGATCGTCCACAACGCCGCCTTCTTCGTTCGGAAACGCCGAATAATGGGCTTGGCCGTCGACGAGCTTGGTGACGTCGTTGGTGGTGATGCTGTTGACGAATGCGATCGCGTCCGGACCTTCGACCCAGATCTCGCCCATGTGAGATACGTCGAACAAACCGGCACGCGTACGGGTCGCCATATGCTCTTCGATCACGCCGGCCGGATACTGCACAGGCATATCCCAACCGCCAAAATCGACCATCTTCCCGCCGAGTTCACGATGCACCGCATTCAACGGCGTCTTCTTAAGGTTTTCACTGGACATACTTCGGTAAACTGCGAAACTATCACGCAGGAAAACGTGAGTCAAAAACACCCATCTTTACGCTCTCATTGCCGTCAGAATCTCGTCCACTACTTTCTTGGCATCGCCGAAGAGCATTAGGGTGTTTTCTTTATAGAAAAGAGGGTTGTCGACGCCAGCGTAGCCGCTGGCCATTCCGCGTTTCATGACGATGGTGTTGCGGGCCTCCCAGACGTGGAGGACGGGCATGCCGGCGATGGGCGACGCGGGATCGTCGAGGGCGGAGGGGTTGACGATGTCGTTGGCACCGATGACCCACGAAACGTCGGTCCCCGGGAATTCGTGATTGATCTCGTCCATCTCGAAGACGACGTCGTAAGGGATGTTCGCCTCGGCTAGGAGGACGTTCATGTGGCCGGGCAGGCGACCGGCGACCGGGTGGATCGCGAACTTAACGTCGGTACCACCTTCTTTGAGGATCTTCACGACCTCGGCGAGCGAGTGTTGAGCCTGTGCGACGGCGAGGCCGTAGCCGGGGACGATGATAACTTTCTTTGCCTGGCGAAGCATATCCGCGGTCGTCGAAGCGTCAACCTGACGCACTTCTCCGGCCGGCTCGCCGCTAGCTGTTGATGCAACTGTGCCGCTTTCAGTACCGAATCCGCCGAGCATCACACTGACGAACGAGCGGTTCATCCCCTTACACATTATGTAGCTGAGGATCGCACCCGATGATCCGACCAACGCTCCGGTGATGATGAGCAGGTCGTTGGACAGCATAAAGCCCGCCGCTGCCGCCGCCCATCCGGAATAGCTGTTGAGCATCGAGACGACCACGGGCATATCCGCTCCGCCGATCGCCATAATGAAGTGAACGCCGAGTACG
>JBDSLC010000086.1:0-8466 GCA_039916585.1 Pyrinomonadaceae bacterium | reverse complement strand
TACAAAACTTTCCTTGAACTTCGTGCGTCTAATGACTAGAATCGAATTTTGGTCAAGCCAATATGAAAGACGCGACTCACCCTGTTACTACCCGCGACGCTATTCTCGACGCGACCGATCGAATGCTTGCCCGTCATGGTTATAAAAAGATGACGATCGACGACCTCGCTAAAGAGGTTGGCATCGGGAAAGGCAGTGTTTATCTCCATTTTGAGAGCAAGCAGGAGATCGCGCTGTCGCATATCGACCGCATCGTCGAACGGTTGAAGACCGCCTTATACGCCACCGCTCAGGCAAAGGGCACACCTGAAAAAAAGCTTCGCAAAATGCTTCAGGACCGCGTAATGCTCCGCTTCGACAGCGTCCAGCATTATTCGCAGAGCCTAAACGAACTTCTCGCTCAAGTGCGTCCCCAACTTCTCGAACGCCGCAAACGCTACTTCGAGGAGGAGGCCCGCATTTTCGCTATCGTCCTCGCTGAGGGTAAAGCGAGCAAGACTTTCAACGTGAAAGACCCGTTCGAATCAGCTATGACCCTGCTGGATGCGACCAACGCATTGCTTCCCTACGGACTAAGTGCCTACGAACTCGGCGAACGCCACGTGATCGAGAAAAAGACCAGCAGCGTAGCGGAATTATTACTAAACGGGCTTCTTAAGAAGTAGAAAGGAAAAAGGAAAAATTAAAAAGGCGGGGCTGCTCATTGCTGCTTCGCCTTTGTGTTTCTACTTTCTACTTTTCCTTAAAAAGATTTTGCCTTTTTACTTTTTTCCTTTTGCCTTCCCTACCTCTTCCAGTAGTTCTTGATCTTTAGATCCAGCATGGGAAACGCGCAGTATTCGACGTTGCGACCGGATTCGCGAAGTTTCATTACCATTGGGATCGCGGCGTCGGCGTTGCGGGTGTGCACTATGATGGTGGCGGCACGCTGAAGGTCGTCGCGTTCGTTCAGCCATTCGGCGATAGCGTAGCCGGTATTGGCGTAGTCGTCGTGATCGTTGGTCTTGTAGTGGTGAGGCAAAAGGTCATGGTCGAGAAAGATCGCGTCGAATGCCTCGGCCTCGAGACACTCCTTTGCCTCCTCAACCGTTTCCGCGATCGTCAGGGCGTCGCCCTCAAATCGGTTCTCGAACCATTGATGGCGTCGCTCATCGTCGTCCAGCAGGAAAACGTTGATCGGCGTTCTCTCGGCGGACGGGTCGGATAATCCAAATCTGATCAATAGATTTTGAAAGAAACTCATTAGGTAAACCGCGGAATCAACCCTAACTATACCACGCGAAGACTCGCCGTGCGGCCCAACTCAGTAGCCTGCACGTAAGTAAGGGCTCCATGGCCCATGGAACCTTAGACGAGGCCTGCACTCCTTAAACTACGCACGATCGGACAGCACTTTCGCAATAGCTATAGATCGATAATCTCTTAATGGAGCGGTTACTTACGGCCGGGCTACTGACACCGCTCGGCACAATGCTATACTCTCAATTCCCTAGTAACGATGCCGGCGAACAATTCAAAAGCTGCAACACTCCGCGTATTGCCAAACCTTCCCGAAAGGAGCGAGCTTTTGCGCACCGATGACGGCGAGGTCTGCGAGATATGTTTCGGTACCGGCGTCGAAACAGTTCCCGGCAAAGGAGCCCGAACTTGTCATTGCCGCCAGCGCGATTCGCATTCAGGGTTCCTCGATAGGGCTAGACTTCCCCGTCGATACGCCGACTGCCACTTTCACAATTACAAGCCGCAAAACCCCTCGCAGATCAATGCATTCAAATTTGCGTCTAGCCTGACGATGGAATATCCGGCTGTCGATCGGGGCCTGATCCTGATGGGAACGGTTGGCGTTGGCAAAACGCATCTCGCCGTCTCTATACTTAAAGGACTTACCGAGCGCGGCTTCACTTGCCTGTTTTACGAGTTTGGGACCCTGTTAAAAGAAATACAGGACTCGTATAACCCGGCGACAAAAACTTCGGAACTTGGCGTCCTTGCCCCCGTACTCAACGCCGAGATACTCGTCCTCGACGAACTCGGCGCGTCAAAGCCTACCGACTGGGTCCGCGATACGATGGCACATATCATCAATTCGCGCTACAACGACCAGAAGTTGACGATCTTTACTACAAATTACCTGGACGAAAGGAAGCGGGAAAAAGAAGAAACTCTCGAAGACCGCATCGGCGTCCGCCTCCGCTCACGCCTCTACGAAATGTGCCGCACCGTAGAAATGTCCGGCAACGACTTCCGTCGAATTCAGAAGCCCGCACGTTAGCAAGGGCCTAACGTCCAACCTGTGACTTAAGCCCTTGCTCACGCGCAGGCTTCGGCATTAACCGATACGCCAACAATCCCGCCAACACAACTCCAAACAACGCAGGATAAAAAATATCCGACTTGACGATCATCCAGAAATGGATCACACCCAGGATTGCCGCGACATACGTTAGCTTGTGCAGCCGCACCCATTTCTTTCCGCCCAGCCGCTTGACCCAGCCATTGGTAGACGTAACCGCCAGGGGGATCAGCATCAACAACGCCGCCATACCGATCGCAATGAACGGCCGCTGAGCAACATCGCCGACTATCGCCGATAAGCTCAAACTCCGATCGAACACGGAATAGGTCAGCAGATGCAGCGTCGCGTAAAAGAACGCGAAAAGCCCCAACATCCGGCGAAACTTGATCAATGAATTCCACCCGAACATTTTCCGCAGCGGCGTAACCGCAAGCGTCACGATCAGAAAGCTAAGCGTCAGCACGCCCGTCGTCCGCAGAAAAAACTCGATCGGGTTCGCGCCCAACTGCGCCCGCCAGCCGTCGTAAGCCAATAAAGTGAGCGGTATCAACGCGTTCACCGCGATCAAGATCTTATAAAATCGAATATCGTTCATAGTACGACGCGAGCCGCTTGCGAGACGCACACGGTCCCGTCAAAAATATTTCTTAAGATCCATCCCCGCGTACAGTCCCGCGACCTCTTCACCGTAACCATTAAACAAAACCGTCGGCTGCATTCGAGAATCACGAAGCCGCCTCTCCTGAGCCTGAGACCATCGCGGATGCGTCACGTCCGGATTCACGTTCGAATAGAATCCGTACTCATCCGAAGCCGCCAGATTCCAGGTGGTCGGCGGCTCAACGTCCGTAAGCGAGATCTTCACCACTGACTTAATACTCTTAAACCCATACTTCCACGGCACCACCAACCTGATCGGAGCACCGTTTTGATTCGGCATCAGCTTCCCGTAGATGCCCGTCGCCATCAGCGTCAGCGGATGCATCGCCTCGTCCATCCGCAGCCCTTCCAAGTATGGGAGATCGATTCCA
Organism: Pyrinomonadaceae bacterium; assembly: GCA_039916585.1. GTDB lineage: Bacteria > Acidobacteriota > Blastocatellia > Pyrinomonadales > Pyrinomonadaceae > OLB17. The sequence continues at coordinate 5,139 of JBDSLC010000086.1, read as the reverse complement.
GCCGAGAACGACGACTGCATCCCATTCGGCCCCGGCGGCAACTTTGCCTCCGGGCTCGTCGTTCGACCGTTATAATAAGTATGAAACGCAACATACTTCGCCGTATTCAACGGCTCGACTAGGTCCAGCAGTTTCTTCAGCGGAAATCCTGTCCACGGAACCACCATCGACCAAGCCTCGACACATCTGAATCGATAAACCCGCTCTTCTTGGTCAAGCCGCAATAACTCCTCAATATCGAAAACCCGCGGCTTGCCGACCAGTCCGTCTACCTCGATCGTCCACGGCCGCGTCACAAACTTCTCGGCCGCTCGAGCCGGGCCGTTCTTTGATGTGGAGAATTCGTAATAGTTGTTGTAGGTCGTGATCGTCTCAAATGTATCCGGAGTCTCGGTCGACGAAAACGAACGGCTTTCAGAAACATTCCCGATCGGCGCAGTCACAACCTCTGGCGGCGGCGGCGGATTGAAAAATCGATAGGTGCCTGCGGTCGCCAATGCCGAGCCAGCAAACACACCCGCCTTGATAAAGTTACGTCGGTTGAAGTAGACGCTCTCCGGCGTGATCTCGCTCGATGGTATTTTTTCGCTCATGACTATGCCGCAACCCGAACCTTGCCGATGTGATCAACGATTGCACCCGCTATTGTATTCGCTACCAGCAGCGTTTCCGATTCCAACGAATTAGAAACGACGAAGACCGCATATCCGCCCGACGAAAAACATGCCGCTGTGAGATCGCCACTCGTACCGCATGGCATTGGATCCGCCGCGTCAGGATCTGCGTCCGTCCGCTTAGTAAGCAGCACGGACATTGTTCGCCCCGCTTCTTCGATAACGACATGCGTAAAGTGCCTGCCATTGATCACACAATAATGTGCCTTTACCAGTTTCACTTCACTGCCAAATTTCTCTTGTAAGGCTTGTATCACACTTCGATCGAACCCCAGATTGACCGCGTCGACCGTTCTCGCCGCCTTCTCCAACGATATCGGTAGCTCCCTTAAATTGTGTGAGAGTGCGCAATTTATATGGTCGTCGAACGCGTCCTGCGAAACCTTAACCAGAAACGCCGGAACGATCCGCGTCTCATCCGGAGGAATGATCACATTCGCATCCGCTGGTTCCGATGGTTGTGCCGCCTGCTCCACCCCCTTCCGGCCAATTGTAAGAAACAAGGCAATGCCCAAGATCGCCAGTAGAACGACGGCAACTGAAGCAAAAGCGAACCGAAGCCGCGCGAACGACCGCGCTGGCCGCTCCACCCTAGATCGTAGTTCCCCGCGTAGCCGAAGTGAAAATGCGTTATCGATCTTTGATTCGTCCGCCTCCCTGACAGCACTCTGCAATCTAGCTCGCAGCTCACGACGTTCCGCGAGCAGTTCGCGACACTCGCGGCAATGCTCAATGTGCCGAATTACTTCATGATTCGTCTCCACGAGCAGCTCGTTGCTCAAATAAGAATCGGCGATCTCGTCAAAATCTCTGCAGTTCATTTTCTCAGCTCCCGAGTACTCCCGCCTTTCTTTTTCCCCGTTCCTGCTCGTAGTCCGACAATTCCATCCTCAGCAGTTTCCGACCGCGATGCAGCCGCGACATCACAGTCCCGATCGGGATCTGGACCATCTCCGCGATCTCCTTGTACGCAAACTCCTCGACGTCCGCTAGCAGCACGATCTGCCGGAATGAATCGGGGATCCGCATCAGCGCGGAAATAATGTCGCTGTCCGTCAGCGTCGGCGGGATCGATGGAGTGAATGCGATCGTCTCCGCGATCATCTCTTCCGTATCATTCACGATCTTGACCCGCCCGAGCTTCCTCAGCCGCCGACCGTTCAGGTGATACATGATCTTGGTCATCCATGCGCGGCAATTGGTCCCCCGCTCATAGTTATGGAACGACCGCATCGCCTCGGACATCGTTTCCTGCACCAGATCTTCGGCGTCTTCGCGACCGCCAACCATCCACCGTGCGATACGGTAGAGGTCTTGCAGATGGGGCACAGCTTCGACCTCAAAGGCTTCCCACCGGGCCTCATCATTTTTCCCGTTAAACATTCGAAGCATCGCGACGCGTCAGGCTCCAACTCTCTTGTCCGTACTATCGCACGTTCGGCTTAAATTATTCGCTCAAACACGCTTTTTGATTCAATTCGTCGATTTGAACAAACTTATTCAACAAAGTACTTTTCTTTTTAACAAATATGCGTATAATGTGATTGGGACGAAGTTCACCCGCCACCACCGCACGCCGAGTTTTTCTTACATTTTTCTATGTCAGTTGCTGCCGAAACCTTGCAGAAAGGTCGTTATCGTATCGATTCGCCTGTCATCGAGTCGGGTTCAAGTTCGGTCTATCCCGCCTACGACACGACCTCAGACACGAATGTTTATGTCAAAGAGATCGTCGTCCGTCTCGGCAAGGTGACGACGCTGTCGCAGCAAGAGAACAGCCGACTCGCCTTCGAGAACGCCGCCCGCCGCATCTCAGAGTTTCGACACGATTCGATCCTTCAGGTCACTGATTTCTATTCCGAGGTCGGCCGACAATACCTCGTGCTCGAAGATATCGATGGAAGTGATCTTCACACTCTTCTCTCCGGCAAGTCTCAACAACACTCTCTCGAACACGCGCTCGACTGGGCCGATCAACTTCTCGACGCCGTCAACTATCTGCACAATCAAAAGCCGCAGGTCCTCCACGGAGCGGTGTGTCCCCGGAACGTAACGCTCTCAAACGCCGGACGCATCAAGCTGCTCGGCGTCACGATCGTTGACGAATCCGGTAACGATCTGTCGACCGCCCTTGCCGACGTCAACGACGGTTCGCTCAACTATTCCCCGCTCGAACTCATTTGGAACGGCCTCGACGCCGCCTCACAGAAGGTGATCTTGAGCAGCTACGACGACCGCTCCGAAAAGATCTTGAAAGATCCGGCAGACATCCGCAGCGACATCTATTCCGTCGGAGCAACGATCTATCTAATGCTCACCGGTCGTGTGCCGGTCGACCCGCTCGAGCGTTCGATCGAACTACTCGAAGGCAATCGCGATCCGCTAAAATCGCCAAACTCTATTGACGCCCGCGTGGCTCCGGAGATATCCGAGGTCGTGATGCGTGCGCTCGAGATCAAACGCGAGAATCGCTACGACTCCGCTATGATCATGCGTCAGGTACTGCGAACGTCTGTAGTACGTGCCAAAGAACGCGAAGCTGTCGATGCCCAGGAATTGAATGAGGCCGCCGAGTTGATGCGGAACACGCAGCAGCTAAAAATTCCCGTGCCTCCAGCGGCCATAGAGGCGCTTGCCCAAACTCCTACACAGCCGACACCGCCGACAGACTCCGAGATCCTTGCTCAAAAGCTTAAGGAAGCCGAGGAAATGCGGCTCCAGGCTGAGCAGAAAATGGCGGAGGCTGAGCAGATGATGCGCGAGCAAACTGCCGAACGTGCGCGACTCGAAGCCCAAGCCAAGGCGATCCATACATCAGCAGAACTTCCTGCGACCGCCGCGAATGATGATGACCTTCTCGGCATCTCCCTAGAGCCGGTAAGGACGGCTGTCGACGCGATCCAGCAGGATATTGGCGATGCCGACGACGACATTCACCTCTCGATAAAACCTGCCCCGCGAGCCCGGATCGACCTGCGTGAGATCGCGAAGAAGTCGGAACCTTCGCAACCCGAAGCGATCGAAAGTCCGCAGCTTGTCGAAGAAGAGTCGGAAGCATTCCTTATCGACGTCGATGACGAACCTGCAGCACCCGTTCGTGAGTACGAACCCGTTCACACCTTCAGCTTCGAAGATCACCGGCCGAAGCGTGCTGGCCTGCCGATCCCGCTTATCGCGGGCGTCGCGGTTGCGATACTGATCGCCGCCGGACTCGGATTTATGTTCCTCGGCGGATCGTCGCCCGAACCCGCGGCAACCGTCCCGACGCAGCAAGCTGCAGTTCCGGTTCAGCAGCCCGAACCGCAACCCGCCGCACCGCTCCAACAAGCCGAACAGCAACCGGAGCAGGTAAACGCCTTCACCCCCGAGACAACCGAGACAACCGAGACCAAGCTCGAGACGCCGAACGCCGAAACTCACAACGCCGCGAAACCCGTCCAGACCGCGAAAGCTAAACCTGCGGAGAAACCCGTCAAAGCTCCGGCCGCTAAAAAACCCGTCACCGCTGACGATTTGATAAACGACAACTAAACCCCAACCGTACACCGTTATGAAACGCCTACCGATCATCCGCAAATTCCTTTCGGCCGCCTTCCTCGCAATGTTGCTTAGCGCTTTCGCAGCCGTCACCTCGGCACAGAATCCGCCGCTCAGCCTAGCCGATCTTCTCATCGGCCTCCGCTCGAAAAAGGCGACGATCGAAGAACGAAATCAGATCCTTACGCGAGCCGTCACGGAGCGCGGAGTAACGTTCGTCAATACTCCTGAGATCGAAAAAGAGTTGGTCGCGACCGGTGCCGACGCCGGAATGATCGCCGCAGTTCGTGCCCGCACCGCCAAGCCCGTTCCGGCTCCGGTCCCCGCGGTCGTAAAGCCCGTAGCCACGCCCACTCCGGCTGATTTCTATTCGAAACGTGCCGACGCGAGCCTCGCAAAGGGCGAGGTAGAAGCCGCGCTCACCGATTACAACAAGGCCCTTGAGATAAAGGCCGACGACCCGACGCTTTACGTCAGCCGCGGCAAGGCTCTTTTCACCAAAAAGTCGTTCGATCAATCGGTAAAGGATTACGACAAGGCCATCGAACTCGCACCAAAGACCGCCATCGTCTTCCTCAATCGCGGAGCGTCTCACGAGAAGCTCGGTGATGTTCAGAAGGCCCTTTCGGATTACAAGTCCGCGGCCGATCTCGACGCGGCGAACGAAACCGCAAAGTCTGAAGTAAAGAGGATCGAAACGCAGCTCGCTAAGGAAGAGGCGGACCGTAAAGCTAAGGACGAGGCCGACAAAGCCGAGGCCGCTCGACGAGCCGCACCGCCCGAGTTCATCAACCTCGGCGGCATCAGCACCAACGAAGCCGTGCGAATGGTAATGCCTAGCTACTCGATGATGGCTCGCCAATCACGCGTCACCGGCAAGGTCACCGTCGAGATCGACCTCGATGAAGAAGGAAACGTCACCAAAGCC
>JBDSLC010000085.1:0-18348 GCA_039916585.1 Pyrinomonadaceae bacterium | reverse complement strand
CATCCCCACTGATTTGTCAGACCCGGCCATGCGTAGAGATCGAGAAACTTGTGCGTCATCGTGATCGAACGCATCGAGGCACACGTCGGGATGTCTGGCAGAGGAGGAGACGGTTCGGTCGCAACCGTCGTGGTCGCTTTGAGAACCGCCGGAACCGCGGCCGCGGCGGTAATCGCTTTCAGGAAATCACGTCGTTTGAAATTATCCATCTCGTTCTTTACTACTCGATCTCGATCTTTACGGTGAGGGTTTGGTATGGTTTGATCGCAATTGTCAGCGGTGCGATCTGCGAGACCTTGCTTATCTCGCGATCTTCGGTCAATGAAACTATCGATGCGGATTTGATCTTCGCCGGAAGCTGGATCTGAACGTTGCCGCCGCGCCCGGCAAATTCCTGCAGCCGGATCGCAAAATTCTTGTTCGGCTTCGGATTCAGCGGTGCCGAGCTGACCTCGCCCTTGATTATCGAATCGGCCAGCGGTTTGACGGTCACAATCTGCACATTCGGCTGATCGACCGAGAAGTACGAAGCGTTATTCAATATCGGCTTGACGGTCACATATTGCGCCCGCAGTGGAACGTTGAACTGAGACCCGAGCCGCCACGCCGCGACGGGATCGAACACGCCCCAAGCCGAAAACGCATATTCGAAGACAAGATTTCCATTCAATCCGGGCTCGACCGTATCGACGTTCACAATGCTGAGATCGTGCGTGTCGGCCTGATTGCTGTGTCGGATCGCTCGCGAATAGAAGGTTGCCTCGGGGAGCGGAAACTTGCCCATATACAGAGCCGGAAGGAAATCTTTCGGAGCGTCTTTTGCTTTGACCTTCGTTGGGACGAATCCTGAATAGCTCCAGTGAAAGGCTTGCCGGTGTGCGGCGACGACGGTCTGTTTACCGTCGGTCACGCCGATCGAATGGCGAGTCGTAACGGAATCCTTTCGGGCACCATCCATATAATCATCCGGCAGCCGATCGAACCATTTTTGGCCGCCCCGAAGGACCTTCATACCGTCCGCCGAAACGTTGAAAGGAAACGCAAAATAATAAGCATCGCTCCAATTCTCGTTGCCGCCCGCGAACGGAAGCTTCGACTGATCGAGTTCGTTGCGAAGCTCGACTTGATCGATACCATCGTAAAGCGTGATCGTCGACGACGGGAATGCCGAGCCCGGTCGGGTCACTTCGATGATGGACATTTGCACGCCTTTCTTCACGGAGACCTTTGCGGGTTGCGGATAGACGACCTTAGAAGCATCGGCACCTTCAACGCGAAGCAGTTCATTGAAAGGAAGTTCGCCTTTCGCATTCACAAGCTCGCGGTTCGAGCGGACGTCGCGGAGGCTCTTGATAGTTCCGTTCGCCGCAACCTCGACCGCGTACGAACCATTTGTGGATGAGGTGCCGGCCGCAGGCTTTAGTGTTGTTGCTGATCGGCCTGCGGCTATCGACACCTCATAACTTGAATAACCGAATGCGGGGACGTCTTTGGCGACGAAGATCGCGTTCCCTTCTTCGTCAACGTCAAACCGGACGGCCGCCGCGGTCGAAGAATTCTTGATCGACGCGATGCGGGAATTTTTGTCTGGCGGCGCGATCACCACAACATCTGATCGGCTCCACGAAAGATCGTTATAAACCACGACCGGTCGAATGTTCGCGGGCATCGACGCGGGAGAGTCAAACCGCGTAGGCTGAGCGATCACGTTTACGCCATCTCGAAGCAACATATCGGCCTCAGCCTTCGCCTTAGACGTCATCTCGACGTACTGCCGGTTCTGATCTTCGAGCGGTTGGCGACTGTTGAGCTGCGGCCAACCGTTGTTGCCAGCGCCGCTGTGCTCGTCGTAGGTGAACGTGAGATCCCAGATCGACGCGAAGTTTCCGACGGGAGCTGGAATATTCCGCGTCATCGCTATCGCGCTCCAAAGAGTTTCCGCGGCCGGAGCATGATCCTGCGTGTGACGCGCCATCGCTGATATCCGCGGGCTCTGGGTTTTCGCCTCCGACCAAAGTCCGGACCATTCGCCCTTGTAGGTGGGGATCTGCGAGCCGTATTTGTTTTCGATGTATTTGAGAAATTCCGGCGGCGTCGCGATCTTTAGTTCAATCTCGGGATGATGTTTTTTCCAAAGAGCGATCGCCTTTTGAAGATTGAGAACATCGGTTGGCTCGACGAAGTCGTGTGAATACATCGCCATCACGGCGTCGTACTTATATCCCGCGTCGTTATAGCGTTTCAGGAGATTGGTCATGCCGATCTCCATTTCCTGGATCGGCGTTGTCTTCCCGATCATTGAGGGGTTGAACATCTCGAACGGGCGACGAGCCGTGTATGGATCGAGCGAATACGGGTCAAGATAATATTCAGTTACCGCTTCAACGTAGGCTCCGCGGTTGCCCTGGCTGATCCAGAGAAGAACCTTGCTGCCATCCGGGCCTTCCCAATAGAAAGGCACCTTGCCCGGAGCGAGCGCGGTCGCACTGATGATGAAAGTGTTCGCACCCGTCACCATATACTTCGCCCCGCTAGCCGCCAGCACGGACGGCAGCGAAGTTGGGTGGCCCGGAACGTCGTTCATCATCGCAAGCTCCGATGTGATGTTGTAAGAATTCTTTAGCTTGGTGAAGTCGTAGGCGAGGCGGTTAATCTCTTCACCGCCCATGAAGTCCGTGTGCATCGAACCCCAAGCCATCGACATCGCGATCCGCCCCGAGCGGATCAACTTCATCAAACGCTCGATCTTTTCTTTATCTTTGGGAAGAACTGATTCTGGCTTTCGCTGACGCTTCAACCATTCGTTCACCTGCCAAACGCTTTCGATGGTCCACTTGAAATTGGGATTCTCCTCGGCGACGCGAATCACCTCGTCGATATGCCTCGCCGCTCGCTCACGAACCTTGCCCGGCGGTTCGACAAAACCAAAATCGTAATGCGAAAACGGCGTGATATACACCGTCTTTATCGTGCTCTCAGGCAGTTTCGCGTTCTGCCCAAACGAATCGAGGGAAAGCACGCACAAAACCAATAAAACTAGGAAGACGTTTATTGTCTTGATCATGCTTACCCTCAATCTCTTCTCCGGTGTTTAGAAGTTGAACCGAGCCGACAACTGTATCTGCCGCGGCCCGCCAAATCCGAGCAATCCACCTAACTGGTTCCCCACCGTCGAAACACTACGCCCGAAAAAGGCCGTCGGTCGAAGCGAGTTGGAGTCTCCCGGAGTGAGACCGCCGGACGGATCGGCGAAGTTAGCTTTGTTGAGAATGTTGAATATCTCAACACGCAGTTGAAGTGACGTATTTTCAGTAAATCTCGTATTTTTCAGCACCGAGAAATCGACCTGTGCAAAGCTTGGACCTCTCAGGATGTTTCGTCCCGCATTTCCGAAATTATTCGCACCGGGATCGGAGAATGCATCTTCGTTGAACTGGCATTCCGGAATGCTAAACTGCGGGCAACGGGTGTCAACACCTGGGACCAGATTCGGTCGTTTGCTGAAGCCTCCGAAACTTCCTCCAGACAGTCTCGGTGTGACCGGCAGGCCGCTTCGCATCTGTGTAATCGTGTTCAGTTGCCAGCCGTCGACGATCCATCGAGGCCCGCCTCCAAACCAATCTCGAAGTGGGACATTATATCCTGCATCGAAGGTGAAGTTGTGACGAACGTCTTGATCGCTGCTTGCCCGTTCAGCTTGAGCGTTATTCGAGTCCTGATAATCCTGAAAGAAACCGACTACATCATCGATCGTATGCGACCAAGTGTAGTTGGCGTTGAATCGAAGTCCCTTCGACAGATTGCGCTTAAAATTAACCTGCATCGCGTGGTAGTTCGACTGCGGATAACTTCCGACAATAAAGATATTGTCGAAATTATTGTAAGGCCGTGTGTCAAAGAAGATGTCGGTTTCGTCGATTCGGCGGTTGATGTTTCTGGGACTGACAACGCCATCCGTCAGAAGATGGGTAACATGATTTCCGACGTATCCAACCTGGAGAGTTCCGATTCCAAGATCTTGCTGAACGTTCAGCGACCAATGCTGAGCCATCGCCGTTTCGAGATCCCTTTCAATCACGAAAGCGGAGGGGCGACCGCATGCATAGTCGGCATCAGTTACCGGGAAACCGGGAAAGCGTCCGCAGAAAATAATGGAACGCAGCACGGTAACCGATTCGGTCGGAAACGTGTTGACATGCGGCGATCCAAAGCTTGCCGGTAGTTCGCGGTTGTAAAATATTCCATACCCGCCGCGAACAACTGTCTTCTGATTGCCGAAAATATCGTAGGCAAATCCAACTCTAGGTCCAAAATTGTTTTTATCAACGTTATGAATCTTCTCGCCAAGAGGAGTGTACGTCTGAGTGGCGAGATCGAAGTTCTGAAGCCTTCCTTCCTTCTCCCGACTCACGGTACTCACGTCATATCGAAGACCCAGGTTAACCGAGAAGCGCGGATGGGCCTTCCAATCATCTTGAAAGAAGAAAGAGAAGTTCTCGTTCGCGTACTCGAGCTCCGGATGTCCTCCGCGCGAAATTATGAAAGGAAGATTCTGGAGCAGGCCTGTCCCTCCTATCGGATCTGTTAACGCGGTGTACTGAAGCGTTTCCTGAACCTCTGAGATCGCGGTTCGTCGGTTGAGCCTTATATCTACTCCTGCCTTAAACGAATGATTTCCTTGTATGAAACTCAGTGTGTCCAGAAAGTGATAGACGGTACCCGTTCTGACTTGATCAAACTGCGCCGGGCCGGGATTTGCAATTGCCTGATCGCCGAACGCAAAGCTAACGATGGGCAGTGTGGACGGACCTGCACCTACGTCGGTAAAGTTCCGATTAATGCCGAACGCTGCCTCGTTAACCATGTTCGGCGAAAAGGTATAATTGTGCGAGAGCTTGAAAAGCTGAACCCTAAGTTTTGCCTCGGCGGTCTGGTCGGTTCCGACGCCATACGGGGTGGTAGTCTGCGAGTCGTTAATATTGTAACGTGCGGAAAACTGGCTGTTTTCGGTATGCAGCCAATCGATCTTCACCGATCCGGTGTCTTCTCGAAGTTTCCCGCTCTTCTGGGTCTGGAAAATTCCGGCGTTCGGATCAACTTGCCCACCGGAACTAACAAATGGCGACGTCGGAAGCGGCAAGGTTGCAACAAGCGGCAAAACTGCTGATGGCAACTGATTTCTGAAGGATTGAGTCGGCGTTAGAGCAGTGAACAGAATCCCACGTGTTTGGCGGACACCTTCGTAGTTGGTAAAGAAGAAGAGTTTATCTTTCTTGATCGGACCGCTTACATTGCCACCGAACTGATTCAGACTCAGCTCCGATCTAGGGAAACCCCCGGCGTTATTAAAGAAATCATTGGCGTCAAGCGCTTCGTTTCTAAAAAATTCGAATATGCTTCCGTGGACGGAATTGCCCCCAGATTTTGTAATCGGATTGATGACCGCCCCGATGGCCTGACCGTACTGTGCGGAGTAGTTCTGCTCCAATACCTGCACTTCCTGAACGCTGTCCATCGAAATGCGGTTTACTCGGGATTCCACGCGTCCAAGAACATTGGATGTTCCGTTCAGGTCAACGCGGCCGGCATCGATGCCGTCAACGAGTACGCTGGTCCCGCCGAATGTCGAAGGAATTCCGTTGATGCTCGTCTGGAACTGGTTCGTGGTCTGCACTGATCCCGGAACGGTCGCGAGTAGCTGCGTGAAATCGCGGCCGTTAACTGGATTGTCTGTTACACGGGCCTGGTCTACGGTGTCGCCGATGGTCGCGGTTTCGGTGTCAGTGCGAGTTTGATCAATGACCTCGACGACCGCACTCACGCCCGCCGCAGTCAACGCAACATCAGCACGAGCTTTGTCGCCCACGGCTAGACGCAAATCTTTCAGCGAGCTTGACTGAAATCCGCTCGAGGTTGCTTCGACAGTATAGGTTCCCGTTGGCAGCGAGAGAACTTCGTAGCGGCCTTCGCCGTCCGCTTGGACCGTGCGCTTCTCGTTGGTGCCTTGGTTCGTGACCGTAACCGTAGCGTTCGGAACGACGGCTCCGGCCGGGTCGGTAACGACCCCCGTGATCGAGCCGGTGTTCGACTGTGCGAATACGACCGCTGACAAAATAAACGCTACGGTAAGGAGAGAAACCGCTCGCGCCATGGATTTTATTGCTTGAATGTTCATTGGATCCTCCAAAAATTCGAACTGTCTTCCCCTAGACCTTAGCGCAGCTCCCCTTAACTGGGATCGCTGCGATAGCGTTGAAGTCCGGCGTCCAAACGCCGTCGACCTGTGGATAGTAAGTTTCAAGATTGTCCGCCGTCAGCGAGACAGTCGGCGTTTGATCGCGTTCGTTGACAGCCTGGCCGTCAAATAATTTCACGATGCCGTCCATGCATCGAAGGCCGACATATTCAGGGAACATTCCCTGGCTAACTTTGAGCGCCTGACGGCTCATCAGCCATCCCTTTTCATGTGTACCCGAGAGGCCGAATCCTGCGACACTCACTGTGTCGGGGTCGAATCCGGCGGCGAGATAACCGTTGTAAGCTCCTTGCGCAGTTTCGTCGTCCATCGCGAAGATGACATCAACGTCGCCTTTTTCGGCGAGAGTTTCGGCAGCGATCTTTTCCGCAATTGAGGGCGTTGCTTCGCCATTGATCGATGCTGTGACGACAGCGTCCGGTTGAATCGAGCGAACACCCTGGACGAAACCTTCGCTGCGAAGCAAGCATGGACGCAGCCATGGTAGGCCGACATCGAGAATGCGAAGCGGCGAACCGTCGGCATTCTTTACGTTATTGCCGACCCATTTACCGAGATCATATCCAGCATCGTAATCGCAGATCGCGACCATCGTGGCCATTCCTTCGACCGGATTCGCCTCAACAACCACCGGAACTCCGGCATCAGTTGCGATCTTCAGCACCTCTTCCAGCCCCGATGAATTCGCCGGCGTCAGCACGATCGCGTCGACGCGTTTAACCATTTCGCGAGCCTGTGCGATCTGATTCTCAACGGAAAGTCCCGCATCGAGAACTTCGACCTCGATACCGTACTGGGCCCCGCGTCTATTCATTATTTCGATCACGATCTGATACCAGATGTGAAACGCGTAGTTGGTCAGATAACCGACCCTTGCCGGTTTCTTCGATGCCTCTACCAATGGCACCGCCTTGATCGCCGCGTCCAGCCCCGGCGGCGGATCGTACGGCGTCACCGGTGCGTGGCCTTCCTCTGCTGCTGCATTACTCATAAACTGACTCCTTTAGTCACAGAGTACACAGAGATTTCTGAACTCTGTGTACTCTGTGACTAATTCTTAAACCTTCGGGACTCCGCCGATCTGCGTGAGCAACCCGCCGTCGACGGTCCATACGGCTCCGGTTACGAATGACGAACTTTCGTGCGCGAGAAACGCTACGACCTCGCCGATCTCACGTGGTTGAGCGATACGGCCGAGCGGATGCATAGCGTTGCACGCGTCATAAACCGACTGCGGATTCGGGTCCAGCGACGCTGCCCATTTCAGCATCGGTGTATCGACCGTTCCTGGACATACCGCGTTTGCACGGATGCCATCCTTCGCAAAGTCCATCGCCATCGACCGCGTCAGGCCGATCAGTCCGTGCTTGCTCGCGGTATACGCGAGGACATTTTGCTGACTCGCAAGCGCCTGAACGCTCGAAACATTCACGATTGAGCCACCTTGCTTCAGAATGTGCGGAATGCAGGCTTTTGCGGCGTTCCAGGCTCCTTTCAGATTCACGCCCATCACCTCGTCCCATTGAGCCTCGTCGGTCGAAACGGCAGTGCCATAACGTTGAATGCCGGCGCTCACAACGAGTGAATCGATAGTTCCAAATGCAGCCGCCGTTGCGTCAGCCGCTGTCTGAACATCGTCGAAATTTGCGACGTTGACCTTGTGGAACATCGCCGAATGCCCTGCCTGTTGAAGGTCCTTTGCAAGTACATTCCCTGCCGCCTCATCCCAATCAACGATCGCGACGCTCGCACCGCGTTCGGCAAAGATCTCGCACGCAGCCCGCCCGATGCCGAGAGCTCCGCCCGTGACGAAAATCACCTTTCCGTCAAACCTCATGCGGCCTCCGTAGTGGACTCTATCCCATCAAAATTGTTTGCGTCATCATCCGACTGAGGGGCGGATGCCGGAGGCAAATTCTTGTACCAGGTGAAGTAAAGAACGATCACCGCGACGAGGGTAACGGACAGAAGTCCGAACCCTACTGTTAGTCGATTGAGCACCAGATACAGCATCGACACATACAGAGCCGTGATTCCTGCCATGGCAACGATCGTATTGAAGAACTCGATCGAGAATGAAAGCTGCTTCTTAAAGCCCGGATCGTCCTCGAGCACTTCGCGTTTAACAGGAGCCCAGAAACCTGCGGGCTGAACCTTGCGATAGAAATTCTTCAGCGTCGATGAGTCAGTAGGACCTGTGAGCATCGACACGGCTATCGTCAGAAGCGTCGAAGCGATCGCGATCACGGGGAACCCGATATACAGCGGCTGAGCATCGATAATCTTGAACTGCTCTAGGAATACCTGACCCAGCGACATCGCCATTCCGCCGAATACACCCGCGGCGTAACCCTGTCCATTCAGTCGCCACCAATACCAACGAAGGACGTTCGGAGGCAGAATTCCGGCGGCCAGCGTTCCGAAGATCCAGAGGAAGGCGGTGTTGATCGAAGTGCCGAAGATCGAAATGATCAAGCCAGTAAGGATCAGAAGCGCCGACGAGATATAACTGACGCGAACCAGTGTTTTGTTGTCTGCTTCCGGATTGATATAACGCTGATAAATGTCTTTTACGAGATAGGCCGCACCACCATTCACAGTCGAGCTGAACGTCGCGAGGAACCCCGAAAGCAGTGCCGCCAGCATGAATCCAACAAGTCCGATCGGCAGCATCGAACCGATGATTAAGGGCAACGCAGCTTCCGGATCGGAACGCAATTGTGTGTCAAGGGCAGCATTCCCGATACCCATGATCGCCATTACCGCGATCGCCATGGCGAACGGCCAACGAACGGTGTGGATGAGTCCCCATAGAGCTCCGAGCTTGGCAGCGTCACGCTCATCTTTTGCCGCGAGAAATCGTTGAAAGTCGTAAAGCTGTTCCGGTCCGCTGAAACAGAGCAGTAATCCTTTCGCGACCCACACCGCGACCAATGCCCCGAAAAGCGAATAGTCCGTTCCGCCTGCGACCAGGCCCTGAAATGCTTCCGGCCGCCACGATGGCATAATGTCGCCCCAAGTCGCCGGAATCTTGGAAGCGAATTCGGCGGCGTTAAAGTGCATGAATCCGAGAACCGAGAAGATGATCGCTCCCACGCTCAGCACGATCGTCTGAATGATCTCGACGCGCACGATCCCGTGAAATCCACCGAGAACAACGTAGGCTCCAGTAATGCCGAGGATGAGGAACGCGCAGATATTTGCACCAGTAAACGTGAAGGTCGGAGTGTCTACTATTCGGGCTACTAAATCGGGAAGGTTGAAAACCCAAGGTTCAAAATGCAAAAAGATCGCACCGAACTTGCCCATACCGATCGCTCCGTAGCCGAGTAACGCGGTGATCGTCAGGATCGCAAAAAGGGTGTAGGAAAATCTCGCAAGATCGCCGGCCTTGCCCGGGCCGAATCGCGTCTTCATCCACTCGGCACCTGTCATCGCGTCCGAGCGGCGGATCCACTTGCCCATGTAGGCGAGGTAGAAGGCCGTGATCGGAAATCCCCACAGCATGTGGACCCACATTCCTTTCAGCCCAAGAGCAATAAACGTCGAGACGATCCACATCGTACCCGTGATGTCGAAATAGCTCGATGAGCCCGACATCGCAAGGGCCCACCACGGAAGCTGCCGTCCGCCAAGAAAATATGACGACATTCCCTTCGCGGCTTTTCGCTTCATCGCGAAACCGATGGCCATGATCGTGGCAAGATATAGGACGACGATTATTTGGTCGATCGCGGAAAGCTGCATAGGGCTCCGGTCTTTCTATTGGCTACGGTGTAAGTCGTTTACGATCCCACGAACAACTTCGTTCTATCGCACCAACTTTGAATAATTGTGAATGTTTTCAGGGCTCGATCGCTACTAGAAACTTTTTCTTGAGCCAAGACTAAGTGTTTTTAACATCATTTCAACCTTGGTGTCAATAGGTAACCGGAAGAAAATTGGTCAAACCAATTGAATGGAACGGCACTGCTTAGAAGTAATTCTGAAGGGCAACAGGAATCGCTCCGAACAATCCAGGACGCTGGACGCTTGCGGGCCGGATCTCGATCCTGGCAATTTCCGGAATGATGTACTTGCTTTTCACGCGGTCTTTGATGATCGGACCGATCAGCGGCCATGCCGCCGCGATCTCACCGCCGATCACGACGGTCTCCGGACTCAGTCCGTGTGCAAGGCTCGCTATCCCTTCTCCGAGATACTCAGCGGTTGCGGTCAATGCCGCTGCGGCCTTCTCATCTCCACGATTCGCGGCGGCGATGATGTCAGTGATCGACGTGGTTATCGAACCGTTCTTATTGCTCATCAAACGATGGTACCGGGCGATCGTCGCGCTCTCGGACGCAAGTGTTTCCCAACATCCTTTGCGTCCACACGAGCAAAGTTCTCCGTTCGGTTCGATGCACATGTGCCCGAATCCACCCATGCCGACTTTCGACCCGACGTGGAGTTCGCCGTTAATGATAAGGCCGCAGCCGAGTCCATCGACGACGAGAATGTATAGAAGCGTCTTGACCTTGATCTCATCCAGCGGGCCGTACCAGAGCTCCGAGAAGGCCGCTGCGTTCGCATCGTTCTCGACGTAGACCGGAAGTTCTAGTTTTTCTTCGAGGAGCTGTTTGATCGGTAATCCGTTCCACCCAAGGTTGGGCGAAACTGCCACTTCGCCCTTGTCACGGCGGATCAGTCCGGGGACGCTGACGCCGACGCCCGCAAATTTTACGCGAGAATAGCTGCTCTCGACCAGGTCGTTGATCTCCGCGGCAAGTCGATAGACAAAACCTCGAGCATCACCCTCGGTGATCAAACTATTCTGCTTGAGAATGCGGCCGTTGAAATCGCTGACGGCATACACCGTGTCGCGCACACCGATGTCGACCGCGAGTACGTAAGCGGCTTCAGCATTGATATTCAGATAGGTAGGCTTTCGCCCGCCGCTCGACGGGCCTTCAGCACCTTCAAAGATCACGCCCTTTTTTATTAGGCGGTTTACGATCGAAGAGATCGTTCCGGGACGAAGGCCAGTGAGCTTGCCGATCTCTACGCGCGAGATCGGCTGCCGTTCACGGATCAAGTGCAGAAGTATCGTCTGGTTGATGTTGCGAACATCGTTGACGTCAACAATTTTTAGGTCTGAAGGTTTCGAAAGCTTCACTCGCTAACTTTTACATCACCGATGTCGAACTTGCAAAGTCCGACCTATTCTCGGTTTCGGTCATTCCCCAGTTAGCGCGAGTACTCCCGACGAAAAAGCCGTTCCCGGCCGATCCGTCCCAAGCAACGACCTTGATCACCGGCTACTGAATGGCCGAGCCAAGGTCGGGAGATCTTGCTTTCAGCTCTTGCGCCAGATCTTCTTCCGATTCGCCGGCGGATAAGTTAAGAGCATAAAGCATCTCGACCAAAGGAATCCGCGCGATCCGGGCGGCCTGTTCGATAGTGACCGCTCCAACGACCGCTCGACTGGGATGAGGAATTTGAAGGCGCGCTAGTTCCGGGACGAGCCACGTGAGAGTCTTTAGCATCTTTTCCTCGTCGATCTTCAAGACATCGTTGATCGTCATATTGCGTGTGACCTTCATTGCGACACCTCGATCATACCGTCGTAAAGAAACCTATTCCGCTCCGATCTTCTTGATATCTTCGCGGAGTTTCGGGAGCGAATCGTTGGTCGGATCGAACACTTCAAGCTTTGCAAGGGTTTGATTGGCGTTCGCCGAATCACCCTTCTTCGTATAAGCGACAGTCAAGTTTTGAAGGGTCTGCGGATGATTCGGATCTAGTTGGAGTGAACGCTTGAATTCTTCTATTGCCCGGTCGTAATTTGGTTTTTCGCGGAATATGAATGTTAAGCCGAGATCTGTCCTAACGCTCACGTCATCACCCTTTTTTGTCAGTGCCGCTGAATACCACTTCTCAGCTTCGTCATACTTACCCGCGTCAAAATAGGCATTGCCGAGATTCACTATCACTTCCCGACTCTCAGGTTTTAATTGATTTGCTCGAATCAGAAACTCAAGCGCGCCGTCAAATCTTTGTATCTGGTAGTAGAACTCTGCGGCCTTGAGCTGCGCGTCGAAATTGTCGGGTTCTTTCTTCGCTTTGTCTATTGCGGCCTGAATCTCGGGCTGCATGCCGTCCGAGCTCGCGCCCGGAACCTCAGGATGACCCGAGGGCAACGCTCCAGGGGCCGCTGTTTGTCCGGCGATCGGAACTGCTCGTTGATTCACGGAGTTGGCGAACACGAATCCGATTATCAAGCCGCCCAGCAACCCGACTATCACAAACAAGATATTTTCTTTACTCATATTCTGACCCGTAAAAGCTGAGACATATCCCCGTCTCAGGCATAGGAATGAAGGCCCGGTAAGAGATAGCTCACGCCGAGATACGTGAAGATCACAAACAGAAATGCAACGATCGCGAAATAGGCAGAGCGGCGTCCCTTCCACCCGTATGCGATGCGCGAGTGCAGAAATCCCGCATAGGTCAGCCAGGCCACCAACGCTCCTGTCTCCTTCGCGTCCCAGCCCCAATACCTTCCCCACGATTCGTTAGCCCATACTGCTCCCGTCATCAACAAAAGTGCGAGCCCAGCGAAAGCAACACCCGCAAGCTTGTACATCAATCCGTCTAAAGTTTCTGCGGAAGGCAAAGCTTCGCGGATCTTCTCGGTTTTGAAACTGAACAATACGATAAAGAAGGTGCCGGCAAAGGCGGTGATCAACGCCGCAAGCTCGACCGGGTTTGCATTCAAACTAAGGTGGAGCTTCGACGCATTGTCAGCGATCCACTTGCTCGAAATATCTAATAACTGTGACGAACCCATCCCGGCGATCTGAGCCTGCGGAACGTCTTCCTGCTGCAGCATCCATACCGCGAATCGTTCGTACTGTGAGGTGCTGATGTGATCTACCACGCTCTGGATCGTTTTGAGCTGATAAACGAGCATGCCGATACCAGCGGCTTGGAAAACCAAAGCTGCCTGCATCAATCGGTTTCCGAAGACCCGCATCTTTTCGTCGTTCTTTGAGAAATACGACGCGAACGCGAAGACGCCTCCGATCATCAGTGCTGCGGCACACACAATCAGCCATCCGACATAAGGAATATCGGCACGCAGGGCAAGCGACATCCGCGACTCACCGACAAACGTCGAGGCGGTATAGGTTCCGAAAGTTGATGGGTTAAAAACACTGAACTTACTAATGGTCGCATAGACGGCAAGGGCAAATATGCTCGTCCAAACCGCCATCTTCTCGACCTTCAAACCATCTTTCAACAGATACAGAACGGCTACCGCAAAACAAACCAGTGCTATCCCGTAGCTTAGCGAAGCGATGCCGACGTGGATCGGCCGCCAATAAGAATCGAGGACCGGCGGAAGATCCAGGAACTCGCTTCCGATGAATCTTGCGAGTACCAAAATGATAGCCGCTAAAGGTAAAGAAAGTGCCGCAACAAGGCGGAACTGATGTCGCCGCATTATCAGCAGCGTCGTTACTCCGGCACCGAATGCGAAAGCAAGGCTAAGGTCGTATAGATTGGCGAACGGAACGTAGCGGAAGATCCAGGGCATATCCGCGGCGCTGTTGCCCTGATTGGTGAAGATAGCGAGTTCCCGGTCGTACGCGGCCGCCCAGCGTACAAGCCAACTCGATAGATTGAAAAATACTCCGAGGGTCGCCGCCCACAATCCCAGTGATTCGGCGAACTTGAAGGGCGCGTAGAAATTCGTTAGGAAGAATACCGCGGCGATCAGGTAAGATGCGAGGGCAAGCATCATCAATGCTCCGTCCGAAATGAAACGTTCTCCGCCGAAGGAGATTCTGACCAACAAAAGCAAAACGGATCCGAAAATAGAGATCAAGAACGGAGTATATGACCGCCAGTTTGACTGAACTCCGTCACCGGCAATGCTTTTTTCCGAGACCAAAACGGGTTGATTCAATATTTCCTGATTCATGCGGCTTCTCCGGTTTCCTGTTTCTGCAAACTCTTAACAAATCGGTTGAATTTTTCGTCGAATGCGTTCTGACTTCTATTTGTATTTCCCGCCAGAGTGATCTCGTTCGTTCCGCCGGGCTTTTTCTCGATCGCGGCCCAAACACGCTGATGCGAGAAGAAGAAGACTCCTACAAGCGTGATGAACAGCATCAAGAATCCGACGTAGACCACGTTTGCTCCGGGGTCGCGTTGGACGGCAAGAACGTGCCTGTCGGGCGCCTTCTCAAAATTGATCAGCTGGTATGCGTAACCCGCGACCGGTTTTTTGGCGACCGGCATATTTGCGAGCTTTGGCCCGAAGGCGTAAGCCGTCACGGGCGGCTGGCCGGGTTGGAACACCTGAAGGATCGCGCCGGGATTGGGGTACGCACTCGTGTCTTCGTTAGGGTCTTCCCTTCCAATACTGAAATTGCCCCGGAATTCAGAGAAGCGGATAAGATTGCCGTTAGCCAAAGTCACTTCGCCACCTCTGGGAATTACGATGTCTTCGGTTTGCCCGCCAGCTTCGGGCGTCAACCTAACGGTAATGTTTCTCGCCCTTCCGATCGGCGTAAAGCTCGCCTGAAAAAACCGGTAGCCTCTGTAGTCGAACGGCTTGTTCATTTGAACAAATGCGTCGTGAGTCCCGGTCTCGTCTTTGATCTGAAAATATGTCAGCCAGTCGATCGTGTTGCCCACGGCGATCGGCCCGTCCTGCCGGATCAACTTCTGCTGAATGTCGGTGCAGATGATCTCGAATGGCAGCTGTTTGGTTATTTGATTGACCTGGTCAAGTTTGACGACAGTGTCCAGAGTGAGATTCGAAGTCTCTCCGGGCGCGATCGGCATCTGTCCGGTAGATCCCAATTGAGCAGTAAGAAATCCCCCGAAAAAGATCGTCAACAATGCGACGTGAACCGCAAGGTATCCGAACCGGTTCCAAAGCCCCGATTCTGCGAAGACAAAGGTCTTGCCGGCCTTCTCGCTTATCGCCGTCTTTTTCCAGCCTGCATTCTTCATCTCCGCAGCGATACCGGCTGCGATCTCGCTGCTATCTCCTGGAATCTCTAACGACGAGTTGGCCCTCTGATCGCGAAGCCACCGAATCGGCACGGTAACGTTTGGTTTTGAGGCAAACAGCCATGTTTTCGGGAATCGGTCAATCGATGCCAGAACAATATTTAGCGACAACAGGGCAAGGAGGGCATTGAAATACCACGCATGATAAATGTCGAACAAGCCGAGCGAACCGTACACCAAGCGCTGGGACGGCGTCAGTTCGGCAAAGTACCTATCAAAGCCGTCGACGTTCTGCTGCATTACCAGCATCCCGATAAAGCATGCAAGGCCAAGCGCGATCAGCAGGCCGACGCCCAACCGCACCGAACAGATCAGCTTCAGCAGTCGTGCAACTATAGAGTCACCTTTTCGCTCTCTCGCGCGGGCTTCTGTTGGAGCATTGGTAATGGCTTCTTCAAGAGTGGACATAGCGAATCAAGTTTTCGTGTGACGTGCCGATAGCGATCGAATTATGAGTGGCAATTGATATACCGAGAGGACCTCCCGCCCGACAACGTGCTATTTCTTAGGAATCGCGGCTGGTTGTACGACGTTGTTACCGGAACGCCCGTGAAGTACTACTCGTCCAGCCGTGGAAATTTACGCACAAAGGTAACGCGGAAGTAATTGTCGCGATGTGACGAGTGTCACATTCTAGCCAAGGCCTTCCGCGTAAAATAGTGCTTGAGATTCCTCTTGGTCATCCGCAATGAAAAGGTACCGGTCACCTGTACTCGTCACTGTGCGAGCGGTAGCGTTCGTGGTCTTTTTATGCCTTTTGGTCGCTGGATTCCTTTATTTCGATCCAGTGGCGGGAAGTTTTGCGGCATCCCAGGCTCCAATGCCGACACCAGTCCCAAGAACTAGCAGCACGCCGCGTCCGGCAAGATATTCTCAGTTTCCCCACAACGTAAAAGCTCATCGCGTCAGTTGTGACCAGTGTCACAAGTTTCCGTCCGATAACTGGAAGAAGGTTCGGACGGAAAAGGATGCTTTTCCGGATGTCACCGAGTATCCGAAACACGAATCGTGTCTAAATTGTCACAAGCAGCAGTTTTTTAAGGGCGCAAAGCCGGCAATATGCAGTGTCTGTCACACGAACCCTTCGCCGAGAAACAGCGCTCGACACGCTTTCCCCAATCCGCGAGAGGTATTCGATACGACTCCAAAGGGAAGGACAGCCACATCCGACTTCGCCGTCACGTTCCCTCACGACAAACACGTCGAGATCGTCTCAAGGGTCGGGCGACGGGAAGAGTTTGCGAATGCGTCATGGACACGCGGCCCCAGCCAACGGCGCGCGGAAGAAAGCTGCTCGGTCTGCCATCAAACCTACAAGCCACAGGACAAATCCGACGACGAGTACGTGACCACGCCGCCGGCTCCAGTGGGCGACGCATTTTGGCTGAAGAAAGGAACCTTCAAGACCGCTCCGATCGGGCATACAACGTGTTTTACTTGCCATTCGGCCGACACAAGGCTACCTCCTGCACCGGAAAACTGTGCGGCGTGCCACACGCTGAAAGTGCCAGACCCTCCCGCCGACTTCGATCCAAAACTCCCGTTGACGATGGGAATAGATGACAAGCTCATGCTGACTTCGTGGCGGCGACGCGGTTCATCGGGCAAATTCAGGCACGAATGGTTCAGTCACGCTGAGCTTAGCTGCTCGACCTGCCATAACGTCTCAACCATCAGTACGGCCGACCCTAATACAACGAAGGTAAGCATCAATGCGTGCGCCGCGTGCCATGTGACAGCAACATCGGATGATGGCGGAGCCTTGAATTTTGAGACTGATGCGAGGAAGGCGAATGTGGCGTTCCAGTGTGTAAAGTGCCACATCACCTTTGGCAAGTCGGCAATTCCAGAATCGCACCTAAAGGCGATCGCGGGAGCGAAATGATGATGAATAGGCGAGCAATCAACAAGAGACGCTTCGAGTTGGTCGTTCTGCTCGCCGCATCTCTACTGCTTGCGGCCGCTATCGTTTTGGGTTCCAAGAGTGAGTCCGTTACCGAAAATGCACCTCCCGAGCCGATCGCGACGGCAAACGACGAAAACGCATCGCAAGACTACTCGCGATTCCAGCACACCAACCCGAACCACTCGCGAATGCCGTGTGCTCTGTGTCACAAACGTGACGACAATTCGGCAGCTCCAAAATTTTCGGGACACCTCCCGTGTTCGGGATGCCACACCCAGCAATTCGCCGACAGCGGCAGCCAGATCTGCACCGTGTGCCATTCGAACGCTCAGACGGGAGCAGTGAAGCGATTTCCTCGTTTGCAGGATTTCAATGCGCGGTTCGATCACGCGCGGCATCTTCGGCAGACCGGTTGCGCGACTTGTCATGCGAGCTCGCGACGGGGAGTTGCGTTGTCCATTCCGACGGGCCCTACAGCTCACAACAACTGCTACCAATGCCACGGACCAAGGGCGGAGAGCGGCGGTAAGAATATCGGCTCGTGCAATACCTGCCACCAATTGGGACGTCCGAGAAGAACGTCGGACTGGGCACCGGCATTCACAAAGAGTTTCGATCACTCCCGGCATCGAGGGGCCGGCGCTTTGAATTGCAGCAGTTGCCATACAGTGAGAGCCGGAATGTCTCGGGGGCGTCAGGTCTCGGCACCGGCCGCGTCGATGCATTTAGCAAGAAGCGGAACGCAGAGTTGCGCGTCATGTCATAACAACAAAAGGGCGTTCGGGACAGCAGACTTCGCGAGTTGTAAGCGCTGCCACCAAGGAGCGTCGTTCAAGTTCTAGCCGCGAGAATATTCGCGCACATAACTGTGGTCCGTGAATATTCCACTAAGGCTCGCTTGGAGCGGAGCTAAAGTTACTGATTTCAAAGCGATTTCGAGGTTTTTGGAAAGGTATATGCGTTGCATATGAACTGAGTTATTGCTTCAAGGATGGAGCTTAAGGAGCCACATATGACCACCACACGAATCAAACTAATTGGAGCGGCCGTATTTTCAGTCGGAATATTCGCAATTCTCGGATTCAATTCTGAACCGGTTGTAACATCGGCAGCAGCACCT
>JBDSLC010000084.1:0-36380 GCA_039916585.1 Pyrinomonadaceae bacterium | reverse complement strand
AGCGTTCGTCAAACACCACCACGAGCAGGCTGCGGCCGATCACGCTAATGAAGATGCTCTCGCGCTCGCCTTCGTGAACTACCGACGGGAACGCATTCTCGCCGATCAGTTTGGCCATGCTGTGAGTGGCCGCGACATTACCCGCAGCGAGCGACGCGAAACTGGTCATATCCATGTCGCCGATCTCGCCATGCACGGCGATCGTCTGGCCGTCGCGGTCAACTAGAAAGACCGCTCGGGCGGCACATTCCACGCATAGACGCCCGATGACGGACTTCATACGCTGGAACTGTTGTTCTTGAATAATAAAGGCTTGAGCCATTGGAAGGGTTCCTTGACTGATCTTCGGGTGGAGAAAACCGCAGCGAATTCGCGGGTTTTGGTGAGTTTGGAGAACGATGGCGAGATTCGGAGGCGCGAATGCCGCAGATAGAAGTTACCATAGTTAGTTCTGCGTGTTCAAGAAGTTTTTACGACGTTAGTGAATCGAACATCGCGTCGGAAGAAGGCTTCACTTTCGGCGAAGTAAGCAAGGTTACGCTTGTTGGGCTGTCTTATGGCAGAATTAACGCATGGAACAAACGCGTACCGAACCAAGGCCCCTTGATGTATTGATCTTGGCGGCGGGACTTGGTACAAGAATGCGGTCGGATCTTGCAAAAGTATTGCACGAGGTAGACGGGCGCCCCCTTATAAGCCACGTTTGCCGGACCGCGGCTTCTCTAGACCCGGAAAAGATCTATGTCGTCATCGGCCATCAGGGTGAAAGGGTCCGCAAGGCGGTGCTGCGAGATCTGGACGAATCGCAGGTGACGTTCGTCGAGCAAAAGGCACAGTTGGGTACGGGCGACGCGGTGAATTCGGCGCGCGAATATTTGAAGGATCGCGATTCGACGCTTGTGATCCTGTCGGGCGACGTTCCGCTGATCCGCCCGGAAACGCTGGGCGGACTCGTGCGGCAGCATCTTTCGCATCGCGGAAAAGGTGCGGCGAGCACGATCTTGACCGTGAAGCTGAAGGATCCGTCGGGCTATGGGCGAATCGTTCGCGGCGACGGAGGCATTTTTGAATCGATCGTCGAGCAGAAAGACGCGACCGATGAACAGCTTGAGATCCGTGAGATCAACGCGGGTATTTACTGTTTCGATACGAAACTGCTTTTTGCCGCACTCGAGGGCGTCAAGAACGATAACGCGCAGGGCGAATATTACTTGACCGACGTGCCTACGCTGCTGCGGCATGCGGGCGAGCCGGTCGCGATATATCAGCACGGCGATACGCAGGAGATCGAGGGCGTAAACAACCGGATGCAGCTCGCGGATATCGAACGGCTGCTGCGTCGGCGTGTCGTCACGCGGCTGATGCTGGATAACGGCGTGACGTTTGTCGATCCGCGGACGGCTTATGTCAGTGAGTTTGCACGGATCGGACGGGATACGGTGATCTATCCGAATGTGTCGATCGAGGGGGAAAGTCATATCGGGGATGGCTGCGTGATCCGATCGGGGACACGGATCACGGATTCGAAGATCGCGAATGGCGTCGAGATCCTGGATAGCTGTGTGATCGTGGATTCGGAGATCGAAAGCGAATGCAAGGTTGGGCCCTTTGCACATCTGCGCGGACACGCCGTGATGCGTGCGGGTGCGAAGGTTGGGAACTTCGTCGAGCTTAAGAAGACCGACCTCGGACGCGGATCGAAGGCGAATCACCTGGCATATCTGGGCGACGCGACGATCGGCGAGAAATCGAACATCGGTGCGGGTACGATCACGTGTAATTATGACGGCGTTCGGAAGCATGAGACTACGATCGGGTCGAACGTGAAGATAGGGTCGGACACGATGCTTGTCGCTCCGGTTTCGGTTGGCGATGGAGCTTCGACGGGGGCGGGAAGTGTGGTTACGAAGGATGTTGAGGCCGGTGAGTTGGTAGTCGGCGTGCCCGCACGGAAACGTTCTACTGGAAAAAGCGAGTCGGCGTGAAGAATAGCAGATCGAAATCAAACGGGAAAGAAGAGTCGCCCGAACAGGTCGCTGCGGATGAGGCTATTGGCCGGATGCGGGATTTTGTTAACCGTAAAGAAGAGTTTATAAATGCTGTCAAAGCGGATAAGGATCGACGTTTATCTGCCGGAAAAAAAGGCTAAGGTCTATCGGCGACTGCGGAAGGCGATCGAGGCTGAGTTACTTTTCACGTTCGGCGGATGTACGGTGATCGAGGGCGTTCGCGGGTTGTATCTGAGCTCCGGAGAGAAGCCCGAGGAAGATCGGATAACGCGCGTTTACGCGGATATGCCTTTCAGTTTGGATGATCGCCGTGAGGAAGTTTCGATATACGCCGACGCTCTACGTGAAGCTGTGGCGGAGGCTCTTCCTGAACAGTCGATATTGGTCACCGTCGAAGAAATTTACCATTCGCTATGAAGATCCTTTTTTACTTCCTCGCTCTCATCGCCGCGACGCTCGGCCTGATCGCGCTCTTTCGCGCGACCGAAACCGCTCTAGGCGGCGGAGGCGTAGATATCATCCAGTTCGTGATCGGCGTGATCGGGATCCTTCTCGCTTCGCTGTGGGTGATGAGGGCAAGAGCCGCTAAATGATCATCGGCCCGACCGATCTTGTCACCGGTTTTGTCGCAATTTACTAGAATTTTATGTGTGGAATAGTCGGTTACGTTGGTAATAAACAGGTAGTGCCGTTGATCATCGAGGGTCTGAGGAAGCTGGAGTATCGCGGATACGATTCGGCGGGAATCGCGGTGGTTGACGAGAATCACGAACTGTCGATGCGGCGGGCGGAAGGGAAGCTGCGGAATCTTGAGGAATGCATCCGGCTGAAGCCGCTCGACGGAACGTACGGGATCGGGCACACGCGCTGGGCTACGCACGGGCGTCCGACGGAGGAGAATGCTCACCCGCATCGGGACCAGTCCGGCAAGGTCGTCGTGGTTCACAACGGGATCATCGAAAATTACCTGACGCTGAAAGAGCGGCTTGCGGAGAGCGGCAGCACGTTTCAGACGGAGACGGACACCGAGGTGATAGCGCATCTGATCGGGCACTACAAAGAGACCGAGAATCTTTCGCTTGAGAAGGCGGTGCAGAAGGCGGTGAAAGAGCTTCGGGGGATCTTTGCCCTGTCGATCATTTCTGTCGATGAGCCGGATACGATCATAGCCGTGCGCGAAGGTGCTCCGGTGGTGGTCGGGTTGGGGGACGGCGAGTACTTTGTTGCGTCGGACATTCCGCCGATCTTGCAGCACACGCGGGATGTTTTTTATCTCGGCGAGAAAGAGATCGCGGTGCTCACTAAGGACAGCGTACGCGTTACAGATTTCGACGGCAACGTGGTCGAGCCGAAGCAGCAGCGGATCACGTGGGACCCGATCATGGCGGAGAAGGGTGGGTTCAAGCACTTCATGCTCAAGGAGATCTATGAGCAGCCGCGGGCGGTGCGGGACACGGTGCAAGGGCGCGTGTCGCTCGATACGGGCAAGGTTTATCTCGACGAGATGAACATCGCGGAAGAGGATTTTCGAGCCGTTACGTCGATCAAGATCGCGGCGTGTGGAACGTCGTGGCATGCGGGCCACGCGGGAAAGTTCATGCTTGAGAAGCTTGCACGCGTGCCGGTCGAGGTCGATTATGCGTCGGAGTTTCGCTATCGAGATCCGGTGCTGAGGGATACGGATCTGATGATCGTTATCTCGCAATCGGGTGAGACGGCGGACACGATCGCGGCGATGCGCGAGGCGAAGCAGGCGGGCTGTAAGGTGCTGGCGATCTGCAACGTGCAGGGTTCGATGATACACCGCGAGGCGGACGGGACAATATTGACGCACGCCGGGCCGGAGATCGGCGTGGCGTCGACGAAGGCGTTTACGGCGCAGATGATCGCGTTGTACTTGTTCGCTCTTTATCTTGGTGAGTTGCGTGGAACGATCTCGGCTGAGGAAGGTAAGAAACTCGCACAAGATCTAGCCGAGTTGCCGTTGAAGATCGAGCATCTGCTGAATGATGCGGATTCGATCGAAGACCTATCGAAGGAATTTTTCCGCGTGCAGGATTTCTTGTACCTCGGCCGCGGGATCAATTTCCCGGTCGCGCTCGAAGGCGCGTTAAAGTTGAAGGAGATCAGCTACATCCACGCTGAGGGCTATCCCGCCGGCGAGATGAAGCACGGGCCGAATGCGCTGATCGACGAGAAGCTGCCGGTCGTCGTGGTGAACACGAAAGAGGAAGGCAATGCGTCGAGCGAGCTGCGATATGAGAAAACGCATTCGAATATCGTCGAGGTAAAGGCCCGCGACGGTATCGTGATCTGCGTGCTGACAGAGGGCGATACGATGAGTTCGAAGGTTGCAGATCACGTGATCGAGATACCGGAAACGTCGGATCTGCTGGGGCCGGTGTTGGCGGTCGTGCCGCTTCAATTGCTCTCATACCACATTGCCGTCCGCCGCGGATGCGACGTCGACCAGCCGAGAAATCTGGCTAAATCGGTAACGGTTGAATGATCAAAGAGCCGAAGATCATCGACTTTCCGGAGACTCGATTGATCGGGGCTCGCGTTCGGACTTCGTTCGCGAACGATCGGACGAGCGAGTTGTGGCGTGGGTTTAGGCCCGTTGCTTCGAAGATCGCCGGGCGAATCGGCGGCGAGTCTTATTCTGTGAAGGTTTACGATGGGTCGTATTCGTTCTCGCAATTCGACCCGGCAGTCGAATTTGATAAGTGGGCAGCGGTTGCGGTGAGTGATGAGGCTCCGGTTCCGGATGGGGTGGACTCATTGATCATTTCTGCGGGGAAGTACGCCGAGTTCCCTCACGTTGGGCCCGCGTCGGATGCTCCGCTCTCATTCGGATATATCTTCGGCGAATGGCTGCCGGCGTCGGAGTTCGAATTAGACCTGCGACCGCATTTCGAAATACTTCCTGAAGGTTACGATCCGTTTAATGAGAACGCCGAAGAGAAAGTTCTGATACCGATCGTCCGCGAGTCTGAACTATGAAAGCAATCGTCGTAAGAGAATTTGGCCAGCCAGAGGTAATGCAGATCGAGGATGTCCATTTGGCGGAGCCGACGGATACGCAGGTGCTGGTCAAGATCGAGGCGGCGGGAGTGAACCCGGTAGATACGTATCTTCGGACCGGAATTCACGCGCACGCGCCGAATCTGCCGTATACGCCTGGAAAGGATGCGGCGGGAGTTGTTGAATCTGTCGGCGACGGCGTAACGCGGGTTGCGGTGGGTGATCGCGTTTATACGGCGGGGTCGATCTCAGGAACCTACGCTGAATATTCGATCTGCGACGAGTCGCACCTGGGTCGCTTGCCGGACAATGTTTCGTTCGAAGAAGGTGCCGGAGTTTGGACGCCGTATGCGACGTCGTATCGGGCGCTGTTTCAGAAGGCGGAGGTGAAGGCAGGCGAAACGGTGCTGATACACGGCGCGTCGGGCGGCGTGGGACTTGCGGCGGTTCAGTGGGCGAAGAATGCGGGCTTACGTGTGATCGGGACGGCGAGCTCGGAAGAAGGGAAGCAGGCTGCCCTCGACAACGGAGCCGACGCGGTGTTTGATCACACAGACGAAGACCATTTCTCGGCGATTCACGAATATACCGATCGCAAAGGTGTGGAGGTGATCATCGAGATGCTTGCGAACGTCAACCTTGAACGCGACTTCGAGTGCCTGAGTATGTTCGGAAGGATCGTGGTCGTAGGGAACCGCGGTAGCGTCGAGTTCACGCCGCGGCAAGCGATGACGAAAGACGCAACCGTTTACGGAATGTCACTCTTCAATGCCGGCAAAGAAATGCTCGATGCCGCCCACAAAGCTATCGGCTTCGGCCTCTCGCAAGGCTTCCTCAAACCGCCCGTAAGTAGATCATTCCGGCTTGAGGACGCTCCGACCGCCCATCACGAGATCATCAATTCGAAAGCCAACGGCAAGATCGTTCTCATCCCATGACTAGTTTCCGTTCGTACGCTCAACCTATCCGAAATTCGATCTGACGTACGATTTCGCTACGTTGCCTATTCAGAGTCAAGCGAATTACCTGCTTTTTTGCTCTGGCACGCTCATTGCGAACCGCAGATCTAGAACAACTTTTTGGAGGATGATAATGAACGCAATAGAGTTATTGAAAGAAGATCACGACAAGGTTGATAAGCTTTTTCAAAAAGTGAAGGCGACTGAGGAAAGCGAGCATGCGGCTCTTTTCGAACAGATAAAGATAGAGCTTGACGCGCATACGCACATTGAGGAGACGATCTTTTATCCGAAGCTGATCGACGAAGGCGACAAAGAGCTGCGAGACATCGTCAAGGAAGGCATCGAGGAGCACAGGCAGGCGAAAATGTTTCTTCGCGAGCTATCAAACCTCGCTGAGGATAGTGACAAATTTGAACCGAAACTCAAGGTATTGATGGAAGACATCGAGCACCACGTTATGGAAGAAGAAGGCGAGATGTTCAAGATGGTTGAGAAACAGTTTGAGGCTGCCGTTCTGGAAGAACTCGGAGCCGAAATGGAAGCCGAGAAAAAGAAAGCAATGAAATCCAAACCGGCCGGATCGGGTCGGTAAGTTCTGATAATTTTCGCCGGCGGGGGTTTTAACTCGCCGCGGCAGGTTCCGAAATACGTCCTCCGAGTTCTTCGAGCGCCTCGAAAACTTGGAGGGCGTATTTTACGTTTCCGAATGGAGCCGACACCTGAACTCCGGCGATCACATCCCGCACCTCGACCAGCGATTCACGCGCTATCTTAATGCCTTCTTCGCGAGCCTCTTCTTTTCCCTTTTCGGAGGCGATCCGCATTCGTTCGAGAATCTCGGACGTGACGTTTACGCCGGGTACTTCGTTATGTAGAAACTCAGCGTTTCGGAAACTCACCAGGGGCCAGATGCCGGCGACTATTGGGATCTTGACATGCGAGATACGGTCGAGAAACGTGCGAAGCTGTTCAGTATCGAACACCGGCTGAGTTATCGCGTACTCTGCGCCGGCCTCGACCTTCCATTCGAATCGGCGGATCTCTTCATCGAGATTCACCGCACCGGGATTCACGCCGACACCGATCGAAAACGCGGTCGGACGGCCGATCGGGTTGTTGCCGATGTCGAGTCCGTGGTTGAGCTTGTTGACCATGTTGGTCAGACCGATCGAGTCGATGTCGAAAACGGCGGTCGCGTCCGGGTAAGGGCCCATCTTAGGAGGGTCGCCGGTGATAATGAGCAGGTTGTGCAATCCCAACGCCGCGGCTCCGAGAAGGTCGGACATCATGCCGAGCAGGTTCCGATCGCGGCAGCAATAATGCAACACAGCTTCGATGCCGATCTCACGTTCGACGAGTACGGCGGTCGCCTGGGCCGACATCCGTGTCTGAGCCCGCGGGCCGTCGGGGATGTTGACCGCGTCGACGCCGGCCTCCTTCAATAGACGAATAGAGTCGAGAGTTTTCTGCGCGTCGCAGCCTTTCGGCGGCAGCACTTCAACCGACGTTACAAACTCACCGCGGGCGATCTTGCGTGACCAGTTCGAGCGAGTTTCCGGATCGACAACCTCGACCTCAAACGGCTTCATCTCGAGGACGGTCGCGGGCTGTTTTACGAACGACTGAGCCGCTTGCCTCGGGCTGTCGGCACGGATGGCGGTGGAGATCAGCTTGATGTGGGTCGGGGTCGTTCCGCAGCACCCGCCTACGAATTTCGCTCCGGCCTGCACGAATCGACGCGAGAATTCTGCCATGTATTCCGGCGAGCCCATGTAGAACTGTCGGCCCTGAACGTCGCGTGGCAATCCTGCGTTCGGCTGTGCGGAGAGGGGTTTCGTCGTCACGGACCGCATCTTTTCGAGAGCGGTCAAAACGTGATTCGGACCCATTCCGCAGTTTAGGCCGATGACGTCGACGTCGAGTTCGTCGAGGCGGGCGGTGAACATTTCGGGAGACGTTCCGAAGGTAGTGTTGCCATCCATCTGGATGGTGAACTGCGCGACGATCGGGAGATCCGACAGTTCGCGAACTGCCCGGATCGCCTGTTCGATCACCGGTAGCTCAGAGAAGGTTTCTAGAATGAAGAGATCCACGCCGCCTTCGAGCAATCCTTCGACTTGCTCGCGATAAAGATCCTTCGCCTCGTCAAACGAGGTCGGGCCGAAGGGCTCGATCCGAATCCCCAGCGGGCCGATCGCTCCGGCTACGAGAGCCTTGTCACCAACCGCTTCGCGAGCGATCTTCGCCGCAGCAACGTTGATCTCCTTGATCTTTTCCTCGAGTCCGTAGGGCTGCAGCTTGTGCCTCGTTGCGCCGAACGAGTTGGTTTCGATAATGTCAGCTCCAGCTTTTATGTATTCTTCGTGAACCTCGCGGACGAGGTCGGGAGCGGTGAGATTGAGTTCGTCGTAGCTGCGATTGATGTAAACGCCCTTATCGTAAAGGCGCGTGCCAACGGCTCCGTCAAAGACGAAGACACTGTCGGACTCGAGTAATTCTCGGAAGGTTCTCATATCTGCACGCTAATGCGTGAACTCTAAACAAAAAGTCTCGCCGTAACAGCGAGACTCCTTTGAAATCCTTTTTGTATCGCTGTTTAGCAGATTATTTAACGTGGTCGCAAGTCGCAATAACTCACCACGATGTATTACGAAGATGTTCTAACTTTCAACGAACAGTGTCAAGCTTTGCGGTCGTCAGCTCCGGCTCGTTCTTGCGGCCGCTAGATAGTTTGCCGAAGAATGCGTAGCCAGCTTTAGGGCCGTGAATGTCGAAGCGCCAATGGGTGAAATCTTCGACCTCATTGCATCCAAGCCCGCGGCCTTGAAAGACTAGCGAGTATTTCGTGCCGCGAACAGCTCCGGCTTTTGCAAATCCGGTCGCGCTTGTCAGGATGCCGTCGAAGCGGATCTCCTTAAAGAGAAGCGGGCCGTTGGGTCTTCCATCCTGATCGTGGATGTCGACCTTGAACTCGCTGTATTTCAACGGGATGGGAATCGAATAGGTTGCGCCGAGCCCTTTCGGTGATCTGAGCGTGAGCTTCCAGAGATTGCCCGTGAAAGATCCCGTAGATGAGAAATCGAGCATGCCCTGAGCCGTTTCATCTTCCTTGGCGATCGGGTCGATACCGGTGATGGTGTCGAATCCGGCTTCGGTCATAAAGAGGTCGGCTTTATTTGCGAGTTTGAACTCCTTTACGAGATCGCGAATGAACGAGTCGGTTTTGGTTGTGTAGCTCAAACGCGTTCCCGGTTCGGCACAGCAGGCGCAGGCGAAGATGTTGACGGAAAAGATAGAGATAGCGACGAGCAGAGCGAATAGATGGATTGCAGCTTTATTGAACATATGATTCCTCCGACGCTTAATGCGTAAACCGGTTCGAAAAACTATCTCTGACACTTGGCGCAATAATAGGTCGACCGCGCACCTTGGCGGATGCGTTTGATGGCGGACGCACATTCTGGGCATTCTTCGCCTTCGCGGTCGTAAACTCGC
This sequence comes from Pyrinomonadaceae bacterium, assembly GCA_039916585.1. Classification (GTDB taxonomy): domain Bacteria; phylum Acidobacteriota; class Blastocatellia; order Pyrinomonadales; family Pyrinomonadaceae; genus OLB17. The sequence goes on along the minus strand of JBDSLC010000084.1, from coordinate 26,890 downwards.
CAACGCATCAGCGAGCCGGTTCCGTAGACGCCTTCGCCGATGATGACCGGGTCTGGAACGATCGTTTTCGTAAGAGCTATCGCTTCGTTAAGGATGATCGGAATATTCCTGTGGAGCTCGGCGATCGCTTTGCCCTTAATGCTTTTGGCTTTCCGTCGCGGACTGATCTTGGAGAGGAAAAGCGTTTCAGACGCGTAGATATTGCCTACGCCGCAGACCTTTGTTTGGTCGAGAAGGAACTCCTTGATCGGCTTGTTGGATCTTGCGAGAACCGACGCCAGATACTCGACTGAAAACTCCTCGGAGAATGGTTCCGGCGCGAGTTTCGAAAGTTCTTTCGTGCTGTGGAGGTCTTTTGTCTTGACGATCTTCATCAGGCCGAAGTGGCGTTGATCCTGGAAGACGAGCCGTTCACCGTTGGTCAGATAAAAGATCGCGTGTGAGAATTTCGGATCTTCATCGTCCGGCGTCAGCAGATAAAACCGCCCGCTCATTCGCAGGTGAACGATCAGCGTGTTGCCATTATCGAGGTCGAGCAGAATGTGTTTGCCGCGGCGAGTGATCGAACTGATCGTCGCTCCAGCAAGCCTTCGGGCGAAAGCGGCGGGCTTGATGTCGGGAGCGAGCCGCTGGCGTATCAACGACGCTTTCTCGATCTTGCGGCCGAGTACGACACCGCGGAGGGCGTTAGTCACGTGTTCTACTTCGGGAAGCTCAGGCATCTTTTCTACACGATCGAATAATCAGGGATCATCGCTTTGTCGCCGAGCACCGATCCGGCTCGGAGTTCGGCGTCTTTGCCGATGTGACAGCCCTTTCCGACCACCGCACCGCGGATCTTTGCAAAGGTGCTGACGCGGGTGTGAGCCCAGAGTACAGAATTTTCGATCACGGCTTTCTCTTCGACGTGGACGCCGGGGCCGAGGACAGAGTTGGTTATTCGCGCGTTCGGCTTAACCTGGCATCCTTCGCCGAGGATCGAATTCTCGATAAAGGCCGTCGGTGATGTTTCGATCGAATCGGCTGAGTCGCCCAGTGCGAATCCGGCCTTGCCGGAAAGGATGTCGAGGTGGGCTGAAAGATAGCTCTGCGGAGTGCCGATGTCCTGCCAGTAATCGTCTTCGAGCACATAACCTGAGAAGGCGACACCCTGTTCGAGAGCTTTCGGGAACACATCGTATTCGAATGAAGAATTGACTCCCTTCGGTATGAGATCGACGGCCGCAGGTTCGAGAATGTAGATACCGGCGTTGATGGTTTTGGTCGTGCCCTCGTACGTGCCGTCCTTCGGTTTCTCGATAAAACTGCGGATCGAGCCGTCCTCGGCTAGATCGACCAAGCCATACTTTGTGGGATCTTCAACGCGTGCGAGGGCAATGGTGATCAGGTTTTTTCGCGTGGCGTGGCTTTCCACCATTTTCGCAACGTCCACATTGGTGAGAATGTCGCCGTTTAGAACCAGGACGGCTTCGGACGCTTTTTCGACCGCAAATCGCACGGCTCCGGCTGTTCCGAGAGCAGAGGGTTCGGTGATGAACCGCAAATTGACACCGAATTCCGAACCGTTGCCCAGTACGTCTTCGATCTTATCGGGCTGATAGCTGAGGGAAAGCGTGACGTCGGTTATCCCAGCCTTTCGGAGTAGGTCAAGTTGATAGGTCAGGAACGGTCGGTTAATGACCGGTACAATGGGTTTGGGGGTGTATACGGTAAGCGGTCGGAGTCGTGTTCCTTTGCCCCCAGCTAAGATCAGTGCACGCATAAATCGTTGTATATAAGTAAGTTAACGATAGAAGAACCGAGCGGTAAAATCAAACGTACGACATTCTATCGTGTTGTGCATTTGCCAAAAAGTGTAAAAAACGTTGACACATTTTCTGTCACCGTGATACCTTCAAATTGCAGGTCGAGGGTGCGGTATACTCCCCCATCCGTTCAATTTGTAGTCCGCTAATTCCCCACGGCAAAGCACGCGAGCTCGCTTTTTGCCGATTCTCACCGACCCAGAAAAATGAGTTTCGATAAAATCAAGGCAATGCGAAATGCCGAGAAATTCCTCGCCCAGGGGAAGATCAAGGCAGCGATCGGAGAATATCAGCAGGTGGTCGATCACGACTCGAAGGATTTCGGGACGATGAACCTGTTAGGCGATCTTTACTCAAAGTCCGGTGAGACGAAACCCGCACTACGCAATTACGAAAGGGTCGCAGAACACTATAGCAAGCAGGGTTTCTCACAAAAGGCGATCGCGGTTTACAATAAGATCAACAAGATCCAGCCGAACTCGGTTGAGGTCTCGGAAAAGCTTGCGGAGCTATATAAAACAAAGGGATCGGTAACGGAGGCGAAATCGCACTACGTCGTTCTGGCCGAAAACTATCAGTCCAAAGGGCGAATGGTCGAGGCCCTGGCGATGTGGAAACAGATCGCACTGATCGATCCGACAAATACGGAAGTCTTTCTCACCATCGCCGAGTCACATTTGAAAGAAGGCCAGACCGAGGAAGCTGTCAACGCGTTTGCCGATGCAGGCGACCGGTTTATGAGTCGCGGGTTGTTCGGAAATGCCGAGACGGCATACACGTCCGGACTTGGTTGTCTGGCAACCCACCAACGTTGTATCGATGGGATCGTCAATCTTTTTGTTGGTCAAGGACGCGTCGCCGCGGCGATCGAAAAGCTTGAAGGCATCCTTGCGGACAACAAGAATGCCCGTGAAATATTGGGCGCTCTGTCGGATTGCTACCTTGAAGCAGGCGACCGCGAAAAAGCTGAGAAGGCCGTGATCAAGCTCGTAGAGCAAGAACCGGCGCAGTATCCGAAGTTTCTGTCGATGGCGAAAAAGTTCGTTGAGCACTCCGAGTTTGCAGCCGCATGCCGGATGCTGACAATGGCGTCGGAGCATATGATCGCGGGCGGCCAGGCAGAGGAATTTGTTGAGGTTGTCCGGGCCGTTCTTGAACATGAGCCGGACAATTTGGACGGGGTCCGTCTGCTCGTCCGGTTTTGCACTTGGCAGAAGGACGAAGAAGCACTTAAGGACTCCCTCCGGCGTCTGGCGGATCTTGCTCAGATTAGCGAATCAGTCGATGACGAGCGTTTTGCACTTTCGCAGTTGGTCATCCTTGTTCCCCAGGAGGCTCGGTTTTCGGAGAGACTGCTGGAGATCAACACAGAATATGGGTTCGAGGACGCAAACCCGACGAACTCAATGTTCGACGACCGCTTTTTTGGTGTACGCAGCCTGGAGCACATTGAAGAGCCGATCGTGGCGGAGGCAGATTTTGAGATAGTCGGTGCGGTTATCGAATCATCCAACGGCCAGGCGATTCCGATCGAAGTGAACGAATTCGAGATGACTATCGGTACGAGCGAGTCAGAGGATGACCTGCAGTTGCCGGGTTCCTCAGACGTTCCTCTCGATAACTGGGTTGAGGCTCGTCGCGAGCGAGAGGCTGAAAGCATTCGGTTCTATATCGAGAACGGTTACGCCGAACTGGCCGAGAAAGCGATCGAAGAGTTTGAGGCAGAGTTTGGCACAACACAGGAATCGCTAGAACTCCGCGGCTTGGTCGGGGCAGGCGAACCTGTCGCTGTTGCGAGTGCGACTGATGTAGCCGAGGAGCTGGACGGCGAGGACAATCATAAGCTCTTTGACATCGACGAGTTTCGTAGCGAACTTGGCCTCGAGGAGCCTGAGGCCGCAGATGCAGATTTTGACACGAAATATCACACGGCGATCGCATACAAGGAGATGGGGCTGATCGAGCAGGCGATAGCCGAATTTCAAGACGCTGCCGCGATCGTGAAACCGAACGACGGGACGAGACGCTTCTTCAGCTGCGCAAATCTTCTGGGCCATTCATTCATGGAAAACGGAATGCCCAAGCTCGCGATGCAATGGTATCAGCGGGCTCTGGAAATCCCTGATCTAAATGCCGACGAGAAGCAGGCATTGTGGTATGAACTCGGTTTGGTTCACGAGTCGGAAAGCGAATATGCAGAGGCCGGAAAGTATTTTGAGCAGGTTTACGCGGAGAACGTCGACTATCGCGACGTTCGCGAACGGCTGAAAAATATGGCAATAGCTGCGTAGATTGTTTGTTGGCTTTCGTAGAAAATGGATATAATCGGAGGCGGAATGGTTGAAAAACTAACCGTCATTTTTTTTATTGTGCTCTGCCTACTTTTGGGGTCGTACCTGATCCTGGCTCCGTGGGACATGCTATTCGGCAACTGGTCCGAGAATTATCTGCTTGCCCTCGTCACCGACAGATCCGGGTTTCCCGTGATCCAACGAACCGTCACATCTACCTGGTTTCGCGGTGCCGTAACCGGCCTTGGTGTGGTGAATATAGTGATCGCATTCTGGGAAGCCGCAAATTTCAAGCAGAGCGTCGCAATGCTTCAGGGCCAGAAGTGATCCCTCTTCGGCCCTTTAGGCTTCTAATAACTCCGGGCCTTTCGGATCCCTCGAATTTTTTATTTCAAAAGACTGCGATCCTTCAGACAATCGAGCTCGCGGTCGCCGCGGGAATCGACATCGTGCAGATCCGCGAGAAGCGGTTGCCGGCGCGTCATCTCGTTGAGCTGGTGCGCGAGGCGGCGTTTTTAACGGCAGGGTCTTCAACGAGGCTCCTGGTTAATGAAAGGTTCGATATAGCTCTTGCGGCAGGTGCCGATGGTGTTCATTTGACCTCGACATCAGTACCGATCGAACGGGTTCGTGCTGCGGTTCCGCTTATATTTATCGTCGGTGTGTCGACACATTGTTCCGCTGAAGTAGTCGTGGCGAAGGAGACCGGCGCCGACTATGCCATGCTCGGCCCTATCTTCGTGACGCCGGGCAAGGGCGATCCAGTAGGCCTTGAGGAGCTCGGGAGACTCTGTCAGTCGGTCGCGCCGTTTCCGGTTGTGGCGGTTGGAGGGATCGATGCCTCGAATGAGGCGGCGGTTATCGCAAAGGGTGCCGCGGGCTATGGGGCGATCAGATACCTCAACGATTTTGTTAGAATTGGGCGATGACCAAGATCGCATTATCTATCGCCGGGGTTGATCCGTCGGGCGGTGCAGGAACGATCGCCGACGTGAAAACGTTTGCCGCGTTCGGAGTTTTCCCGACCGCCGCGATCGCGTCGATAACCTTTCAAAACACGCAGGGAGTTTTCGGGGCGGAGCAACAATCGGCGGATTCGGTTCGCCGACAGATCATCCCGATCCTCGACGACTACGAAGTTGCGGCGTTAAAAACCGGGATGTTGCCAACGCGGGAAGTGATCGAAACGGTCGCCACGATAATCACCGAACGGAATCTGAAGAACATAGTTGTGGATCCGGTAGTGCGTTCGACATCGGGGTTCGATCTTATTGGTGATGCGGCACTTCGCTCGTTGATAGAAAAGCTTTTCCCGCTTGCCGACATCATCACTCCTAACATTCCCGAGGCTGAGCGGATCACGGGCGTTGCGATCGAGAACGAGAGTGATATTCACGACGCTGCGTCAGTGATGCGGGAACTTGGTGCGAAGAACGTGCTGATCAAAGGCGGACATTTACAGGCGAGCGCGGGGATCGCAAAGGACTATCTGTTTATCGGGAAGGAGCTAACGATTCTCGAAGGCGGGTTTTTCGAAACGACAGCAACGCACGGAACCGGCTGTACACTGTCCTCTGCGATCGCAGCTAACCTCGCTCTCGGCAACGACATCGTCACGTCGGCAGAAATAGCAAAACGCTTTGTGAACGAGGCTATCCGAACCGCACCGATGATCGGCCGCGGGCATTCGCCGATAAACATCAAGCCTGTGTAGATACTACTTAGCGATTGGGAGGATCGAAGGTGAGACGTAGGTGACGCCGAAGATCACACCTGTGCGTGGGCTGTATTTTGTGATGCCGAAGACCGCGGCGGTATCGAAACGCAGCCCGGATGCTTTGATCTGCGTGCCGACCCGAAACTGGCCGATGCTCTCGGTACCGATCGGAGCTGCACCACTGCGTGTGTTGAGGCGGCCATTGACCTCGCTGACGACGTTGATTCGGTTATTCACCCGGAAGATCCCGGCGAGGCCATACAAGAGGACATCGTTCTGAGTAAAGTTGGCGAGCGGAGCATTCATTATCCCCAGTCCGATGTTGCCGTAGATGTTGGCGAGCGGTGTTCTGCCCGCACGTTTGCCAAATCTCTTTTGAACGATGATCTTCGAGAAAATATTGATCTGATTTGTCCCGATCCCTTTCGCCTGGTCCGTATTCGGCATTTGGAAACCGAACTTCATCCCCACAGCGGGAAGATTTTTCGACTCATTCAAGAACTTAACCTTTGCAGAGATCGTGAAGTCATCGAAATCGTTCGACGAATTTCCGGTGACGCTCAGGGGTATCGCACTCAGGCCTTGTGAGTTGATAGCGAGAAAGTTCTGGAGCGTGCCTTCGATCTGAAGCTCAACGTTTGAGGACATTCCAGTCTTGAGCCGAATATCCCCAACGCGAGTGAGATCGCCTTTGATCCCGGAGAGTGGGAATTTCGCGTTCTGGTAAAAATCGACCCCGACTCCCAGTTCGAACGCTCCTTGCGGCGTGATATCGATGTCATCCGTCATCAACGGGCGCTGCTGGCCGACCGCAACAAATGCCGCCGATACGACAAACGCGAACAATAAAATGCTCTTGACCACATCAGGATTTTTGCATCATTCCCGCAAAAAGTAAACGCTTCTGTTCGCTTGGACAAGTTATTGGAATCTTGGCAAAATGAGGGTTACGTCCGACGTCCATTGTCTTTCCCGAAGATCTTGATGGAGCTTATAAATCCACAGAAAGAGCCGAGCGATCAAGGCGGCCTGCGTCTGGTTCCCGAATTGAACGACCTGCTCGCGATGCCGCGAATCGAGAAGCAGTTCGTGAACTTTATGTTTTTTCGGGTGAATCCTGAATGGCGGAAGCTGGACGCGGAACGGAAGGCAATCTATAAGTCTGAATTTCAATCCGTATTCGACCGGTTTCGGAATGATTTTCTCTTGTTCAGCTACTCGCTGGTCGGGTTTGATTCAAAGGCCGATCTGATGTTCTGGAGGATCGGCAGTTCGCTGGATCTGATCCAGGAGATGACTGCTCGGATGTATCGGACGAATCTTGGCAGCTTTCTTGAGACGGCGGATAACTACTTATCAGTGACAAAGAAGCGGATGTTCGTCTCAGAAGGGGGCGAAGATAAATTTCACGTGCTTGCTGGTGAGAAGAAATATCTGTTCGTCTATCCTTGTGCCAAGAATCGAGACTGGTACGACAAATCCGGCGATGAGCGCGACGCTCTGATCGAAGAAAACTTCATGGTTGGGAAGAAGTTCCAGAATATAAAGATCCACATGACCCATGCATTCGGTTTCAGCGAACAGGAGTATCTGATAACGTTCGAAACCGACGAACCCCGCGACTTTCTGGCCCTCGCCGAAGAACTTCGCGAGACTCCGGCGAGCAAGTTCACGCTCCGCGGAATGCCCGTCTACACCTGCCGGCAAAAATCTCTTATGGAGTGCCTCGACGCCCTCGGGTAATCCATGATCGCTCGACGATTCTTCGTAAACGGAATGGTGCAAGGGGTCGGCTTCCGATACTTTGCTCAACGGGCCGCGGCCAAGCACCAGGTAAAAGGCTTCGTGCGAAACATGCCTGACGGCCGTGTTGAAACGTTCGTGCAGGGAAGCGAGACACAGGTCAACGGGTTTCGAGATGACATCGCCACCGGACCGCGTTTCTCAAAGGTCGATGATATCGAGGAATTGGTCGAGGACATTAACCTTGCCTTCAGCACATTTCGAATAGAGCGATAGAGTTTTCCGGCGTCATCCGCTAATATCTTTCTACATGGACAATCTCAAGAAGCTAATTAGGGAAGTCCCGGATTTTCCTGAGCCGGGCATTAATTTCTACGACATCACCACTCTTCTCAAGGATCCAACCGGACTCGAGGAGACGATCGACGCATTAACTGAAGCGTGTCGAGGATTGAACATCGACACCGTCATTGGAGTCGAATCTCGCGGGTTTATCTTCGGAGCGCCTCTCGCGTATCAGCTTGGTGTCGGGTTCATTCCCGTGCGAAAACCCAAGAAGCTTCCATCGGACACCGTGTCTGTCTCATACGATCTCGAATACGGCACGGATACGCTGGAGATGCACAAGGATGCGGTCGGTGAGGGTCACAACGTTTTGATCGTCGACGATCTCCTAGCGACCGGCGGCACCGCTCGAGCGGTAGTTGATCTGGTCGAAGGTGTCGGCGGCAAGGTTTCGGCTTTGCTCTTCGTCGTCGAACTCACTTTCCTCAACGGCCGTTCCAAGTTTGAAGGTCACAATGTTAAGTCGCTGATCTCATACGACAGTTAGATCTGCGTCGCATGATAAAATGAGGCACCACAGCGATAGTCGCTCTGGTGCCTCTAACAATTTCTTAGATCCAATTCCTTGACAATAGAGATCCCAAGCCAAAGAATTAGATTTCTCGTTCCCGTAGCTCAGCCGGATAGAGCGTTCGCCTCCTAAGTGAAAGGCCGGTGGTTCGAATCCACCCGGGAACACCAAAAATCAAGCAATAAGAGTCAGTTTTCTTTCTTCGGCCCAACCGCGAGTGGCTCCTGAAGGTTTTTGGTCTCGGGAACCGGCGCGGGGTCATCTGCGAGTTTGATGCCTAGGATCTTTGGGTTGTTGATGAAATCGGCTAGGCGGTCGGGGCTAAATGTAGCTTGGATTATGGCGGCTTCCTGGTTGTCGATCGTGACGAGGGCGATCTTAACGACATTCCCGTCCTCGCGCATATACATATATACCTGCTGCCCTTTTCGGGTTCTTACACGCACGGCTGGGATCCATGCGGGCCCGAAAGAATTTCTCATCGCGGCCTGCATCTCCTTGTCGAGTTCGCTATACGAAAACTTCAGGTCTTTGAAGAGCGTAATGCTGAAACTTTTGACACCCGCCGGGCGCGAGACGCTGACTGCGAATCGAGCCAACCACATAAAAGGTATGTTGATCTTCTTGGCTTTGTACTTAGCCTTAAGGTGTCTGACGATCAAGTCGTATTCGCTCGTCTTTGCCTGAGCGGGCATCGCCGCGAAGATGACGGACAGCGAAAGGGCGACGACGGACAGTAGTTTCTTCATAGTCATCTCCTAATTCTTTGACTTGTCTTTATCGTTTTGGATCTCGAACTGCGGGATGTTCATCTTGCCGCTAAGCTCGGTCAGGAGTTCGATATCGATCGGCCCAATGACGTTGATCACGGCGATGCTCTTGGCTTCCGATAAGATTACCGCGACGCCGCTCATCACATTTCCGGTGAACATAGTGTAAACATCGACCTTTTGATTGTTCTTTTTGCTACGCACATTCGCTAGCTTCTCCCAGCCGGGCGATTGCAGTTGCGCGCGGATCTCATCGATATCCGCAATGTTGTATTCGTTTTCTTTCTCGAACTTATAGGCACGGACATAGATCGCCTCGAGCCCGCTGATCGCCTGACCGACCTTCTTCGAGTTCGCGTCAGATGTTTTTGCGAGCACGCGTTTGGCGAGGTCGAGGATCTTGCCTTCGACATTTACTTCGACTACATCGCGGGCCTTGGTCTCAAGTCCGTTCAGATTTTCAAAGCGAAGCCGCGCGGTTTGTGCCTGCGCCGCTAGCGGACACAGAACGAAAAGTATTAATAGAATTAGCTTTAGAGCAGGTTGGTTTAGCGATCTCATATATTTTCTTCCTCTTTTCGACGGGCGCTATTCGGTCCCGCCTAATTTGTCTTTTACGATCTTCAGATTCGTGCTCGTGATGGATAGCGCCGTTATCAATTGCCGGTAAGCATCGGCTTCTTCCTTTGTAAGCATTAGCGTTTGCGGACGGATTGCATTTGCTGGCATCCGTCGTGGTGCTGCTGTGCGCCGTTGTGGTTTACCAGGGGCCAAGGCTCGCGGCGATACGGCAATAGCAGGCGCGGAAATTTCGGCTCGGATCACTGCGGCGGGTATCTCATACACGGTTTTCGCTGCAGCTTGATGAGCCGCAGGCTGCGGATTCCGCAGCACAAACCAAGCCCAGCCGAGAGTCGTAATTGCCATCAACGCTGCTGCAAAGCTTAATCTCAGGCGAAAAAGCGAACCGCGAGGAGGCGCAAAGGCTGATCGCTTTGGGGGAAGCACGGGCGGCGCGGTTGGCCGATACGCAAGGTTTTTCAGCGCCGATTCTATCTGTTCAAGCTCGGGATCAGAACCGGTTTTGTTCCAAAGATAATCGTCCATCACATCACCTCTACGCCGAGCTCTTTTCGCAGGAGCTTCATTCCGCGATGCAGGTTGACGCGAACGGAATCCGGCGTCATTCCCGTCTGTTCTGCTATTTCAGGCCCGGTCATTCCCTCGATCAAACGGAGCACAAGCGTTTCCTTATATGTAAGCGGCATTCGCATGATCACGCCCAATATCTCGTTCGCCTCATTCTCGGGGCGGCGCTTTTCACGGATGTCGTCGGTCAGCTCGTCCTCACGCCGCCTGCCGCGGAAGAGTCCGGCCGAAAAGTTTCGAGCGATCTTTGTAAGCCACGGCCCAACGGCGTTTGCGTCCCGAAGCGAATTCAAATTCTTATAGGCAGCGATAAATACTTCCTGTGTGACGTCGTCCGCATCCTCGCGTGGAACCCTTGAAAGCACGATTCCATGGATCATCGGCGCAAACATCCGATACATCTCATCAAAGGCCTCGACATTGCCGGCACGGATCCGATCGACCAGTAGAGCCTCCGGCTTGGCATCCGGGAGCACAACGCGGACGTTCGTCTCGGGCGATAACAATAACAGGTCACCTGTTAATTCGGTTTCGGGCATCTACTAAGCTGATCGAGGAGAGAAGAGTTTTAGTCTTCCGGTGATATAGACGCGATCAAACCCTAGAGTGTTAACACGCCGCGTCGAAAATCTTTTGTTACGAGATGAGTACGGTTGTGGTTTGGCTGGTGTTCAACAAAACTTCGGAGGGGCGGTAGTCGGATCTAATGGCGGAGGGAGATTTAATTGCACCGGGGTCTGGCATGTTTCGGTGTTTCATGCCTAGACTTTTAAACGAACGTTCTCCACCGAACAGTTCGAACGGGCTGCAACTGCGGCTGAGGTACTGCCGAGTAGAAATCTTTCCATTCGGCTCGCGAAATTGTTTGCTCCGACAAAGATACAATCGGCATTCCAACGCTGAGCTTCTTCGACCAAAATATCTTTCGGGTTGCCAGCGAGAATATTGGAAGATGCCGAGACGCTTTCTGAAGTGAATCTCCTTACAGCCGCTTCCGCCACTTTCTCCATTCGCTCCCGTTCCGATTCGTTTACCCGTTCTACTCCGGACGACATCGGTGGGATGAAACGGCCGATAGCGGATGGCGTCAGATCTTCAAGCACGGTTATCAGGCGGATCTCGCTAAATTCACGCCACGTGCGCTGGGCGACCGCATCAACCGCAGCCTGGGCTCCCGTTGAACCATCAAATCCGATGAGAATTCGCATGGGTGTTGGGTCGACCTCGATTCGTCCCCTTGCAACGCGAACGGAACATTGGGCTTCAGTCAACACTTTCTGCGATATGCTACCGAGAAAGAACCGATTGATCGCGGACCGTCCCTGCGACCCAACCACAATGAGGTCAGGAGCAAATTCATTCGCCTTGCCGAGGATTTCGGAGGCCGGAGAACCGATTGTCGCTTCAGAGGTTACTCGCCATTTTGGAAACGTTCTCTGGATGCGGTCCCGTGCGTGATTCGCGAGGATCGTGGCTTCCGCGACCATTTTCGTGTCCTTTTCGGAGTGCCTTGCGCCGATTCCGCTCGGTGGTTTGTAGATGACCACTGAAAATTCGAGGTCTTCATCTGGCGGAGCAAGCCAATTCTCGGCAACCGAGATTACCGTAATATCGCACGACTCTGGCAGTCCGGCACGCACCAGATCATCTAATGCGGCTTCGGAACATCTTGAACCGTCATAGGCAACCAGAACTTTCATACACATTCGCCCACTCTCCAGAATTCCTCTCCTGAGAATCCGACAGCCCTTCTGCAATGTACGTGCCGAAGTTAGAGCGGAAATCTGGCTTATATATGGAGACTGGCCGTGACGTTTTCCGCAAGGCGCGAAATAATCCTCACTCGAGCTCACTAGAATTTGTTTGAGTTGGCGTATAATTCGGCTGGCCTCCGTATACCTATTTCGATCTATGTCTTCGTCCTGCAACATCTTAATTGTTGATGATGAGCGCTTCATCCGACTCGCCTTGCGCGAAGCTCTCCGGTCGTGGGGCTACGAACCGTTCGAAGCTGAGAGCGTTTCGGAGGCAAAGAGACTCTTCGACGAGATTGAACCGGCTATCGTTCTCCTTGATATTGACCTACCGGACGGATCGGGCCTCGATGTACTGAGCGAGATCAAGGAAAGGAAGCCTGAGACGATAGCGGTAATGATCACGGGAAATGTTGACGTGCCGAATGTGCTCACCGCACTTCGCGGCGGGGCCCACGATTTTATCAGCAAGCCCATCCGACTCGAGGAATTGCGTGTCACGCTTCGAAACGCTGTAGAAACGCAGAAGCTTCGCCGCGAAGTTGAGAGGACCCGGTCCGAAACTTCTCGCCGCTTCAGTTTTTCGGAGATCATCGGTGAATCTGGGCCGATAAAGAAGGCGATGGATCTTGCCCAGCGAGTAGCGGCTTCGGACGTCTCGACAATTCTTCTCCACGGAGAAACTGGGACAGGAAAGGACCTCTTCGCCAAAGCGATCCATTATGCGTCCGCGTCTGCGAAAGCTCCGTATTTTGCTATCAACTGCGCGGCCCTGCCCGCTACGCTGATCGAATCTGAGCTTTTTGGTTATGAAAAGGGAGCTTTCACGGACGCGAAGCAGCGAAAAGAGGGGTTGTTCGAACAAGCACAGGGCGGGACTATCTTTCTGGATGAGATCGGAGAAATGGAGCTCGCACTTCAGGCAAAGCTGCTTCGCGTGCTGGAAGAGGGGGTTTTTCGACGTGTCGGCGGCCTTAAGGATATCCCTCTGAACGCGAGGATCATCGCCGCCTCTAACAAAGATCTGAAAAAGACTAGCGCTGACGGCGGGTTTCGCCTCGACTTGTACTTCAGGCTCTCGGTGATCCAGATCGATATTCCGCCCCTTCGCGATCGTGGTGACGACATTCTTCTACTTGCCGAACACTACATTGCGAAGGCAAATCACCGGAGGCGGGGCAATAGACTGCGCGGCCTGTCTCCCGAGGTCGCAAGGATATTTAAGAGTTACCGCTGGAGCGGAAACGTCCGCGAAATGCGCAATGTCATCGAAAGGGCGTCAATCCTGGAAGATGGAGAGGTTGTTACAACCGTTCATCTTCCGGCCGATATGGTACTCGGGGCGGTTGGCCAGGAAGGTGGCCGCGGCGCTTCTGGCATCTCGCTTCCGCAGAACGGGATCCCACTCGCAGACGTGGAGGTCGAGTTGGCCCTACAGGCAATGGCTCGGACAGGCGGGAATCTGACCCAGGCGGCGAGGCTTTTGGATATCTCTCGCGACCAGCTGCGATATAAACTTAAAAAATCCGGCGAGCATCCCCTGACCAAGGCCAACTAACTCAGGGGCTTCCGAAAAATGGGCAGCGGAAATATAGGAAACAAGCAAAACGGCGACGGCGAGTCGGACGGTCGCAACCTCCTGAAGGAACTCGCCGATCTCAAGTTCGCCCTGGATGAGGCCGCGATCGTTGCGACCACGGACCAGCGTGGACGCATTACCTACGTCAACGATAAATTCTGTGAGATCTCTAGATACAGCCGTGAGGAACTGCTTGGTCAAGATCACCGGATAATAAATTCCGGATATCATCCCGAGGAGTTCATTCGGGGCATCTGGACCTCGATCGCAAATGGAAATATTTGGCGGGGCGAGCTACGAAATAGGGCAAAGGACGGCACTATCTACTGGGTCGACACGACGATCGTTCCGTTCATCGATGAGAATGGTAAGCCGTTTCAGTACACGGCAATCCGATACGACATCACCGAGCGAAAATTGGCCGAGGACCGCATTCGCCAGCAGGCTTCTCTGCTCGATAAGGCGCAGGATGCGATCCTGGTTTGTGATCTAAGCGGTCACATACTCTTTTGGAACGCCGGAGCAGAAAAGATCTACGGCTGGGGCGTGAGTGAGGTACTCGGGCGGGACATCGACGATCTGTTCGCGGCAGGCAAAGAGCACCAGGTCATTCAAGCTCAATCCAGATTTGAAAAAGGGGACGAGTGGAGTTCGGAGGTCCGACACCCGACGAAAAGCGGAGAGATCCTCAATGTAATGAGCCGCTGGACGTTGGTTAGGAACGATCGGGATCAACCGGACTACATTCTAATTACGAATACGGATGTCACGAAACAGAGACGGAGCGAGGAGCATCTTCTCCGATCCCAACGAATGGAATCGATCGGTACCCTTGCCGGCGGGATGGCACATGACCTGAACAATATTCTTTCGCCGATCCTGATGTCCGTAGAAATGCTTCAGTTGGAAGACGCAAAGGGGGAAAGGTCGCGGTGGACGACGATGATCCGTGAGAATGCCGGACGCGCTGCCGATCTCGTCAAACAGGTCCTCACTTTCGCTCGCGGGATGGACGGCGACCGCGTCACTACGCAGGTGAAACTCATCATCAAGGATCTGATAGCCGTTTTGTCTGAGACACTTCCGAAATCGATCCAGATCAAGTACGATCTTGCTCCTGATCTGTCTGTTATATCTGCGGATCCTACCCAGATCCATCAAGTGTTGATGAACACCTGCTTAAATGCGAGGGATGCCATGCGGATAGGCGGAACTCTAACAATTACCACTGAGAATGTGGAGATAGATGACAACTATGCCCGCATGAATCCGAGCGCCAAACCCGGGCCGTATATCCTGGTAAAGATCGAGGACACCGGTGTAGGAATGAACGCCGATCTGCGAGAGCGGATCTTCGATCCCTTTTTTACTACAAAGGAATTAGGCAAAGGTACCGGCCTTGGGCTTTCGACCGCCCTTACGATCATTAATAGCCACGACGGTTTTATTGACGTCTCCAGCGAGCCGGGTCAAGGATCCTGCTTCTCGATCTATCTCCCGTCTATCGAAACCAGGGCCGAAGCGGACGCACGAGAAGACAGCTCGGAATATCGGACCGGGCATGAAGAACTTATCTTGGTCGTCGATGACCAAGACAACATTCGCGAGATAACAAAAGCCACGCTAGAAAGGTTCGGCTATCGAGTTATCACTGCAACGGACGGTACCGATGCTATCGGCGTTTATGCCCAACATGCGGATGATGTGGCAGTCGTCGTGACAGACATGGCGATGCCGTTTTTGGATGGAGCCGGTACCATCCGTGCAATAAAACGCATCAACCCTGAGATGAGATTCATCGCGATGAGCGGACTTAAAAGTGTCGAGCAAACCGCCGAACTCGAGACGCTTAAGGTTAACGCTGTTCTAACAAAACCCTTCACGGCGGAGAAACTGCTAAACACACTCGCGGATCTACTGCGTGCCAGCTAGAGAGCCCCGGGACCTCGTCGCACTCCAACCGAAACGTAAGCCGAACTGCGGAGAATCTCGCAGTCTTGCGGAACTTCTCGCGGTCGCAGACCCTGCACTACCCATAGTCTTTCATTGCCGCAAACCGAAGAGCCCTAAATCTGAGCGAAGTCCACGATAGACAATTATCCCGGAAAGGAACGGGCATTGCGAAAGACGCGCGCGGGTACATACGAAAAGGTGCGAGCGGAATTGTTTACACGCAAGGGCGGATCCGCTCAAGAGCTAGGGAGAAGTATGAAAATTCTAGTGGCAGCCGACGGTTCCCAATTTAGTCAGGCGGCAGTTGAGAAATGCTCCGAAATGTTCGCCGGATCCGGCGATAACGAGATCAGGATCATCACGGCAGCCGAACCGGTATTCACGCCGGCCGAACCATTCGCTCTCTCTGCCGAATATCTTGACGACATCAATTCGGCAGCCTTGAAGAAGGCGACTGACGTTGTTTCTCAGGCGGAAGCAGAGATGAGGAAAGGTCACACCGAAACCGCTGTTTTGTCCACCCGGGTAGTTAACGGCTACGCGAACCAGGCAATAGTCACAGAAGCTGAAGCTTGGGGAGCCGACCTGATCATCCTCGGCTCGCACGGTTACGGACTTTGGCGTCGGGCGCTTCTCGGCTCAGTTTCCAACTCTGTCTTACATCATGCGCCGTGCTCGGTGCTCGTAGTTCGAGCTCGGGCCGGGAAAGAAAAGTAGGCGGCTACCACCATGGCAAATATTTTAATTTTAGGCGGCGGTTTTGGCGGTTTGGTCGCAGCCGAACATCTCGCTGCGTCTGTCGGTGGCGAGCATCAAGTTACGCTAGTAGCACCGAATCGGAAGTTCACCTTCTATCCGGGGCTCGTGCAGCTCGCCTTCGGTAAGGTTGATCCGGAAGATATTACAATCGATCTCGACCTTAAAATGAGGGGTCTTGGCGTCCGGTATATACAGGGCGAGATGATCCGTATCCACCCCGTGAGACGCAAAGTGGAAGTCGCCGGTGATGATCTCAATGGGGAGATCGGGTATGACTATCTCATCCTTGCCCTCGGACGTAGACTCGCGACTGAAAAAATTCCCGGGTTTTTTGAAAACGCTCAGCACCTACTCGGTGTGAAGGCGGCACAGAAGTTCGGCAAATTCGTCGACGATTTTCGCGAGGGAAGGATCATTGTCGGACTCTGTCCTGATGCACGCCTGCCGGTCCCGGTTTGCGAAACCGCATTTGCCCTCGCAAGAAGATTCGACGACCAGATGCGCGACGGACGAGTTCAGGTTTCGGTGATCTTTCCAGGTTCGCTCAAGGACGCGTTTGGCGGAGCGTCTCTGCACAAAGAACTGGAAGGAGCTTTCGAACGGCACGGCATCGATGTTCACTACGATATTCCCATCCGCGAGGTCTCGTTCAATCAGATCCATTCGGACGCGGGCCACAAGATCGACTGTGACCTTCTGATGCTTGTCCCGCCGTTTCGCGGAAACGCCGCCATTCGCGACCTGGGAATTTCGGATGAATCGGATTTTGTCAGAGTCAACGGATTTATGCGCGTTCATGAGATGGAAAGGACCTACGCCGTTGGCGATATCGTTGCGTTCTCCGGGCCGAAGCTGGCTCATATGGCGGTTCGGCAGGCAGAAGTAGCCGCCGCGAACATTCTCTCGGAGCTCAACGGAAAGGAACCCGAGAAGGAATATTACCACGAGATCGCCACCATCATTGATGCTGCAGGCCCGGATTCTATCTATTTACACTACGGCATCTGGGACGAATCACTCTACCGCCTGAAAAAGGGAAGATTCTGGGGTTGGGCGAAGGATGCACACGACGCTATGTGGCGAACGAAACACAGATGAAATACGCTCGGCGGTCAATGATCTATGGGAGATAAGGTAGTTACAAGCGAATACGACGAGATCCAGATGCGGACGTTTACGCGGGCCGTGCTGAGCGATCTGCAAGCATTGGAAATGATGCTTGCCGGCGGGCAAGTAGAAGAGAATGTCCGACGGATCGGCGCAGAACAGGAAATGTTTCTGGTAGATACGTCGCTTCACCCGTCGCCGATCGTAACCGAGGTTATCGACCAGGCGGAAGACGGTCGTTTGACCACGGAGATCGGGCGATTCAACCTTGAAGCAAACCTAACCCCGCGGACATTCTCCGGTTCGTGCCTCCGCGAGATGGAGACAGAGCTGGAAGAGGTCCTCGCTATCGTGAGGAAGGCGGCAAGTAAGTTCGACTCGAGTGTCGTCCTTGCAGGGATCTTACCGACGATCCAGGCTTCCGATCTGACTGAAGCGAACCTAACCCCAAATCCTAGATATCACGAGATAAACCGTGTCGTTACAAGACTTCACGGCCGGGATCGGCATATCAACATAAAAGGCTTGGACGAACTCCAGCTAACGCTGCAGGACACATTCACCGAATTCTGCAATACAAGTTTTCAAGTTCATCTGCAGGTTGGGGCGAGCGAGTTTTCAAAATACTACAACTGGGCTCAGGCCATTTCGGCTCCGGTCCTTGCACCGGCGGTAAATTCGCCGTTACTGCTCAACCATCGCTTATGGCACGAAACTCGACTCGCACTTTTCCAACACGCAACCGATACTCGCTCTACCGTACACAAGGAGCGCAATCAGACGCCGAGGGTCAACTTTGGCGACAGTTGGGTGAGTGGGTCGATCCTTGGGATCCTGCGCGAAGACGCGGTGCGCTTTCGGATCCTGCTAACTCAGGCAGTCACGGAAGATTCGTTGGATGTACTTGCGAAAGGCGGCATCCCGCAACTCAGTGCGTGGCGACTTCACAACGGAACTATCTGGCGGTGGAATCGTGCATGCTATGGCATCGTCGACGGGCGTCCGGGCTTGCGCATCGAAGCTCGATTTTTGCCGTCGGGTCCGTCTGTCGCGGACGAAATGGCGAACGCCGCGTTCTTCCTGGGACTGATGACCGCATTACCCCAGGAATTCGGTGATGTGACGAGGCTAATGTCATTCGATTCGGCCAAAGAGAACTTCTTTAGCGCCGCTCGATATGGCCTTAATTCTCAGATCATGTGGATCGATGGCAAGAGCCGAAGAGCGAGCCGGCTGATCCTCGAAGAATTGCTGCCCAGGGCAAAGCGGGGTTTAGAGGTCGCTGGGATCGATGGCCAAGACAGTGAACGTCTTCTGGGGATTCTTGAACAGCGAACCCGCTCGGAGAACACAGGTGCAAAATGGGCGATCGATTCACTTGAAAGCATGGAAAAACAAGCAAAGCCCAATGTTCGTATGAGGAGTCTTGTGGCCGCAATGAAATCAAATCAGGAAGCGTCCATACCGCTGCATCAGTGGAAACTTGCCGAGGTGCCAAAGCAACCTGATTGGATAGACAATTACAAAACTGTTGAGCAATTCATGTCGACCGATCTGTTTACCGTTCGTCCGGAGGACGTTATCGATCTTGCGGCCTGCCTTATGCATTGGAAACACGTGAGGCACGTACCGGTAGAGAATGACCACGGCGAACTCGTTGGCATTGTTTCCCACCGGGACCTGCTCGAAATGTTCGCTCTTGGAAAGATGGAGAAAGGGAAAGGTATCGTCATTCGGGACATCATGAAGCGGCAACTTTTCACCGTTTCACCGGCAACCCCGGCTCTCGAAGCTCTTTCCATGATGCGCGAGCAGGGAATCGGATGCCTGCCGGTGATCAAAGGGGAGCGGTTGGTAGGACTGATCACGGCCTACGATTTTCTAACCGTATCCGTAAAGCTATTCGAAGAGAAGATGGAAGAATGCACGGGAAAAGAAGCGATGTATTCAGCGGCGAGGTGAATTATGAATTCTGCCAAAACACAGCATTCCTGGGAAGCATTTCTCAAGTTCTATAGCAACGAAAATAAAGGAAGGAAGACTCGTCTCGGAGCTTTTGAGCGAGATGGCGATGTTGTGAACGACTATTGGATCGAAGACGGTTTGGTTCTCGCCGGAATTGACCTCGATCCAAATCGCGAACTGCCGACGGTCGAGATCCTGCTCGAAGGTTATTCACATTCGATCGCCGATGTTCGAAGTCTCGCTGTTCATTACTCTCAGGCGGCCGAGGGTGATGGCTTAGATATCACTGACGTAAACGGGAAAACCACGATATTTCGTTTTGAGTGAATCGCGTACTTTTTCGCGCTCTGGACTTTAATTCACCTTCCCTTGCGAATTTATGCTAGAAATTTGGGCGAAACCTGAATAAATGGGTGATCTTGGTCAGGCATAACGTTTGCGATATGGATTCTTGGAAAAGCGAATAGATGAGATTTCTCGACGATTTCAAGACCCAAAACAAGTGCGGAGACTGCGGTCTTCGAGGTCCGAACTTCTTCTGTAATTTCTCGGATTCGTCGCTGAAGCACTTTCAGGCGATCAAGATCACCAACGCGTATCCAAAGGGAGCTCGCTTGTTTGTCGAGGGGCAACCGACGGAGGGCATCTTTATGCTCTGCCGTGGCCGCGTGAAGTTGACAACGCATTCACGGAATGGCAGATCACTGATATTACGTATCGCTATGCCCGGGGAAGTGCTCGGGTTGAGTGCAGCTATTTCAGGATCAGTCAGCGAATCCACTGCCGAAGTGATCGAACCTTGTCAGGTTAATTTCGTTCTAAAGTCTGAATTTCGACGCTTTCTAGAGCAAAATCCTGACGCTGGAATGAATGCTCTTCATCAGCTAAGCACTCAGTACAAAAAGGCGCATATGCAGATCAGGTCGCTCGGGCTTTCGGCCTGCGTCGCTGACAAACTTGCGACGCTGCTGCTTGAGTGGTCGAAGAACGAACCCTCGAATAATGGATCTGTCCATCTGAACAATACCTTCTCGCATGAAGAGATCGCCGAGATGATCGGAACTTCGCGGGAGACGGTCACGCGAATCCTCAAAGACTTCCGCGTGCGAGACCTGATCTCGATCAAGGGCGCGAGCCTCTGCATCCGAAACACCCGCAACCTGGAAGCTGCGATCAGCAGCTAGAAACGCCCGTCGGGAGTTTATTCAAGGATTGTGACCGCGCGCACAGACCTGATCACATACATCTCATAAAATCAGGGCGCAAAAGTCTTATTAAACGATTTTCCAGAGAAGTATCGACCGGAAACGGGGTACAACCATCATGGCTTCAATGAAGAACATAAAACTCAGTTTTCTAAGCGTATTCGTGCTCCTATTCGTCGGCTGGCTGGTCTTCGGAACGCTTTCAAGTGCCGTAGGCCCGACTCCCGATGCGGTCGAAGAAACGCAGGGCATCGCGTTGGCCGCGGTACAGGACGATTACGTTGGCAGCGAAACCTGCCGCGGCTGTCACGAGTCTCAGTTCGACAAAGTCGCGATGACCAAACACGGAAAGCTCGGTACCTTAGCGTCCTGGAAGGGAAAGGTGGTCGGCTGCGAATCTTGCCACGGTCCCGGAAAAGCGCACGTTGAGGGCGGTGGAGATAAGACGAAGATCAAAGTTTTCACCAAAATGGACGCAAAGACAGCGTCGGAGTCTTGTCTTGCGTGTCACGCCGGAAAGGAGAGCCATAATAATTTTCGACGCGGGGAACACTGGCGAAATAATATCGGATGTACCGATTGCCACTCCGCCCACGGAACGAGCTTTGGACCCCAGCATGCCGGCTCGATGACGCAGATCGGCGAAGCCGCTGCCCAACGCCCTAATCTAGCGGATAGGGCGATGCTCAAGAACAGCGAGCCTCAACTTTGCATTGCTTGCCATAGCGAGACGAAGGCACAGTTCTCGAAACCCTTCCATCACAAAGTGCTCGAAGGCACGATGAACTGTAGCGATTGTCACAATCCGCACGGCGGTTTTGAAAATAAACAGCAAAAACTCGCGGTCGGGGCAGATGCGTCCTGCATTAAGTGCCACTCCAACAAGCAGGGGCCGTTCGTATTCGAACACGCTGCCCTTAAGGTTGAAGGCTGCTCGTCGTGCCACACGCCGCACGGCTCGGCAAATCCGAAAATGCTTAAGCGCAGCAGTGTTAGGCAACTATGTCTCGAATGCCATTCGGACATCCTAAACGTGGAACTCGACGGCAACATTCCGACCGGTCCACACAATCAAGCGAGCCTCAGAACGCAGAACTGTACGATCTGCCACGTAGCAATTCACGGCTCGAATGCCCACAGATTCTTCTTCAGATAGAGGCAAAGCGATGAAAAACACCTTTCGACGGTCTGAATTTCGAGGAACCTCACGACTCGCTGTCGCTTGCGCAGCTGGGATCATCACACTCTCCTTTGCCGTACATGCGCAGTCGCCCTCCCCTTCACCCTCGGCAGAATCAGAAGGAAAATATTCCGTAAAAGCGAGTACCGAGATCGGGGGGCGATGGGTTGATGTCAACGGAAATGAGAATAAGTTTCGGAGCGATCTGAACTACCGAAGCGGGTTTAGGGTCTTTGATTCAAGCATTGTGATCGAGAACAACCGAAAGGGATCAAAGTCTTTCGACTCCGCGATGTTCATCGCATCAGGTTGGGGTGCAGACCCAAGCGGGATGTTCAGGACAAACGTTGAAAAGACTGGTCTCTACCGCCTCGATGGAAATTTTCGCAGGGTCGGTTTTTTCAACAACCTGAACAATCACGCTATTGGTGAGACCAAGATCAATTATCACAACTACAGAACCAGTCGAAACTTTGGTGACGTTGATCTGGTTCTGCTGCCTGAGAATCAGAAGATTCGGTTTCGATTGGGTGGCTCCTACAATCTTTCCGGCGACACGTTTACCTACTCAAGCCGCCAGAGTGAGGTCTTTCCCATCCAAGCGACGGCAAGGGCGAAAGCATACGACTTCCGCTTCGGTGCTGACGGCCAGGTACTAGGATTTAATCTATCCGCGACATACGGATATCGAAGCTTCTCCGACCGAACGTCCTACTTGCTGCTCGCACCGGACGAAGGTGATCGAGTAAGCACAACCGACATCGATAAGATGGAGCGCACAAACCCGATAACGGGCCGCACACATTTTGGGGTTTTCAATTTACAAAGAACCTTTGCCGAACGGTTCGATATCACCGCGAAGATCCTTCATTCCTGGACGACGAATGAGTTTAAGTGGAACGAATTTATTGAATACCGAACGCCGGTTTTCAATCGGGATGAATACACGATCTCAGGGAACTCCAGCCGGCCCCAAACACGAGGCGACTTGGGAATGACCTGGCGAATAGCGGATAAGTTCCGCCTTTCGAACACCTTTTCTTATGACGGTTTCAACCTGAGCGGTGGGAATCTCTATGCACAGATCGTCTTTAGGACGAATGTGCTAACCCGGAACTCGAATTTTACCGTCACAAGATACCGCAAATATACGAACACATTCGAAGGTGACTACCAGTTCAACGATCGGGTCGGAGTCAATCTGGGTTATCGCTATACGCATCGAGACATAGACCTTCAGTGGATCGGGCTGAATTTGGCTAACCTCGCACCATTGACCGGTTCGCCGGCGTTGGAGAGCGCAAAGAATTCCACGAATACGGTGATAGCCGGGACAAGGATCAAGCCGACGAAAAATTGGGCGATCTATGCAGACGTTGAGAAAGGGAAAGCGGATAACGTCTTCACGCGAGCGGGGAATTCAGATTTTACGAATTTCCGTGTCAGAAGCCGTATGCGATTCAGTAAAGTGGCTTCGAGTATCTCGTTTATCTCGAAAGACAACGAGATTCCTGCCGAGGGCACGAACGGTCCGGATCCCCGCTATATAACCGATACGAAAAGCCGGACATTTTCCGCGACTGTCGATTGGTTCCCGATCAACGAGGTCAATCTCAGAGGCGGGTATAACTACGTAAACTTAACCAGCGAAGCATTTATTAAACTTCCCATCAATGGCGTTCTAACGGACGGGTTGAGTCAATATTTTGTACGCGATAACTACATCTTTATCGATGCAACAGTGAAGCCGCATAAGCGAGTGAGCCTGTTCGCGAGTTATCGATGGGACAAGGACAATGGCCACGGCGACCGCGCACTCCCACCCCTTGCGTCTTCCCTGATCATCGGATCATATCCTATCGACTTCAAAACGCCGGAGGTCAAAGCTTCGTTCCGCCTCAGCAAATATGTCGATTGGAACATCGGCTACCAATACTACGATTACAAAGAAGATCCTCCGCAACAGACCATCTATGGCCTCGCGTCGCAGAATTACTCTGCTCACATGCCATATATGTCGGTTCGGATCTATCTGGGAAAGGGAAGTGCGGACAGGTAGGGCAATGCACGGAGGATTAGTATGTCTGCAAAAGCGACGCTCAAGATCGGTGTTACCGGCCTTGTTGCTTTAGTTGGGGTGTTAGGATTATCGAACTTTTCGACGGGTGTGCTGACGACTGCCCAGGTAAAGCAGGACATCAAACTGCCCGAGGTGATCCTGCTCGGCAAAGACGCGAAACTCGGTATTGTCACCTTTAACCACGTCAATCACAACGGCGGTAAATACAGCATCGACGGAACGGGCCCGATCGCCTGCGTCGAATGCCATCATACTGCTCAATCGGCGACCGAGCTAATTAAACATCCGCCACTGAGGACCGCATGGCCCGCTGACCGAACTACGACGCTAACCGCGGAGTTGTTTGCGAAAGACCCTGCCGCCGCCGGCGTAGCCGCATGCCGAGAGTGCCATGCTCGAGCCGGCGAGACACCCAAGCTTCTATCCGCTATTCCGGAGATCAAACACGAATCTAGTACGGCGATGATCTCGCTTACGAATCAGCAAGCCTTCCATCGAAACTGCGCAGGCTGTCACACCGAAGCGGTGAAACAGAATAAGGCTCTTAAAGGTCCGACGACTATGCAGTGTACCGCTTGTCATAAACGCACGGCATAGCTACAACTACTCGCCTGATGCAAAGCATTTAACCAGCGGCATCCACCCATTCAAAACTTCACCTTTTCGTACGTCCCCTTATGACAGTCGACGCACTGAAACTGCGAGATGTCCCCAAGGTTCAGCGGATGCTTGAAAGTTCGATCGCCCTTATGGCACGCCGCACATTGAAATGTGTTCTTATCACCCAAGTTCACTGGGTGTTGAAACGCCCCCTCACTAGCAGTAATGGTTTTCCCGCCGAATGTCTGGTCGATGGTCGTGTGGCAAATGCTGCATTCATTCCGAATGACTTTCCCTTCTTTACTGAAATGCTGGCCGTCGTGACAGCGAAAACACCCCTGAGCATTAAAGTGCCCAATGTTGTTTGCGTGGGTCGACCAATTCGTCTTCATCTCGGGGAAGAAGTACGTTTGATAGATCCGCTGAACTTCAGTGATAGCGGCGGTTACTGCTTCGCCGCGCGAACCGTAAACATCGGAATGGTTGGTCTGGTAGTAAGAATTGAGATCGGCGGCGATAGTATTTATTGCCTCATCATTCGTTGAATACGGTTTCGAGAGAACCTCTACGGCCTTCATCTTGATGTACGGTAGAGTGACATCAAGTCGACTCGCCGTCAGAGCGTCATCCACGGCCTGGTTCGGCGAAAGATAGATGTGGGTGGGGCGGTTGTGGCAATCGATGCAGTTCATCGTCCGCTTTGGAGCCTGGTCGATCTGCGACGATGAAAGCGAAGGATCTTTCGCCGTATATTCGACTACCTTGCCGTCGGGCCCCTTCATTCTGACCCATGGGATGTTCTGAAGCTTATCGTCAGCGGCGACGTAAGTTATCTCATTCGCAACATTCATGTGCCAGTGGATCCCACCCGTTTGTCCGCCTTCTGAACTGCCTCCGCCGACCTTTATCAGCATTCGGGTCTGGTTCAACGAACTCTTTTCGTCATAACCGTAGTGATTGAATACCTTTAACTGATCGCCGTGAAACTTCTCGGACCAATGGCATTTCTGGCATGTCTCGGTTGCCGAGCGCATGTTATGAACGGGGGTTTGGATCGGTTTGTTGTAGTCGTTCGTGATAACGCCGTAGAGTTGCCGCATTCCCGAAAACTTCGAGCGAACGTACCACTCCGCGCCGCCGCCCACATGACATTCGACGCAGCGAACCTTTGCATGCGGTGACGCCTTGTAAGCGATGAATTCGGGCTTCATTACAGCATGGCACGCCTGGCCACAGAACGTGACTGACTCCGTATATTCGTACGCACGATAGCTTCCAAACGCGCTCATGAAAAGGAAGACAAACGCGAGGATCATGAAGACAAGGAGTGACCGTCGACGTTCCGGATCGTTCAAGTCGATCACGGGGAATTGAGCAAGCTCGGCTTCTGGGTTCGCTCGTCGTCGTCGCCTTTCCAACGCTGCCCCGACAAGGATGATCAATAACCCGAAGACCAATATGCTGGGAACGAAAACGAACGTGATGAGATCGGTATACGGATTCTCCGTCCCGCCGGATAGCTCCATCAACATCAGCAAGACAATGCTCGTGAAACTCGCCGCCACAATTGCGATGCCGGCAAAGCTCACATAATTGCGGAGAAGGCTTGGGGCCTTTGGCTTGAGTTGTTCTTCTTCAGCACGTTTTGGTTCTTCTTCGCTCATAAGATATCGGGGATCTGAAGGCAAATAGCTACGCCCCGATCCGACGGCGCCGGTTCAAACCAGCGTATTCGGATCGGGGTTCGGAGTTGATCGCCGGATGCGTTTGTCCATCAAGTTTTGGGTGTTCTCAACCCTCGCATGTATTCCGCTAGGGCTTTGGCATCATCCGCAGTCATTCCCTTTGCTTCAAATCCCGGCATATAGGGCGGTTTCTCGCCTTTTTTGCCTTTCAAGATGGTTTCAACGTGTTCCGCGTCGGCCTTCGCCGGGTCGAAAAATTTAGCAGCTGTAGGTGTATGGCACATGGCACACTGGGCTTTGTACGTTGCCGCCGCGTCAGGTGCTGCTGCCGATGTTACAACCGGTTCAGAATTGAATCCGAGAACTGCGAATATTCCGACTGAAAATACGGCCGCTCCAATTAGTTTGATTCGTGTGGTGGTCATATGTGGCTCCTTGAGCTCCATCCTTGGAGCAATAACTCTGTTCATATGCAACGCATATGCCTTTTAAAAACCTCGAAATCGCTTTGAAATCAGTAACTTTACGTCCGCTCCAAGCGAGCCTTAGTGGAATATTCACGGACCACAGTTATGAGCGCGAATATTCTCGCGGCTAGAACTTGAACGACGCTCCTTGGTGGCAGCGCTTACAACTCGCGAAGTCTGCTGTCCCGAACGCCCTTTTGTTGTTATGACATGACGCGCAACTCT
>JBDSLC010000083.1:0-14319 GCA_039916585.1 Pyrinomonadaceae bacterium | reverse complement strand
AACTGATTCGGCGCAGGCCTCTCCTCTGTATAAAGAAGTCCTGCATAAGCTCGCGGCATTCGTCAGCGAGCACGCCCGAAACGATCTCCATTCGGTGATTCAGTTGGTCACTATCGCATAGCCGGAATATGGTTTCGACCGCTCCGAAGCGTTCGTCGTGTGCTCCGAAGACCAGGCGGTCGATGCGGGCGTTCACTAATGCACCGGCACACATCACGCAAGGCTCGATCGTTGTGTAGAGGGTGCATTCGGTTAGACGATAGTTGCCGACCTTCTTGGCGGCGACGCGGAGTGCCAGTATCTCGGCATGGGCCGTCGGGTCGCTGTTCGTGATCGTCCGATTCGAGGCGGCGGCAAGGATCTTTCCGTCGACGTCCACAATGACTGCGCCGATCGGCACTTCGCCCAGGTCGCGTGCTGATACCGCCTCGACGAGTGCCATTTGCATTAATTGTTCGTCGTTTACGGGCATTTTTCTTGCGTGGCGCCGGAATCGGTGTAAACTAAATAATGACGCTGAAAGAGTTACCGTTTCCTTTCAACTCTCACTTTACGCTATATGAGCGACGACGTTCGGCCTAGTAATCGCACGACCGAAGACATACATACTACCAACGTCCCTGACGCCTTCAAAGCATTCGCCGATGAGGTTCGCCGCCGTAACCAGAAGACCCAATCGACACCGGTTACGATCGCACAGAAACTGCAGCCCGCGGAATTCAATACCGCGATGGTGCACTTCTATCGCGGTGAGATACAGCGGTCGAACATCTGGCGCAACCGGCTCGACGCGACCACGAACTGGGCGGTGATCACCGCCGGCGCGACGCTTTCGTTCGTTTTCAGCTCGCCCGACAACCCGCATTTCGCGATCCCGATCAACTCGATCCTCGTCTCGATCTTCCTGTTTATGGAGGCTCGACGCTATCGATATTATGAGGTTTGGGCGAACCGCGTACGCGTTCTTGAGACCGGATATTTCGCTCCTATGCTATCGCATCGCGTGATCCCGCCGGACAAAGAATGGGCCGATCACATCTCTGCCGACCTGATCTCGCCGCACTTTACCATCAGTGAATGGGAAGCGGTCGGGCGCCGGTTGCGAGCGAATTATCTTTGGATCTTCGTGCTGCTCGCTCTCTCGTGGGCGCTCAAGATATACATTCACCCGTCGCCCATCCCGGCGCAGACGCCTCAGGACATGGCTCGATTCTGGGAGATCTTCGCGGCACGCGCCACGGTAGGGCTTGCTCCGGGCTGGATGGTCATTGCTGTCGGGGCATTATTCAACTTTGCCATATTCTTCGTGGCATTCGGCACACTGCGGCTTCGCGATTCGTCGAGCGAGGTGCTGCCGCTTGAGAATTTTGAATGGCATCCTTTCAAGCAGGTATCCGACTGGGCCGGCGAAAGTCTCAAACGTAAACCGACGATCCGGCGATCAAAAAAGGCCCGGCAACGTATGCGTTCGGTTCATAAGACAGAGTCATAAAGTGGAGACGCGAAAGTGTGGAAAAGTGAAAAAAGTTTGCGAGGACCCGCTTGCTTTTTCACTCCTTCACTTTTAAACCAGGGGCTTAGGTCTGCTAACTTGAGAGAAAAGCAGTTAACCGGAGACAACGCATAATGCCAATCGAACTAGATGAGCGCGGACGAGCACTTGAGAACGAGTATTTTCATAGGAAAGAGAAGGAGCTTCTCGAAAGGATGAGATCTCAGATCTCGGGTGACGACAGCAAGAATGCCGACATGCAATGCCCGCGTTGCGATGGTGCCCTTTACGAAACTACCTACGAAGGGATCACCATTGACGTCTGCAATAAGTGTACCGGCGTATGGCTCGATTCCGGGGAGCTCGCCCAGGTCGCTGCGAAAGAAGAAGGTACGGGCGGTTGGTTTGGAAAGATCTTCGGATAAATATATGCGGACACGGATGTTCTTCGTCGCGGTCTTACTTTTCATCGTTTCGTCGGTCCAGGCTCAAAAGCCGTCGTCGGCGCTCGCGGCGAATGTTTCCGAACATAAGCTCGCGAGCAGTTTGATGGGTCGTGAAATGCCCTATCGCGTCATTGCTCCCGTTGAGAAGACTGTCGCCAAGGATGAACGGTATCCGGTTATTTACTTGCTCCATGGTTTGACCGGACATTTCAACAACTGGACGGAGCTGACCAAACTTTCGGATTACGCGAATGGTTACAAGGTAATCATCATCACGCCTGAGGGCGGCGATGGGTGGTACACCGATAGCGTTTCGAACGACAAGGAAAAATGGGAAAGCTACATCGTTCAGGAATTGATACCCGAAGTTGATAAGAAGTTCCGGACTTGGCCCACGCGGGACAATCGTGCGATCGCCGGCCTGTCGATGGGCGGCTTCGGCTCGTTGAAGTTTGGATTGAAGTATCCGGACAAGTTCGTGCTCGCCGGTTCGTTCAGCGGAGCGTTGGGCGCGGCTGATATCACCGAAAAGACGGTTGCCGGTGCGATTGGAAAGACGATCGACGGCATCTTTGGGCCGGTCGGATCGGACACGCGTAGGTCGAACGACCTGTTCGGGATCATCCGAGCGATGACGCCCGAGAAAGCGAAAACGATCCCATTCATATATCTGGACTGCGGCACCGAGGATTTCCTTTTTCAGAACAACCGCGATTTCGTAAGCCTTCTGGTCGAAAAGAAGGTCCCGCATGAATATCGACAATTGCCAGGTGTCCACGACTGGAAGTATTGGGACAAGCAGGTGCAGGAGTTTCTACAGTTGGCTGACCGGACGTTTTCGAAATAATCTCGCCTTTATTCTCTTATTCGTGGATAGATCGTATTTTCTTTCCTCGAAATAGAAAATAAGAAAAAGAGTTGACTAAAAATCCTTGACTGACTCGGTTTGCCGCGAAAACGAGTTGTATAGGCGCTTATTAAATGTTTAAGAGAATAATATTAGCCGCAGCGTTCGTGATCTTTGTAGCGAGCGCCGCTTATCCACAGACTGACCAAGCTCTACGTATAGCCGAGATCCAGGCTGCCCTTAAACAGCAGGGCGTCGATGGCTGGCTATTCTACGATTTTCGAGGCAGCGACATTCTGATCCCGCGGATATTGAAGACGGAACGGCTTGGCGGTTCGCGGCGGTGGTTTTATTACGTGCCCGCGACGGGCGAGCCCGTGAAGGTTGTTCACGCCATCGAACCGGATCAGATCGATGTTTTGCCGGGCAAGAAGCTAATCTATCGCGAATGGAGCCTGCTGAAGGATCAGGTCGGAGCTGCGGTTGGCGGCAAAGGCAAGCGGATAATAATGCAGTATTCGCCAAACAACGACGTGCCGTACATATCGCGAGTGGACGCCGGTACGATCGAAATGGTCAGGAGTTTAGGCATCAACATTGAAACGAGCGCGGATCTGGTTCAGCAGTTCGAAGCGGTCTGGACCGACGAACAACTTCAGATGCACACCGAAGCCGCTACGAAGATGCAGAAGGTCATTCTCGAAGCCTTCGCTGAGATCAAACGCCGCATCAACGCCGATATCCCGACGACAGAAAACGACGTGCAGCAGTTCATGATGAAGCGGTATGACGAAGAGGGTATGAATCCTTCGCCGATGATCGTTGCCGTCAACGCGAACGCTGCGTCGCCGCATTATTTTCCGCGGACGGGGCATGGCTCGCCGATCAAACGCGGAGATCTTGTGCTGATAGATACCGTTACCAAGGTGAAGAAGCCCAAGGCTCCGGCGGCGGATCTGACGTGGATGGGCTATGTCGGCGATAAGGTGCCGGACGAATATGTGAAGGTCTGGAACATCGTGTTTGATGCGCAACAATCCGCGCTGAAGGCGATCCGCGAGGCATTCAAGGCGGGCAGGCCGATTACCGGAGCTCAAGCCGACGACGTTTCACGAGGCGTCATCTCGAAAGCCGGCTATGCCGACGAGTTCCTCCATCGAACCGGCCATTCGATAGGCGAAGAAGGCCACGGCAACGGCGCGAACATCGACAACCTCGAAACCCGCGATTCGCGTCGGCTGATCCCGCGAACTGCGTTTTCCCTCGAACCTGGCATCTATCTCGCAGGCAAGTTCGGCGTGCGATCGGAAATTGACGTCTACATTAAGGGTCCCGACGTGATCATCACAGCCCCACACCAGACCGAGATCGTCGCAGTAATGAGGTAGTGAGTAGTCCCGAAAACGCGCAAAAGGATCGAAAAACATCTTTTGAAGAGCATTCTTGCGGCTATCAAAATTTGGTAGATTAGAGTCCATGTTGAATTTTGCAATTGAAACTGCCCGCGAAGCCGGGCATTTATTACTTGAGAAGTTCGGCCGGATAACAACGGTAACGATGAAGGGCGACATCAATCTTGTGACTGAGGCTGACCTTGCTTCAGAGGCTCTAATCATCGAACGGATCAAATCGCACTATCCGAAGCACGCGATCTTGGCGGAAGAAGCGGGGAATGCGGTCGTTTTCGATAGCGTGACAGAATGGAAATGGATCATCGATCCGCTTGATGGAACCACGAACTATGCTCACGGCTATCCGTGTTTTGCGGTGACGGTGGCGCTTGAACGCCACGGTGAGATCGTTATCGGCGTGACCTTTGACCCGACGCGGAGTGAACTATTTGCCGCAGAGAAAGGCCAAGGAGCGACGCTCAACGGGAAGCCGATCCGCGTTTCGGCGACTGAAACCCTTGGAGCGTCGCTGATCTGTACAGGCTTTCCATATGATTTCAAGCGCAAAGAGGATTTTGCACGGCATCTGACAGCGTTCCTTATGCAGTCGCGTGGAGTTAGGCGGGACGGCTCAGCGGCGATCGACTTGGCGTATGTCGCTTGCGGGCGGTTTGACGGCTTCTGGGAAGAGGGTTTGAATGCGTGGGATATGGCCGCGGGACGGCTCTTGATAGAGGAAGCAGGCGGCTGGGTAACAGACTATAAAGGCGAACCGTTCAGTATTTATCGGCCTCCCGTTTGTGCAAGCAACGGCAAGATCCACAACGACATGCTGGCCGTTCTGGCAGAGCCTCAGTTTAGAACTTAAAAAACTTCTAGGGAGCTTGCGCGCTCAAAACTTAATCTGATAGTATTACCAATGTCGGGGCTGTTTGTTAGTTAGTTAGATTAGTTAGTTGGCTACTTCGGTAGCTCGTTCGTTAGTTAGATTAGTTAGTTCGCAGCCTCGACGCAAAAGCCTGCTAGGTGTTAAATCTAGCAGGTTTTTTATTTTTACAAAACGCCATTGAACCATCGAATCTTGTATGTTTTGGTATAAATAAAATTCAGGCACTAGAGCTTCAAGATCAAAAGACAATCCGCGGGACGTGTGCTAGTCTTAGATTCTTGTAAACCGGATCTACCGATCGCATAAACGACAGGCTGAGCAGCCTGTCGTACGAATTTATGGCCTGGTTCAAACGCGATAAGCCGAAGATTGAGACTCCTACGGAAGACGAGGAGCGTACCGTAAACACTTCGGGCATCTTTGTTAAATGCCCCGAGTGTGAAAATCCGCTGTATCGTCGCGAGTTGCTCGAATCTCACCAGGTCTGTACGCACTGCAATTATCATTTCCGATTTCCCGCCCGCGATCGACTTGCAGACCTTTTCGATGATGGCGAATACCAGCGGCTCGACGAGGAAGTGATGTCGGCGGATCCTCTGGAATTTGTCGATACAAAGCCATACAAAGATAGGATCGAGCAGGCGAAGAAATCTTCGGGACTGCCTGAGGCGATCGTCTCGGGCGGGGGTAAGGTTGGCGGGCATCAGGTTTATGCCGGAGCGATGGATATGTCATTCATCGGCGGGTCGATGGGCTCGGCCGTTGGTGAGAAGATTACGCGGTTGATCGAACGGGCGCTGGAGGACAAGGGAGCTGTGATCATTTTCTCAGCGTCGGGCGGTGCGCGAATGCAGGAAGGAACGCTCTCACTGATGCAGATGGGCAAGATCTCGGCGGCACTGTCGATGCTCCACGAGGCGCGGCTGCCATTTATCTCGGTCCTTACAGATCCGACGACCGGCGGTGTGACTGCGAGTTTTGCAATGCTCGGCGATGTAATCCTCGCCGAACCCAAAGCCCTGATCGGCTTCGCCGGCCCCCGCGTCATTGAACAAACGATCCGCCAGAAGCTCCCGAAAGGCTTTCAACGCAGCGAATTCCTGCTCGAACACGGGATGGTCGATATGGTAGTGGGCCGGCGAGAGATGAAAGGTACCATCGTCCGAATGCTAGATTTTATGATGTCCCGGTAATGCTGATCGAAACTCTGCAAAAGATTTACGAACGCGATCTTTCAAAGCTGAAAGAAGAGATCGCACTGTATTCCATCGAAGCAGATCTATGGAAGACGAGCGGCGAAATCACTAACTCAGCAGGGAATTTAACTCTGCACCTCGTCGGTAATCTCCGGCACTTCTTCGGCGCGGTTCTGGGCGAGACCGGATACATACGCGATCGGGATAAAGAATTCTCGGACGGCGGTGTTTCGCGCGGCGAATTGCTGGCCGGAATCGATTGGGCCGCGGCGGACGTAAGAGCGACTCTGGCAAAGCTGACCGTGGAAGACCTCGCGGCAACCTATCCGCTCGAAGTGTTCGGCCATTCAATGACGACCGAATTTTTCGTCGTTCATCTTGCAACCCATCTCAACTACCACCTCGGCCAGATCAATTATCACCGGCGAATGCTTGCATCGTGAATTTTCAGGAAGCTGAAGCCTATCTCTATTCGCTCGGCAATGAGGTCGAGACGATGAAGCTTGGGCTGGAGAACATCACCACCCTCTTGGATGCCCTCGGCGATCCGCAAAACAATTACAAGAAAGTTCAGGTTGCGGGAACGAACGGAAAAGGTTCGGTGTGTGCGTTCTTGGATTCGATCTGTCGTCGCGCGAATATTCGCACTGGTCTTTACACATCGCCGCATCTTATTTCGATCATTGAGCGCATCAGGATCGACGGTGCGGATGTGAGCGAGGATGACTTCGCACACCTCGCAACTTGGGTCCGATCGGTTTCG
This sequence comes from Pyrinomonadaceae bacterium, assembly GCA_039916585.1. GTDB lineage: Bacteria > Acidobacteriota > Blastocatellia > Pyrinomonadales > Pyrinomonadaceae > OLB17. The sequence goes on along the minus strand of JBDSLC010000083.1, from coordinate 7,295 downwards.
GACAGTTTAGTTGGTGAGGGTAAGCTCGAAAGCGTACCCACGTACTTTGAGCAGGTAACTGCGATGGCCCTACTAGCGTTTGCCGAAGCAGAAGTTGAACTCGCGATCCTCGAAACCGGGCTCGGCGGTCGCTACGACGCGGTGACCGCTGCTTACGCCGAGATCGCGGCCATCACCCACATCGACCTCGACCATCAGGAATACCTCGGTGAGACGATCGAAGCGATCGCTGCGGAGAAGGCAGCAATTATTACCGGTCCATCTCTAAGCTTGGTCATCGGTGCGCAATCCGACGCCGCCCGCGCCGTTATTCGAGGTCGCTGCGAGGAGATGGGTGTTCTAAACACGGACGAAATGTATTCTCGATGGACGGTTCGACGGGTTGACGCTGACACGGTAAAGGTTGAGACGAGCCGCCACGTCTTCCCCAGTATCACCCTGGGCCTGAAAGGAGATCATCAGGTCGAAAATGCTGAGACCGCATTAAATCTCGCGAAAGTGCTCCAATTTGAGCATGGCTTTGAAAGCTTAGATGATGACGCGATCATCACAGGACTCGAAGCCGCCCGGCATCCCGGACGACTAGAATATATGGGCGATAACGTCCTCCTTGACGGCGCACACAATCCCGGCGGTGCGAGGGCTTTCAGGAAGTTTCTTAATGAGAACGAGCGACGACCGATTACGCTCATTTTCGGCGCAATGCGCGATAAATCTGTTGCCGAGATCGCCGAGATCCTTTGGCCGGGGGCGGAGAAGGTCATTCTTACGCGACCTTCCAATTCACGAGCGATGTCTAGTGATGAACTTGCCGAATTTGTGCCGGCAGCGATCGACGCTGATCGGATCGTGAAAACCGACACGGTCCAGGAGGCGATAGAACGAGCGAGGGATATCACGCGGCCGGATGGGTTGATAGTTGTGACCGGATCATTGTATCTGGTTGGTGAAGTGAAGAAGTTATTGAATAATTGAGACACGCAAGCGGGACGCTCGCATTCCTAGTAATATGCACAAACTTGTATTGATACGTCATGGCGAGAGTCAGTGGAATAAAGAAAATCGTTTCACGGGGTGGAAGGATGTTGATCTGTCTGAAAAGGGCAGGGAAGAGGCGAAGGCGGCGGGGCAGTTGTTGAAGGCCGAGGGATATGTCTTTGACGAGGCTTACACATCAGTGCTGAAGCGGGCGATACGGACGCTCTGGATAATCCTCGACGAGATGGATCTGATGTGGATCCCTGAGACGAAATCGTGGCTGCTGAACGAGCGTCATTACGGCGCTCTGCAGGGACTCAACAAGGCCGAGACCGCGGCACAGTATGGCGAGGAGCAGGTTCTCGTATGGCGTCGTAGCTATGATGTGCTGCCTACGCTCCTCGAAGAAGCGGACGAGCGCTGGCTAGGGAAGGATCCGCGATATGCGGCGATCACGCCGGAAATGTTCCCGCGTGCCGAAGCATTGAAGGAAACCGTTGAGCGCGTTGTGCCTTACTATCAAAATGAGATCGCCCCGAAGGTCGCGGCTGAAAAGCGCCTGCTGATCGCCGCCCACGGAAACAGCCTGCGAGCGCTTGTTAAATATCTCGACACCATCTCCGACGAAGACATCGTCAGCCGCAACATCCCGACCGGTGTTCCGCTGATTTACGAACTCGATGAGAATCTGAAGCCGACCAGAAGCTACTATCTCGGCGATGCCGAAGCCGTGAAAGCAGCAGAAGACGCGGTCGCCAGGCAAGGACAGGCAAAGTGAAAAAGTGGGAACGTAAAAGGTGAAAAAATGAACGGGATCCGAACTCCTTTTTCACTTTTTCACGTTTGGCCCTTTTCACTTCTGCATCTAGACACTTCAACTTTGTATGTGGCGTAAGGCCGTCTTCATCGTTCTGATCCTTATCCTGCTCTCACCGTACGGTTCGCCGCCGGTGGCTCTCGCACTTGGACTGCTGGTTGCGTTCACGATTGGCAGTCCGTATCCCCAGCTTTCAGGCAAACCCACAAAATATCTTTTGCAGGCGTCTGTAGTTCTTCTGGGCTTTGGAATGAATTTGGAGGCTATCTTGAAGGCGGGCCGAGATGGGATATTGTTCACGATCGCAACGATCTTCGGTACCCTCGCACTCGGTTTTCTCGTCGGAAAGTTTCTGGCGGTTCCCTCTAAAACATCAGCGTTGATCTCATCCGGAACGGCCATCTGCGGCGGGAGTGCGATCGCGGCAGTTGGACCGGCGATAAATGCCGGGCACGAAGAAATGTCGGTGTCGCTCGGGACAGTTTTTATTCTGAACTCCATAGCTCTATTTCTTTTTCCGGCACTTGGGCATGCCATCGGTTTGACCGAGCATCAATTCGGGATCTGGGCGGCGATAGCGATACACGATACGAGTTCGGTGGTCGGGGCGGCTCAAGCGTATGGAAGCGAAGCATTGGCAACGGCAACCACGGTCAAGCTTGCTCGGGCGCTTTGGATAGCCCCGATCGCACTGATATTTGCGGTTCTTTACCGCAAATCCGACGCGAAGGCTAAGGCAAAGGTCGCGACTCCCTGGTTCATCTTCCTCTTTATTGGAGCCGCCGCCTTCCGAACTTACGCGCCAACATTCATCTTGCCCAGCATATTCGATTCGCTGGTAAACGCCGCAAAAGCAGGGATGACGATCACTCTATTTCTGATCGGAGCTAGCCTTACACCACAAGCTCTAAAGTCTGTCGGGGTGAGGCCGCTGTTCCAAGGCGTATTACTTTGGATCGTGATCTCGGTCGTCGCTCTATTCGCGGTGACCAGATTAGTGTGATCCCCCTTCAAAACTGTACGTCAGGCGGGTATTGCGGGATCGGCTCGGGAGGTGTTGGAAAAGGGTCCGGCTGCGGCTCAGGGTCAGCGGGCGGGTCAACCACTGGGTACGGATCCACAGGCTCCGGAAAATCGGGAGTATTCGGATCGATTTTGGGCTCCGGTAAATCTGGCAGATCTTGCATTTCTGTTGGCCTCATAGATACATCTCCGTAACAGTTCGATACATTACTGAACACTCGAATCTCTACTTCAACTCGCGTGCCTCAAACGTTGCACACCTGCAACGGGTTTGCTTCGAACCCTCAGACTGCTAAAATACTCGTTTCGGCTATAGGCAGGATCTTCAACAGTAATGAGCATCGAGCAGATCACCGTTCGTGGCGCACGCCAGCATAATCTTAAGAACATCGACGTAGATATACCGCGCGACAAGTTCACGGTAATTACCGGCCTGTCGGGTTCGGGGAAGTCTTCGCTTGCGTTCGACACGATCTATGCGGAAGGGCAACGGCGATACGTGGAATCGCTGTCGGCATATGCTCGTCAGTTTCTCGATCAGCTTGAGAAGCCAGATGTCGATTCGATCGAAGGCTTGAGTCCGGCGATCTCTATCGAACAGAAGACAGTCTCGCGTTCGCCCAGATCTACTGTCGGAACCGTCACTGAGATCTACGACTATATGCGGCTGCTGTTTTCGTCGATCGGCCAGCCACATTGCCACAATTGCGGCGAACCTATCACGCGGCAGTCGGTTGAGAATATCGTCGGAGGGATCCTCGCGCTTGATGAAGGCGAACGCGTGATGATCCTTGCCCCGATCGTTCGTGGACGAAAGGGTGAGTTTAAGAAAGAACTTGAGAAGCTTCACAAAGATGGATTTCTACGAGCTCGCGTCGATGGTAACCTTCGTCAGCTCGACGAGGAGATAGACCTCGACAAACGCAAGAACCATACGATCGAGGTCGTCGTCGATCGGCTGCTGATCAAAGACGGCGTGAAGGAACGGCTGACCGAATCTGTTAAAACGGCGCTCAAACTTACCGGCGGCGGCGTGCTCGTATCGATCATCGACGGCGACGAGAAACTTTACTCCGAGCGGATGGCGTGCGTAACGTGCGGCATCAACATCGCTACCCTCGAACCGCGTTCGTTCTCTTTTAACTCGGCATACGGAGCATGCAAACGTTGCCAAGGGATCGGGACGGTAATGGAGATCGACGCGAACAAGATCGTTCCGGATCCGAGTCAGCCGGTTAATAAGATCGAGTTCCTTGGCGGAGCCGACCGATCTGGATCGACGTTCCTGAAGTCTGCGTTGATGGCGATCATCGAACGATTCGTTGACGGCGATAAGCTCGAACCGCCTTCAGAAAATGCCCGCGATCGAAAGAAAGGGAAGAAAAAGAAGTCGGACGAGGAAACGTCGACCGACAAGGGTAAGGTGCTGACTCAGACGCCGTTCGCTGAGCTTCCTGAAGAGATAAAGAATGCGTTTCTGTTCGGTACGAAGAAGCGCCTAACTTTTCGGCAGGGCGATTACAAGTACGAAAGCGACTGGAAAGGTGCCTTGCGGGCGATGAAGGAACGGCTCGAGAATCCTCCTTCCGAAAAGACCCGCGAAGCCTTATATGAAATGGTTGGCCCGGTGCCGTGTCCGTCGTGCAACGGTGCTCGGTTGCAGCCTGAAAGTCTGGCGGTAAAGATCAACGGACTCGGTATCGCAGAGTATGCGTGGCTCCCCATTGACGAAGCCGTTGAAAGGTTCGAGGCGATCAAGCTCAACGCTCGTGAGGAAAAGATCGCCGGATTGGTACTCAAAGAGATCAAAGATCGCCTGCGATTCCTGACCGCGGTCGGACTCGGATATTTACCACTCGACCGTGGGTCGTCTTCATTGTCCGGCGGGGAAGGGCAGCGTATCCGACTTGCGACTCAGATCGGGTCACAGCTTCGCGGGGTGCTTTACGTGCTCGACGAGCCGAGCATCGGACTCCACCCGAGGGATAATAAGAAGCTGCTCGATACGCTCCACGAGCTCCGGGACCTGGGCAATACGGTTCTAGTCGTTGAGCACGATGAAGAGACGATCGAGCAAGCAGACTACGTAGTCGATCTCGGCCCGCTTGCCGGAACTCACGGCGGAGAGATAGTCGCAAGCGGAACCCCTATGGAGATCGCCGCGACAAAGGGTTCGCTTACGGGACAGTATTTGAAGGGCGACGTAAGGATCGAGGTGCCCGAACTCCGTCGCCTGCCGAACGGACATCGAATTACTGTTAAGGGTGCGAAAGCTCACAATCTAAAGAACATCGACGTCGAATTTCCACTGGGTCTCCTCACCGTTGTGACCGGCGTTTCCGGATCGGGTAAGTCAACGCTGGTTGAGGATATTCTCTATCCGGCCCTGTACCGCCACGTCTATAAGTCGAATGTGGAACCGCTTGAGCACGTATCGATAGACGGGCTAGACCTTGTCGACAAGATCATCGAGATCGACCAGTCACCGATCGGACGCACGCCGAGGTCGAATCCGGCGACGTACACCGGACTGTTCACGCCTCTTCGTGAGCTCTATGCGATGATCCCCGAATCGCGAACCCGCGGATACAAAGCCGGGCGATTCTCATTCAACGTCAAGGGCGGGCGCTGCGAAGGGTGCGAAGGCGGTGGGATGAAGCGGATCGAGATGAACTTCTTGCCCGACGTTTATGTCACCTGCGACGTATGCCGGGGCCATCGGTACAATCGCGAAACGCTCGCAGTAAAGTTCAAGGGCTTGTCGATCGCGGATCTTCTGGACACGACGATCGAGGATGCGTTGCCGCTGCTCGAAAATATTCCGGCGATAAAGCAAAAGCTTGAAACGCTGCTGGATGTCGGATTGGGTTATATCAAGATCGGGCAATCATCGACGACATTGAGTGGCGGTGAGGCCCAGCGTATCAAACTCGCGAAAGAACTCTCAAAACGAGCGACGGGGAAGACGATCTACATCCTCGACGAGCCAACTACCGGTTTGCATTTCGCCGACGTTCACAAACTTCTCGATGTACTCCAAAAGTTGGTCGATACGGGGAACACAGTGATCGTCATCGAACACAACCTCGACGTGATCAAATCCGCAGACTACATCATCGACCTCGGGCCCGAAGGCGGTTCCGGCGGCGGCAAGATCGTCGCGAGCGGGACGCCTGAAGAGGTTGCAAAGGTAAAGAAGTCGTACACGGGACAGGCGCTCAAGTCGGTTCTATAAACTCTCTGCCAAATACATTCGAAGCGAGATGCGAAGTTCGGTTCGAGTGAATGAATCGATGATAGCGTTCGTGCGCTCGAAATCTGAGGCTGCGAGATTCTTGAATATTGTCGGATCGATGCTGATGCCGAAGTTCATGCCGTTCGAGATCTGGTATTCGCCTTGGCGAAGCTGTCCGCCTTGAAATCCCCGAACAGCCGCGAACGCTTGGATAAGAGTATTAAGGTGATCAGTCAGCGGCTCCAGGTTGGCGAATGCATCGGCGGCGTCGATCGCCGTCATTGCATTGATCAGCGCGAATAGCTGATGGGTTTCGTTGTAGTTCTCGGGACGCTCGGGCATCAGGCCTCGAACTCTTCTCAAGATACCGGCTGCCCGATTCTTATTCTCGGCGGGGTTCCGGTTGAACAGATTTTGCGCGAGCGATGTCAGGCCCGAGACTCGATTGCTTTCGTAGAATTCCAGCATCATCGCCTCGGCCGCGTAATACTCACCTTTCTGTATCAAATGGTGAGCGTAATACCAATTCAGACTGCTAACTGCGTTGTCTAACGTATCCCCTTCGAACTTATCGCCCAGAAGCGCGACCGCGTTCTGGTATTGCCCTAATTCAGAGAATTTGTTCGCGGCGTTCTGATATATCTGTCTCTGAAGATCCGGCGAGAATTTGCCGGCGGCCTGAACCATTTGGTCAGCGGACGGATTCGACTTCAGAAATTCGTTATACTCCGGGTCAGTCGCGGCCGGCCGATGGCCGCCCCAACCGGAACGCCCGGCCTCCGAAGTTTTACGCAGCCTTTCGACATGGCCGGGAGCATAACGTTTCGCAAACGGCTCGAGCTGTTCGAATGGGACGTAACCGATTCGGGCGGTGTTGTCTATGTAGGTGGTTATCAGTTTGATCGACAACGATCGCACACCCGGATCGCTGAAGGCGAGATACTTTTCATCGGGCTGGCACGAACGTGGTCCGTGATGATACTCGTCGAGAGCTGAATGAGGTCGTATACCGGTTGGTTATTAGCGATGGACGCGGCTGAATTTAGCCGTCTTAAGACGTCATCCGCAAGCTCAAGGCCTGCGTCCTCGTCCAAAAGATACAACTTCTTAAGTGATTCGTAGGTCTCGTTCGAAAGGCGCTTGCGGATCGTATCTTTCAGGATCGCCGCGGCTTTCTCGGGGTTCTTATCGGCAACCAGCCGCAATAGCCGTTGTTCGAGATTGATCTCGGCTTGGACAAAA
>JBDSLC010000082.1:0-10713 GCA_039916585.1 Pyrinomonadaceae bacterium | reverse complement strand
CGATTCACGTTCTAGTCGGCCCCCGGGAAGGCCGACTTGAAAAATGCGTCGCATAACCGTTCCTGTTTACAGTTAACTTATGCGGCGCATTTTCTAGCTTTTCGACATCGAAGAAGGGGCTGTAAGAAGTGTCATTAATTCGAGTTGTATTCGTTGTCGCGTTGATCGCGATGGGCACGGTTTTGTCGGTTGACGCCGCGTGCTCGGTGACCGTAGCTGCGGATGGTTCGGGCGATGTGAAGACGGTCAAGGCGGCGCTCGAAAAGGTACCCGAAGACAACAAGAGCCGCTGTACGATCAAGATCAAGCCCGGAATTTACGACGAACAGATCCGCGTTCCCGCCAACAAGCCTTACGTTTCGTTCATCGGCGAGGATGCGGAGAAGACGATCCTCACTTTCAAGATATCCAATAAAGAAGCCGGCTCGACGTCGGCTGCATACGCTACCTATATAGGTGGGCATGACTTTCACGCTGAGAATGTGACGTTCGAGAATTCGTTTGGCCAAGGATCGCAGGCGGTTGCGGTACTGGTCGAGGCGGATCGGGCGGTGTTTAACAACTGCCGATTTCTCGGTTGGCAGGATACGCTGTATGCAAAGAATGGGCGGCAATATTATCGCGATTCTTATATCGAAGGACATGTCGATTATATCTTTGGCCAGGCCGCAGCGGCGTTCGACAATTGCCGGATCCACAGCAAAGCAGATGGATACATTGCCGCTCCGATGCGGTTCGCGGGGACTGAATCCAGCGGCTTTATCTTTTTGAATTCGACCATCACTAGCGAGAACACGACCAACGGGGTTTACCTCGGAAGGCCTTGGCGAGATTACGGACGGACGATTTTCATTAACACAAAAATGGACGCCCAGATACGGCCCGAGGGCTGGCATCACTGGGTGCCCGAGCGTGAGAAGACCGCCTACTTTGGCGAGTACGGTTCCACCGGGAAGGGGGCGAGCCCTGAAACTCGGGTAGCGTGGGCCAAGAAGCTAGGCGATGCGGATGTGAAGGTTTTCTCGATCGAATATTTCCTGGGCGGAAAAGACGGTTGGGATCCGCAGAACGCGACCGACGCCTGGCTGGAAAAAACGAAGCCGGATTGGAAGTTGGTGACGTGGAGCGAGGTTTTCAAGCAGTTGCCGGAGTGGTATCAGACAGACGAGGCGGCGCGGATCGGCGATCAGGTGATCCTTTATCAGAAGGTGAACGGCGGGTTCGAGAAGAACGTCGACATGGCGTTGATGCTGACACACGCGGAGAAGCAGAAGCTGATCGCCAGTCAGGCGGATGTTTCCGAGACGACTATCGACAATCGGACGACCTATACGCAGGTCGCGTATCTCGGGCGGCTGATCTCGGCGAGCTTCAAGAAATCATCGCCGCCGAATAACTTTCCAAAATATAAGGAAGCGTTCTTCAAGGGACTCGATTACCTGCTGGTGTCTCAATATGAGAACGGCGGCTGGCCGCAATTTTGTCCTCTGAAGAAAGGTTATTACACCCACATCACCTTTAACGACGACGCAACGATCGGCGTGCTTCGAGTGCTGCGGGACATCGCGAAGAAGAAGGACGACTATCTATTTGTCGATGAAGAGCGTCGGCTGAAAGCGGAGAAAGCCGTGGAACGTGCGATACCGATGATCTTAAAGACGCAGGTCGAGGTTAAGGGGAAGAAGACCGTTTGGGCAGCTCAATACGACGAGAACACTTTGAGGCCTGCCTCGGCGAGAGCGTTTGAACCGGTGTCACTAACAGCGGGGGAAAGCGTTGGAATAGTAAGGTTCCTGATGCTCGATGCAACGCCATCACCCGAAGTTATCGACGCAGTCGATTCGGCGATGAAGTGGTTTCAGGCGAACAGCATCAAAGGCATTCGCTGGGAGCAAAAGAACGGCGAGCACGTTGTCACGACGGACAAGACCGCTCCTCCGATCTGGGCAAGGTTTTATCAGATCGAAACAATGAAGCCGATATTCATCGGGCGCGATTCGGTGATCAAATTCGATGTGTCGGAGATCGAAGCCGAGCGACGGAATGGATATGCCTGGTACGTCGATTCTCCGCGGTCGCTGTTGGCGGATTATTGGAAGTGGAGCGAAAAAGTAAAAGGTAAAAAGTAAAAGATAAAAGGGAAGAACGAAGGGTGGAAATGAGAGCCGATGATCAAGAGACGAGAATTCATTAAAAACATCGCTATCAGTGCGGCGGGTGTCGCAGTTCTTCCGTCATTCGCGTTCGGGCAAAACGCGGATGCGTGGACGACGGAGTATCCGAAGATACTAGCTAGGATCAAGCCGCCGGTGTTCAAGAAGAAGGATTTCAGCATTCTGAGATATGGAGCTAAGGCGGGCGGCGACTTCGATAACCGCGAGGCGATCAATAAGGCGATAGACACGGCTAGCAAGGCCGGCGGCGGACGAGTTGTGGTTCCGGCGGGCGTCTTTTTGACTGGTGCGATCAGGCTGAAGTCGAACGTGAATTTGCACGTTTCGAAGGGGGCGACGCTGAAATTTGCCGCAAACGCGAAGGCCTATGAGCCGATAGTTCACACGCGTTGGGAAGGTATGGAGTTGATGCATCTGTCACCGCTGATCTATGCGTATGAAGAGACAAACATCGCGATCACCGGTGAAGGAACGCTTGATGGACAGGGCAAAGCGTTCTTCTGGAAGTGGCACGGAAATCCGCGTTATGGCGGGAATCCTGAGGTGATGAGCCAGCGTGCGGCTCGTGCACGGTTGTACGAGTTCATGGACAAGAACACGCCGGTGGAGGAGAGGATCTTCGGCGATGGGCATTGGCTGCGTCCGCAGTTCATTCAGCCTTACAAATGTAAGAATGTTCTGATCGAAGGCGTGCGGATCATCGATTCGCCAATGTGGGAAGTGCATCCGGTGCTGTGCGAGAACGTCACTGTTCGCAACGTGCATATCGCTACCCATGGCCCGAACAACGATGGGTGCGATCCAGAAAGCTGTAAGGATGTACTGATCGAAGGCTGCTATTTCGATACGGGAGATGATTGCATCGCGATCAAGTCGGGACGCAATAACGATGGGCGAAGACTTAATACTCCGACCGAGAACATCATTATCCGCAACTGCGTGATGAAGGACGGGCATGGCGGGATCACGGTCGGCAGCGAGATATCGGGCGGCGTTCGGAATTTGTTCGCTCACGACTGCAAGCTTGACAGTCCAGATCTTTGGATCGCACTGAGGGTGAAGAATAACGCTTCGCGAGGGGGTAGGCTGGAAAACTTCTACTTTAAGAACATCACGGTCGGCACCGTATCGCAGGCAGTTGTTGTGATCGATTTCAACTACGAGGAAGGCGCAAAGGGAAGCCACACGCCGGTCGTCAAGAACTTTGTTGTGGAGAACCTGACCTGTGAAACCGGTAACCGTGCGGTGGACCTACAGGGTCTAGCCAACGCTCCGATCTACGACGTGACGATGAAGAATTGTACGTTCGGTTCGGTAAAGAATCCGAGCATCGTTAAGAATGTGAAAGGCCTCAAGATAGAGAATGTAAGGATCGGCGGAAAGCGGGTGACCGAGCTTTCGTCATGAAGGCATAGAGTTGACGGCTCGTCTGGTTAGATTATGAAGCTTTGCTTTGTCTTCGTTTTTGTCTTTTTCGCTTCGCTGGTTGCGGCCGCGCAGAAGAGGCCTGTTCATATTTTTATGGCGGGAGATTCGACAATGGCCCAGAAGGCGGCTGATAAACGGCCTGAGACGGGTTGGGGCGAAAAACTAGAAGCACATTTCAAGGCCGGGAAAGTAAGCGTCGAGAACCGCGCGGCTAACGGCCGAAGCACGAAGACGTTTATCTCCGAAGGAAAATGGCAATCTATTGTCGACGACCTTCGAAAGGGAGACTACGTATTCATTCAGTTCGGCCATAACGATGCCTCAAAGGATAAAGGTGAACGTTATACCCCGCCTGAAGATTATCGAAAGAACCTGATTCGCTTCATCACGGAAGTGAGAGCGAAAGGCGGCCGTCCTATACTGCTAACGCCGGTTATGCGGCGGCGGTTCGATAAAGACGGGAAGTTTTACGACACGCACGGAGAGTATCCGGGAATCGTCCGGAGCGTTGGACAAGAATTAAAAGTGCCGCTGATAGACATGCACAAGCTAAGCGAGGTGTTGATCGTACGGTATGGCGTTGAGGAGTCAAAGAAACTGTTTCTGCAATTAAAGCCGGGCGAGAATGCTAACTATCCGAACGGGGTCGATGACAATACGCATTTTTCTCCTTTGGGAGCTGAGGAGATCGCAAAGTTGGCTGTCGAGGCTATTGGCACAAGCAAGATAGGATTGCGGAAATTGATCAAGTAGATCTTTCTGCCCGCACGCGTAGGAAGAACAAGTTTTTATGAAGATCGGAATCGTCCTGCTGATTGTCCTGTTTGCGGTTGACTCCTTCGGCCAACACGCACCTGTTTCTGACCAGCTCGCTGCGACCGCGATGAATCGGATATGGGTCGATGAGCGCAACCAGCCGGGAATACCGCCGAAGTGGAATTACGAGCAGGGCGTCATCCTAAAAGCCGTCGAGCAGATGTGGTATTCGACGGGCGATCCAAAGTATTTTAAGCACATCCAGAAAGGAATGGACTATTGGATCAACGCGGACGGGACGCATAAGGACTATCATCTCGAGGAATACAACATCGACCACGTCACGCCGGCGATGGGGATGATGACCCTCTACCGTTCGACCGGCCAGGAAAAGTACAAGAAGATGTCCGAGCTTTTCCGCTCGCAGTTGAAGACGCATCCGCGGACGAAGGAAGGCGGATTTTGGCATAAGAAGATCTACCCGTGGCAGATGTGGCTGGACGGGCTCTACATGGGCGAACCCTACTATGCGGAATATTCGAAGGTGTTCGGCGAGGATAACTGGGACGACATCACCAATCAGTTCGTGTGGATGGAAAAGCATGCGCTAGACCCAAAGAAGGGGCTTCTCTATCACGGCTGGGACGAATCGAAAGAGCAGCGTTGGGCGAATAAACAAACCGGACAGTCACCGCATTTCTGGGGACGGGCGATGGGTTGGTACGCGATGGCGATCGTTGACACGCTCGAGCATTTTCCGAAAGATCATCCGCGGCGAATGGAGCTCGAATCGATACTCGACCGTGTCGCAACGGCGATCGCGAAAGTACAGGATCCGAAGTCCGGCGTATGGTGGGACATTCTCGATCTCGGCGGTAAGGATAAGAATTACCTGGAATCTTCCGGTTCGGCGATGTTCGTTTATGCGATCGCTCGCGGTGTGCGCGAAGGGTATATCCCCGAGAAACATATGAAGGTCGCCGTTCGCGGTTGGGCCGGGATCAAGAAGGAATTCATCAAAACGAACGCCGACGGCACGACCGACTGGCTTGGTACGGTGTCGGTTTCCGGCTTAGGCGGGAATCCCTATCGAGACGGCTCCTACGATTACTACATGAGTGAAAAGCTCCGCGTTAATGATGCGAAAGGTTTAGGCCCGGCTATCAAGGCGGCGCTTGAGATGGAGAATTACGAACGCGGATGGCCGGGCCGCGGCAAGACGGTAGTTCTGGACGATTTCTTCAATCACGAGATCCGCAAGAACAAGTTCAGCGGCCGCGACGAGGTTTGGCACTACAAGCTCGATGAGATGCTTGATTCGGGATTCTCAACATTTGCCCAAATGTTTAAGGCTCAAGGAGCGACGACACGACAGCTGTCGAGCGCTCCGACCTCGGCGAGCCTGCGTGGAGCGGACGTTTACATCATTGTCGATCCAGACAACGAGAAAGAGACGGCGAGTCCCAATTTCATGACGCCGGCTTCGGCAAGAGCGATCGCGGATTGGGTAAAAGCGGGCGGCGTACTAGCTCTGATGGCGAACGACGTTCAGAATGCGGAGCTCGATAAGTTCAATATTTTGGCCAAAGAGTTCGGAGTGCAGTTCAATAAGGATCGAAAGTTCGAAGTGACCAATAACGATTACAAAATGGGCGGTATCGTCATCTCGCCGGGCAACGAGGTGTTCCCGAATACAAGGAAGATCTTTGTAAAGGAAGTTTCCACACTCGCACTTACCCGCGACGCGAAGCCGCTGATAACGGTTAACGGCGATACGCTGATGGCGACGGTCAGGCACGGCAAGGGAGCCGTGTTCGTGATCGGCGATCCGTGGCTGTATAACGAATATGTCGACGGCCGCCGGCTGCCGCTTGAGTTTGAGAATTTCAAGGCTGCTCAAGACCTGAGCCATTGGTTGATCGGGAAGGCGAGAAAGAAATGAAGAAATTACTTCTACTAAGTTTTTGCGCTGCCGTTTTCGTTGTCTCTGCGAATGCCCAAGGCCCGAGTACGGCTAAGCGGCCTTACGTGGTGAAGTCGAAGCAGCGGGTTTCGGATATCACGAAAGAGATTGCCGCGAAGGACGGAAACCAGAATCTTGATATCGTCCCTGCGTCGGGCGTTCAAATGCGAGTCGCGATATTTCACGACGATAAGCGCGAGAATGATCTCCACGAAGTTCATGACGGATCGGACGATATCTATTACGTGCTTGGTGGCGACGCGACGCTGATGCTTGGTGGTTCGCTTGTCGAACCTAATCAGACGGCTCCCGGCGAATGGCGTAGCAAGACGGCTACCGGCGGGCAGAAGATCGCCATCAAGAAGGGCGACTTGATCGTCGTGCCGCGAGGAACTCCCCACCAGCGAACAGTCACGGGGAAAGGTTTTTCAATGATCCTGATCAAGGTGTTTGCGGCGAATCAGCCGTAATTGCGGTACTTAGACAGGGGCATCAGCGTGGAGTAAACTTGCGACAAGTTCTAGATAACAAGATGTCGGTGAAAACCCCCGCAGTATTCAAAAACCTAGCTAGCAATCGAAATGGCTCGACGGCCGAAGAGGTTGCGGCACGCCTTCGCGAGATGATCCACAGCGGCGAACTCTCGGCGGGCGACAAACTTCCGCCGGAGCGCGATCTGGCGAAGATACTAGGGGTCAGCCGCCCGACTTTGCGAGCCGGGATCCGGTCACTGTCGGCGGTCGGAATTCTTTTTTCGAAACAGGGCGCCGGGACTTTTGTTGCCGCGCGCGATGAATCGCCCACGCTCGACAGTTCGTCGCTGCGGATGTTGTCGGCTTTACATGGATTTACGTCTGACGAGATGTTCGAGGCAAGGCTCGCACTTGAGATGAGCATCGCGGGCATGGCGGCTAAGCGCGTCACTAGCGAACAGATGACCACGCTCGCAGAAGAGATCGCGGGGATGTACGCATCACTGAGCGAACCGGAGCAATATCTGGTTCACGATATGCGGTTCCACCAGATCGTGGCGGCAGCATCGGGAAATCGAATCCTTACGTCGCTGATGAACATGGTCGCGACTATCTTGTTCGAATACCGAAGCAAGACCGTTAAGCGAGCGACCGATCTGAAAGAGTCGGCCGAACAGCATCACAACATCTACCGTGCTCTACGTGATCACGACCCTGAGGCGGCCGAAAAGGCGATGCACGATCACCTTGTGGAGACGCAGAAGGCTCAGCGAATGGAAGTAGAAGCGAACGGCAACGGCTCAAAATAGGCAATGACAAAACGATGGATCTTAGCGGCGATGCTTGCGGGTATTGCGTGGGTGAACGTGTATTCGCAAGGCGCGGTTTCGAAGGTTTGGGTTGCCGATAACGGCGATGGAACCTACAAGAATCCAATCATCCACGCGGACTATTCCGACCCAGATGTTGTCCGAGTCGGCGAGGATTTCTGGATGACCGCGTCGAGTTTCAATGCGACGCCGGGCTTGCCGATCCTGCATTCGAAAGACCTGGTCAATTGGACGATCGTAAATCACGTATTTCGCGAACAATATCCGCTGGATGTATTTGAAAAGCCTCAACACGGCGGCGGTGTTTGGGCTCCGTCGATCAGGTTTCACAACGGCGAATACTACATTTACTACGGCGATCCGGATTTCGGGATCTACATGACGAAGACCGGTGATCCGCGTGGCGAATGGTCGAGGCCGCTGCTTGTGAAAGAGGTGAAGGGCTGGATCGACCCGAGTCCGCTGTGGGATACGGATGGGAACGCTTACCTTGTCCACGCGTTCGCGGGAAGCCGCTCGGGGATCAAGAGCGTGCTTGTCGTGAACAGGATGAGTCAGGACGGGACACGCCTTCTCGATGACGGCGTGATGGTGTTCGATGGGCACGAAAAACATCCGACCGTTGAGGGGCCGAAATTTCACAAGATCGGCGAATACTATTACATTTCGACTCCCGCGGGAGGCGTGGCGACCGGATGGCAGTTGGTGCTGCGGTCGAAGAATATCTACGGGCCTTACGAGGAGAAGATCGTGCTCGCTCAGGGTAAGACGGCGATCAATGGGCCGCATCAGGGAGCGTTGGTTGATACGCCGTCGGGCGAATGGTGGTTCGTGCATTTTCAGGATCGAGGTGCGTATGGGCGGATCATTCATCTTCAGCCGGCGGTTTGGAAGAATGGTTTTCCGGTGGTCGGTGAAGATGCCGACGGCGATGGTACGGGCGATCCTGTGCTGCGTCATAAGAAACCGAATGTCGGACGAACATATCCGATCGCGACCCCGCAGGATTCGGATGAGTTTGACGGATCGGCGATCGGGCCGCAGTGGCAGTGGCAAGGGAATCCGGACGCCACTTGGGCGTTTCCATTCCCGACACGTGGAGTATTGCGGATAAACAGCGTTCGCGTTCCCGACGGTTACAAGAGTCTTTGGAACGTGCCAAATCTCTTGCTGCAGAAGTTTCCGGCGGAGGAGTTTACCGCGACTGCGAAGGTTAAACTTGAACCGAGATTTGAAGGCGAGCGGTTTGCGTTGGTCGTTATGGGACTGGATTATTCTCTGATTGGTGCGGAGAATCGCGGCGGGAAGCTATTCGTTTTTCAGGCGATGGCGAAGGATGCGGATAAGGGAACAGCGGAGACGCGAACGGATGGTGTCGAGGTGCCTAAGAGCGAGTTCTTTCTTCGTCTGACTGTCGGGAAAGAGGCGATGTGCAGATTTTCTTACAGTCGTGATGGTACGCGGTTCGCGGAGGTCGGACAGCCGTTCAAGGCTCGGGAAGGGAAATGGATCGGCGCGAAGGTCGGATTCGTGTTCACGCGGCCGAGGGTCTTCAACGATGCGGGAACAGCGGATATTGATTGGTTCAGATTCGAAAGATAAGGTTCAGAGTTCAAGCTTTAGCTTGTTCTCGCTGCCCCGAGATGAGTGGCGGCAACGGATACAAGCTGAAGCTTGAACTTCAAACGGGGCCTTACGCTTCGATCTTTGCTTGCTCTAGATTCGGGGCGAGCAGCTGGATCAGTGCCAATGCGATCAGGTAGGCCGACGCCGCGATAATGAAGATCGGGACGTAGCTGCCGGTGGAGGCAAGGATATAGCCGACGAGCGGGGCGATCACCATGCCGCCGACTGCTCCAAGCATTCCGCCGATGCCGACGACCGATCCGACAGCCTGTTTCGGGACCGTATCTGACGTCAGCGTAAATAGATTTGCCGACCATCCCTGATGAGCCGCGGCGGCGATACCGATGAGTATGACGGCAAGCCACAGGCTGGAGGTCATCGACGCGATCACGATCGGGATCACCGCCACGGCACAGATAAGCATAGCCGTTTTACGCGAGCGGTTTACGGTATAGCCCTTTTTGATCAGCCACGACGATATCCACCCGCCGCCAACGCTTCCGACGTCCGCGATAATATAGATCACCGCGATCGGCAGGCCGAACGATTTGAGGTCGAGGCCGTGCTTGCGTTGGAGAAAGTCGGGAACCCAAAAGAGATATATCCACCAAATGGGGTCGGTGAGAAACTTTCCGATCGCGAATGCCCACGTCTGGCGATAGCGGATCAGCTTAGACCACGGGATCTTGGTGACGGGTTCGGCCGGGTCGCTTTGAATATATCCGAGTTCTTCCTTGGAAAGATATGGGTGTGCTTCCGGCCGCTTATATAAAAAAAGCCAAAATGCGAGCCAGAAGAAACCGAGAATACCGGTTACGATGAATGCTTCATACCAACCCCAGACCGCGACTAAAATCGGTACAACCAGTGGAGTTACGAGTGCTCCGACGTTGGTTCCGGCGTTGAAGATGCCGGTCGAGAGGGCTCTTTCCTTCTTCGGGAACCATTCAGCCGTGGTCTTGATAGCGGCCGGAAAGTTGCCTGATTCGCCCAGCCCGAGGACAAATCTTGCGACAATGAATCCGGCGACCGATACTGATAGAACGATCGACCACGGAGCGAATCCGAGCGGCGTGATCAGAGTGTTGACGACTGCGAGAACGCCGTTAATGATCGGTGTGATGATAGGAAGGGCGATCTCTCCCACGCCGACGGCCCATGCGTGAAGGAGTGCTCCGAGGCTCCAGAGAATGATCGCGACGGTGAATCCGATCTTCGTGCCGACCCTGTCCATAAAGCGGCCGGCGAAGATGAAGCCGATCGCGTAGGCGGTCGAGAAGGCGAAGATGATCCAGCCGTAATCGATGTCCGTCCAGCCAAATTCGCCTTGCAGCGTTGGTTTCAGGATCGCAATAACCTGACGATCGACATAGTTGATCGCCGAGGCGAAGAAAAGTAGTCCACATATCCACCAACGGAAATGACCTACACGTTGAACTACATCTCCGATACCCGCGATCGCG
>JBDSLC010000081.1:0-4174 GCA_039916585.1 Pyrinomonadaceae bacterium | reverse complement strand
ACGTGCGATCCACAGCCGTGCTTCTTAGTATTCGTCTGCCTTCAAGAGGGGCGGCTTTGTCGGAATCGTGGTCCGTAATCGAGAATTCAGCCGCGATTCCGATAACCGGCGGTCGCCCCTCTTGAGTGCAGAACTTCGGGCTGAATTCGGTCAATTTGAATTCCGCCTTTGCACTCCGCCCGCACGGATGCTAGTCTCATTCTTGGCTTTAGTCGAGGACGGATATCTTGCCGTTAAGTGCATTCCCTTCCGTCGAACGACATTCAAATAGTAGCCTTCAAATTAGAAAGACAATTTGATAATGGTTTTGCGGTCTTCGGACGTCTCCGAAATCGCGTTGGTGTTTGTTTTTACACCTTTCAGCCCGCCCAAAAAAATTACATCTGGAGTATACGTTTTGAAAGATTTGAAGAAGATCTGGTATCTGATCGCAGTATTTGTGTTTGTCGCCGCTGGTTTTTCAATAAATACCTCGGCCCAGGATAGGGATAGAGTAGTGAAAACTACTTCAAGCCGACCGGTGAATCAACCAGCCATTTCACCCGCGACAGACCGACCAGTTTCATCTTCGATCCAATCGAGACCTACAAACCGTCCACCACTCGTCCAAGAAATTCAAGTTTTACGCCCGGCAGCCGAATCGAAAGTAACAAAGATAGTTTCATCTCGGGCGATCGGTGCAAGATCCGTAGTTGCTACGCGATCTATCTTCAGCTCCGATATTACGTCATCGATGCAGAATTCGATCTATTCGAAGTTGGGAATCCCTTACCTTTATGGATCGACGGGGCCGAATCGTTACGACTGTTCTGGATTCGTCTGGGCAGTATTTAACGAAGCGGGAATGAATTTTACCCGTCAGAGTGCTCGGAGCCTTTGGTCGATGTCCGAGACGGTTACCGGTGACGAGCGTTTTAGGTTCGGGACTCTAGTGTTCTTTAACGGGCTAGGCCACATGGGAATTGTTGCAGACGAGAATGGCTTCTATAACGCCTCGTCAAGCAAGGGCATTACCTACTCAAAATTTGACGGTTATTGGAAGGATCGCATCGTAGGATTTCGAAAGCTGAACCTCAGTTCAAATCCGGCCGACCTCGAACGATAGTTTTGCAGAGACATAAACGGGAAAAAGGCGGGTTTAGGCCCGCTTTTTCTATGCGATAAAGCCGGGCCTCCCAGCCATGTCCGATGCCTCGCTGATCACGACGATCTTTGCCGCATCAATAAAAAGCCGCTTCGAACCATCGCCCTCTAGGGTGAGCACGCCGTCTTCCAGACCTAGATTTTCACCAGAAAACGCAACACCGTTTCCACAGTTTACCTCGATGCGCTTTCCTTTAAGTTCGGCTATTTTCTTCTCCATAAAATTCCCCGTCCTCTCGTTCTAGTCGGCTGCCTCGCCCGATAAAGACTCTACTAAAATTTACGAATTGATTCATTCCCAGTCAATCTGACCGAAAATCCCCACTGCGTGTTAAAACGTGTTGACGCTGGTTGTGTAGTGATTAAACTCATAAGTGTTGAGCCGCCTCAAGTGCGGTTCCCGCCTCTGGCACCTCACAAAACACCCCACCTCAAACGGAGCAATAGAATGAAGAAATTCGCGCTTACTTTCCTGGTCACTGTATTTGCAGCAATGCTTGTCTCGATCACACCCCAGTCGGTCACAGGCCAAAAGAACCCAAAATTCATGCGTGCCGAAAAAGGCGTGCGTAACCAGTATATCGTCGTTCTCAACGATCGGTATGTGGACAAATCAGTTGCCGAGCCATCGATCCGGTCTAATTCCGAATACCTCGGATATGTATACGGAGGCAAAGTGAAGAATACGTTTAATCGAGCCATTCCAGGGTTCGTCGGTGAAATGTCTGAGCGTCAGGCACAGGCACTGAGCCGGGATGAACGCGTGGCTTTCGTCGAACAGGATTCGTATACGACAGCAGAGGGTGTTCAAAGCTCACCCGTTTGGAGCTTGGATCGAATCGATCAACGCAATGCTCCGCTAGATACTCGATATACATATACGACGGATGCTTCGAATGTCCACGCCTACGTGATCGATTCCGGAATAAGAACATCGCACGTTGCGTTCGGTGGACGAGCTACTTCCGACTTTGACCTGATCAACGACGGTAACATGGATTGTCTTGGACATGGAACGCACGTCGCCGGTACTATCGGTTCAGACACCTGGGGCGTTGCAAAGAACATACGGCTACACTCGGTTCGCATTATGGGATGCACCGCTTCGGGAACAGTCTCTGAACTTATTACCGGAATCGATTGGGTCGCGAATAATCACGCTAGCCCGGCGGTGGCGAACATCAGCATTACGGCGAGTGGAAACTCGAACGCTCTCAATAGTTCCGTGAACGCTCTGGTGCGAGCCGGCGTGACAGTGGTCGTCGCGGCCGGAAATTACAATTCGGATGCCTGCAACTATTCACCTGCGAACGTTCCGAATGCGATCACAGTCGGTGCAACCTCAACGGCCGACTACAAGGCGACATTCTCCAACTACGGTTCGTGCGTAGACGTTTGGGGGCCGGGAATCGCTATCACTTCGGCATCCAACGGTGATGACACTTCATATAAGGTGATGAACGGAACCTCGATGTCATCCCCCCACGTTGCCGGTGTAGCGGCACTATACCTCGCGATGAATCCTACAGCGAGCCCGGCGACGGTTTCGCAAAACATTGTAAGTACGGCGACAGTTGGTGCGGTCCTAAATCTTGACTCGGTCTCGCCGAACAAGATGGTCTACAGCTGGTTTGGCGGAACGCCGCCGCCGGCACAGACAGCCTCGGTAACTATCCGCAAGCGGGCAAATCGGCGAACAGAGGGAATCGCTAATGCTTCCTTCGCATTCAATGCCGTCAATCTGGCTTCGCCGTCATTCACTCTCCAGCCCGACAACACCTTCGTAGATCCGAACGTAAGCGCCTTCGGTTCGACCAACTCAATAACTGTTACCGAGGCCCAATCTTTCGGGTGGCAATTATCATCGATCAGCTGCAATTCCGGTAGTTCAGTGGTAGATCTAGCCAACCGTCGTGTAACCATCGTTGCGGGCGAAGGTCAGCAGATCGAATGTACTTTTACAAGCGATGAACTCGCGCCGACGGCTGGACAGGCAATCGTGAGCGGTCGGGTAATGTCGCCGGACGGCCGTGGTGTCAGGGGTATTTCGATCACGTTGCTGGACGCGACCACGGGGACGCTCCGAACGGCGGTTACCAATACATTTGGATACTATACGTTCGAGAATCTGTCAGTCGAGCACTTCTTTGTGCTGACGGCGATCTCGACAGGCCGCTATCCGATACGAAATAACGTTCAAACCTTCACCTTGCAGGAGGATCTGAAGGCGCCAACGTTCACAACGCTAAGATGATCATTCCTTCCAGACGCAACTAAATTAGCCGGATCTTAGGGTCCGGCTTTTTTGCGCGCATCAATATCAATAACTTTTGCAAAATTTATTGGAATAGAACGTCATTCATTCTATATTGCCAACATAGGCAATTTGAATGGTGTCTTACCATCGATTGTTAACAAGATCTCTCGGAAATTTAGTCGATCTGGACAGGGAAAGCCGCCCCGATCAACAGGTTAACGAGGGCTTCGGGCAAGCACTTACTATCAGAAAAGGCTTGACTTTGGCATCGAATCTTGTTAAACATTCGGTATCGTTTCACCTATGTTTGTTTACGTCGTTCCCAAGGCGTCTGCCTTTTTTCGAATATTTTTTGGAAAGCGAACGGCATTGGCTGTTTAGCGGAACATACCTTAATGGAATGGTCGGGTCGTCTCAAGGACGATTCCCCCGCGTTTGACTTGAGTTTGGATTGAGAGGACTACGATTATGTTTAAGAAAATTGCGTTTTTTGCTCTGTTCCTGGCGGTAACAGGGCTGTTTGCGGCCACGAGCGTGAATGCTCAACGGCTAATTAAAGGTGGCTCGGTTAAGTCGACTCCGACTGACACCTTACTGGAGCCGGTTCCGGAAGCAATTCCAAAGGCGATCATGGAACAGTGCGCGAACGGTGGAATTGGCGACCCGGCACAGAGCTGCGGCGCGTTGGGTACCGACAATAACTGGGACACGGGTAACATGAACGGGAGCAAGTCCCACTATGCCGAGGACCGCAGCATCCATTATAGAACCGTA
>JBDSLC010000080.1:0-9553 GCA_039916585.1 Pyrinomonadaceae bacterium | reverse complement strand
ATAGCCGTGGCGGGGACGTAGGGCCGAAACACGGCGTGTGGGGAAAAAGACGAAATACCCTGCCGCTCAGGTTTCCGCCATAAAAGGCAGTACATATTATGGCAACCCATATTTTCGCACCCAGAGGTAATACGGAGTTTGTGGATAGAATGGATGCCCTTAGGTCGCTAGTTCGTTCGCTATTGCACGAAGCCACGCTTCGAACGATGCCGGTGAACATAGACCCCGAAAAGGGTATCGATTTCTACGAGAACGTCGCCCGGTTTGAGATACAACTCATTGAATCGGCATTGGAAATGTCCGGCGGCAGGCAGAATCGTGCTGCTAAGCTGCTCAATATGAAAACCAGCACACTATGCACGAAGATGAAACAATTAAATATTCGTCGCACGGCATAGGGTCATATAGATAAAACCCCTTTTTCATTAATGAAAAACGCAATCAAACACATAACCGCGGCCGCTCTAATTTTTGTATTTGTTATCGGAGCCCCGGCACTTGTAACTGCACAAAAGAAAAATACCGGAGCGGCTGCGGCCCCTTCTTCAAATTTCGGCAATGCGAATTCGATCAACGCGACTGAGCTTCGCGATTGGCTGACGTTCATTGCCTCGGACGAACTCGAAGGGCGCGATACGCCGTCGAGAGGTTTGGATATCGCAGCTCGATACATCGCCAGTCATCTCGCCAACTGGGGGATCCAACCCGGTGCGGGCGAGGGCACTTATTTTCAAAGATTTCCGCTGACGAAGTCGAAGATCGATACAGCTAATTCGAGTCTGCAGATCAACGGCGAGAATTTTAATTACGGCAAGGATTTTTACTCGAGCCTGACGGCGGCGACGATCCCTGCGTCTTCCTTGGTTTTTGCGGGTAACGGATGGGTGGTGAAGTCGAAGAACATCGATCCGTACGCGGGGCTTAATGTTAAGGACAAGATCGTGATCGTCGTGAACAGTCTGCCGAAGGGCGTCACGTTCGGCGATCTGAAAGGCCCGGTCGGAGGCGATTGGTCGTCGCCGCCATACTACGCTCAGCAGAATGGTGCAAAGGCCGTGATCGCTTTCTCGACCTTTGGCAACATGGCAAACTGGGACGCGACCATCTATGGCCAGACGGACAAGGGCGTCGTTTCATACGGCAGTCAGAAGCCGCAGATCACCATACCGACACTAACGGTTTCGCCCCGAGTCTTGGGGAATCTGTTCCTCGGCGAGAAATATAACGCGACCATACTTTTCAATAAGACGATTACCGGCGACGCGCTCGAATCATTCGAGTTGAAGCCCGAGAAGCGTGTGAGTGCGACGGTCGCTACTAAGAGCGAGACGGTCTATACGCAGAACGTTGTCGGGATCCTTGAAGGGTCGGATCCGGTCCTGAAGAAAGAATACGTCGCGATCGGCGCTCATTATGATCACGTCGGGATGAACCCGTTTTACAATGGGCCAGACAAGATCTGGAACGGTGCGGACGACGACGGCAGCGGTACGGTCGGTGTGATGGCGATCGCAAAGGCGTTTGCCGAGAGTCCGACCCGGCCGAAGCGGTCGATGATATTCATTTGGCATGCCGGCGAAGAGAAAGGATTGTGGGGAAGCGATTATTTTACCGAGAATCCGACCGTGCCGATCACGTCGATCGTCACCGAGTTGAACGTCGACATGATCGGGCGTTACCAGAATCCGGGCGACGAGAATCATCCGCAGAACAAAGAATTGCCGAAGCCGGACGAGATCTACTTGATCGGTTCGCGAATGATGAGTACGGAGCTTGGAGATCTGAGTGACAGCTTGAACAAGTCGTTCCTGAATCTGAAATTTAACTTTCGCTACGACGATCCGAATGATCCGGAGCAGTTCTTCTACCGCTCGGACCATTTCAATTACGCTCGTAGGGGCGTGCCAATCATCTTTTATATGGACGGCAGCCACGCGGATTACCATCAGGTGACGGATTCCGTAGAGAAGATCAATTTCGGTTCGATGGAAAAAGTTGTTAAGACGATTTATGCAACCGGATGGGAGTTGTCGAATCGTGCCGTGCGGCCGAAGGTCGATAAGCCGCTGCCGGCGTCGGTGATAGGCAGTAATTAGTAGGTTACGGTTCCGCGAGGGAACAAATAAGTA
Organism: Pyrinomonadaceae bacterium; assembly: GCA_039916585.1. GTDB lineage: Bacteria > Acidobacteriota > Blastocatellia > Pyrinomonadales > Pyrinomonadaceae > OLB17. The sequence continues at coordinate 7,424 of JBDSLC010000080.1, read as the reverse complement.
AACAACTCCGTAATTAGTCCGTATTCATTTATTCGGATAATTACGGAGATATTTTTTTATGCTAAGACGACAGTTTATTGCGGGTGCGTTATTGCTCGCGTTCATGATCCCGAGTGCCGGGCTTGCCCAGACAGCGCTTTATTCGGCGCCTAAGGAAGCGATCGACAAGATCCGCGATGAGGGGATGAACCGTTCGCAGTATATGCAGACGCTATCATTTTTGACCGACAACATCGGCGGTCGGCTGACGGGCTCGCCGAATATGAAGCGCGCTAATGAGTGGACACGCGACAAGATGAAGGAATGGGGAATGCAGAATACCCATCTCGAATCGTGGGGGCCGTTCGGCCGCGGCTGGGCATTGAGGAAGTTTACGGCTGCCGTTGTCGATCCGCAGTACATTCCGGTAATCGCCTATCCGAACGCGTGGTCGCCTTCCACGAAGGGTCCTGTGACGAGCGAGGTCGTTTATCTGGACGCAAAAACCGATGCGGACTTTGCTAAGTACAAGGGCCAGCTCGCGGGTAAGATCGTTCTGCTATCGGGGGTGCGGCCGATGCCGCCGGTCGATAAGGCGTTGATGAGCCGTTATGACGATGCGGCACTCGCGAAGATGGCGTCGGCTGCCATGCCTGCTGCCTCGGACGGTTCGGGACTGCCGCCGGCAGACATTATCAAGAAGTTTGTTGACGGTTTTAATCAGAACGTACGGCGGACTAAGTTCCTTCAGGAAGAAGGTGCCGCGGTGGCGTTGTATAACAGCGGACAGGGCTCGGGCGGGACGTTGTTTGTTCAGGGTGCGAACGTAGCGTATGAAATGCCGACCGAGATCAAGTCTATAGAAGATATCGTCGGCTCGCCGGCTTTCCAGCCGCAGAACAAGAAGTACGAAGCGAACATGATGCCGCAGGTGACGGTGGCGTCGGAAGATTACAACCGGCTGGTTCGAATGATCAAGAACGGAGCCAGCCCGAAGATGACGGTCGAGGTCGACGCTCAATATTTTGATGATGATCCGATGCAGTACAACACGATCGCCGAGATACCGGGAACGGATCCCGCGTTGAAGGATGAGGTTGTGATGCTCGGGGCTCATCTTGATTCGTGGCACAGCTCAACGGGTGCGACGGATAACGGCGCGGGAAGCGCGGCTGTAATGGAAGCTGCTCGGATCATTCTTGCTTCGGGACTGAAGCCGCGGAGGACGATCCGCGTGGCGTTGTGGTCGGGTGAGGAACAGGGACTGTTCGGTTCGACCAACTACGTCAAGCAGCATTTTGGCGAGAAGAAGAACGGGACGCTGGTGAAGGGACCCGATTACGACAAGCTCGCCGGGTATTTCAATCTTGATAACGGTACGGGCAAGATCCGCGGTGTTTATTTGCAGGGCAACGCCAACATCAAACCGCTGTTCGAATCGTGGCTAACTCCTTTTTCGGATCTTGGCGCGAAGACAGTGACGCTGTCGAACACGGGCGGGACCGATCATCTTCCGTTTGACGGAATCGGGCTGCCAGGGTTTCAGTTCATTCAGGATGAAGTGGAGTATAGCTCGCGCACCCACCACTCGAACCAGGACAATTTCGACCGCATTCAGGCGGATGATATGAAACAGGCTTCGACGATCATTGCGGCGTTTGTTTATCAGACGGCGATGATGGACGGGAAGCTGCCGCGGAAGAACTAGCTATATTCTGATTCCGCGCGTTCCGTGGTTGGCCTTTAATGGCAAACCACGGAACACACGGAAAAAGACAGGAAGACACCGAATAGGAAAAGAATCCTTCTTACCGGGACTTTCCCGCGTCGTCGTTTATTACCCATTCTTTTCCGAGCATTTTCTGTCTACGACTCGCCCCCAAATTCGTGCCGCTTGTCCCAATAACCGCAAAAACTTTCTGAACTAAGATGCGATCCGGTCAGTAGTATCCCTACCAATGCGTTCCAGAGCCGGTACGATCGTGATCTTTCTGCTATTGGTTTCGGCTGCATTCTCGCAGCAAGCTAACGAGCGCTCGTTCGACGTTCAGAAGGTAGCGGATGGCGTTTACGCGGTCATCCGACGCGAACCCGCGTCGTTTTGGTTCAACGCGAATAACGTATTTATTGTCGGCAAGAACAATGTGATCGTCGTGGACGCGAATCTGACGGCCGCATACACGAAGGAGGTTATAGCCGCGCTTCGTGAGATCACGGACAAGCCGGTCAGGTATGTCATCAACACCCATTGGCACGAGGATCACATCATCGGCAACCGTGCGTATCGCGAGGCGGTTCCCAATGTGAAATTCGTCGGCCATCGGAGCACGCTTAAAGATCTCGCCGAGATCGGTGATCGGCAGTCTTCGTTGAAGAACGGACGCGGCTTCGTCGGGATGCTGGAAGCGAGTCTTGAAAAGGGTGAGAGCATCGCGGGCGGTGCGATCACGGACGAAGAGAGGGCGGGATATGCGAGCGACATCAAGCTCGTCAGCTCATACATGGCTGAATCAAGCACGTTCGAGATCATCATGCCCGACGTCCTGGTCGATGACCGGTTGGCATTGAGGCAGGATGGGCGAAAGATCGAGGTTTTGTTTTTCGGCCGCGCTCACACGGGAGCGGACCTGGTCGTGAATTTGCCGAAGGAAAAGATCGCGGTTACCGGCGACTTGATGGTGTATCCGGTGCCGCTACTGGGCTCAACATCCTATCCGCTGGAGTATGCATCGACGCTTGTAAAGCTGAAGGCCCTTGGCTCTCATACCTACATTCCCGGCCACGGACCCGTGATGAAAGACGATGACTATCTCGATAAAATGATCGGTTTAGCAGCGGCTGTCCGTGATAGATCGAGGGCGGCGTACAAATCAGGCGAGACGGTAGAGCAGGTGCGGGCGAAGATCGACCTGACAGATCAGCAGAAGATATTTGCCGATGATTCGCGGCACAAGGGGTTCATTTTTAGAAATTACGTTACACTTCCGGCGACCGCGGCGGCTTTTAAACGTTTGTCGGAACCATCGAATGTAGAGGTGAAGACAAACTGATGGCCAAACCAAAATGTGTGCGGTTACTTGTCACGATCTCCTTGATCGCCGGAGTGTTCGGGTTTGCTGCAGTGCACAACACGACCGCACAGACTGTTTCACCGGATTCGCCGAGGTGGGAGCTTGAAGGCGACGCAAAACCGGTCGAATATCAGGGCCGCAAGGCTCTTTCGATAAGCGGAGGTGGAGCGACGCTGAAGGACCTTGAATTACGCGACGGGGTAGTTGACGTAGATGTTTCGACTACGGCAGGCCGCGGATTTTTCGGCATACAGTTTCGGATCGACGATGTTAATGGCGAATGGGTGTATCTGCGTCCGCATAAATCCGGCCTGACGGATGCGATCCAGTATACTCCCGTGCTAAACACCGGTTTGAACTGGCAGATCTATAGCGGTCCCGGATTTATTGCGCCTGTCGAGATCCCGAAGAATGAGTGGTTTCATCTGCGGCTGGTGATCGCCGGAGCTCAGGCGAAGCTCTTCGTGAAGGATATGGAAATGCCCGCGCTCGTAGTGAATGACCTGAAGAGCGGTGTGCAAAAAGGAAAGCTCGCCCTTGCCGTACTGACCGGGTCGACGTATTTTTCGAATCTTGAGGTGACCGAAACACAGCCCGTTGCGTGGGAGCGTCGGCCGCCGCAGATGCCTCGAGGTACGATCACAAGTTGGAAGATATCGCCCGCGTTCGACGCGCTTGCTCGGGACCTAGAGCGTCCACTGGATCGGCCGGAGAGTTCGGAGATCAAATGGGAAGACGTCGAGGCGGAGGCGCCTGGGTTTGTCGTCCTATATCGATATCGTCAGGCGCCGCATCTGCGCGTGACGTTTGCGAACGATGCTACGAAACGTCTAGAACCGCAGCCCGGTTCCAAGGTGATCTATGCACGCGCCTCGATCGAATCGGATCGTGAGCAGGTGAAGAAACTGTCTATCGGCTACAGCGACGATGTCAGTGTGTTTCTGAACGGCAAGATCCTGTATCGCGGACGCAGCGCGCAATATTTTCGGGATCCCGGATTTTTGGGAATCGTCGATGTAGAAAATGACGCTGTGTATCTGCCGTTGAAGAAGGGGAAGAATGAGCTGATGCTCGCCGTGAGCGAATTGGGCGGAGGCTGGGGATTCATCTGCCGGCTCGACGGTGGTAAGCAGGCAAGTGGAGCAACGCAATGAAGTTAGTTGTGATATCGACGTTTGTTCTCGCGCTGGCGGGGCTGGCATCCGCACAAGTTTCGAAGGATCTGGCGGATCTCACGAATGCCGAAAGGGCCTTTGCGGCGGAGACGGTGAAGGTCGGGTTTCGCGATGGATTCATTAAATACTTTGCGGACGACGGCATCGGGTTTGGGCCCGAACCTCAGCGAACACGCGAGGAGTTATTGAAATCTTCCCCGGCGACCGGACCGCGAAGGGTGATCTTCAACTGGGCGCCGATGTTCGGTGATATTTCGGCGGCGGGCGATCTTGGTTACACGACAGGACCGGTGTTGTACACGGACACCGGCGACAACCCGCGTCCGCCGCGGCATGGGATGTATTTTTCGGTGTGGCAAAAACAGCCGGATGGATCGTGGAAGGTTGCGATCGATATGGGTGTTAACGTACCGTCTGCCGTCGCGGGAATCGACACGAAATTTGCCGCGGCGACTAGAGGCCGGGTTTCAAAGAAGCATGCAACGGACTACAAGACGCTCGACGCCGATCTATCGAACTCGATCGCGGCGAATACGAATGCGGGCTACGCTGGCTGGCTCGATAGCGAGTTTCGAATTCATCGAGCAGGCATAATGCCGATCACGGATAGAAAAGGTCTGGCATCTGTCGCGAGGCAAACGAAGTTCGAGTTCATTGATGGAAAGATCGCCTCTTCGAACGACCTTGCGTTTACTTACGGAAAGTACCAGTCCGATGGCGAAGCAGGCTACTACGTACACGTATGGCGACGGGACGGATCGGGCGAATGGAAATTAGTCGCGGATATCCAGAATGCTTCACCTAGATAAGGACTGAACGACATAGGAGCGACGGATGGCTCGACGAGATCGCGCCAAATTGTTTGTGGTTAACCGTTGCCGAGGCAGAACCACAGAAAACACAGACAAATACCGAAACACACAGAACAAGAGATCCGAAAAGGGAATACGTGAGAACTATGAAAAAGACATTTTTGATACTTGCGGCGGTCGTCGTGATGGGTGTTGCAAATGCATCTGCCCAACACAGCGAGGATGCGAAGGGGGCTATCAATACTGTGAATCAACTATTTTCGGAAATGGCAGCATCGAATCCGGCGGGAATTGTAGCACTTCATACGCCGACTTCGGATCTCGCTGCCGTGTTCAAACAACGTGACGGCAAGTCGCGATACCAATCGTTCAATGGTGAGGCCTTTTCGAACATGTTCGCCGACAAGACGAAGGTGTTGCGCGAGGAGATGTACGATCCGAAGGTCGAGGTGCATAACGATTGGGCGATGGTTTGGGGCCGATATGTTTTCTTTAACGGCGACAAACTTTCGCATTGCGGTATCAATCAATTCAATCTGATACGCATCGACGGCACTTGGAAGATCGCGAACGGGGCGTCGACCATCGACCCGGGTGATTGTTCCGAGAAAGAGAAGGCGATGAAGCCCGATTCGAAAAAATGGCGGGCGAAGGAGTGATGAAATGAAGACAGCAGTACTCGTCTTATTTGTTTTCTGTTCGGCGGCGAACGGACAGACGATCACGCGCGAGATGCGGACAGCCGCTAACGATGCTTATCAAAAGCAGGATTGGAAGACTGCCGCGGCGGCGTATGAGGGCATCGTGAAGGTTGAGGAGAAGAATGCCGGGGCGAACTATCGTCTCGGGCTTTCTTACCTGAATCTGAATGACTCTGCGAAGGCCGTAAAGCATCTGGAGGCGGCGATGGCGATCTCGCCCAACGCGTCCTTTGCACTTGCTCTGGCCCGTGCGGAGGCTCGTGCCGGACAGAAAGAGAAGGTCTACGCAGTTTTTGAAAGGAGCCTTACGCTGGGCGGTATCACGGCGGAGTCGCTGAACGACGAGAAGGATTTTGCTGCGATCAGGACGGACGCGAAGTTCGCCGAGTATGTTAAGAAGCTCGACACAGTTGCTAACCCGTGCCGCAACAAGCCGGAGTTTCGACAGTTCGATTTCTGGATCGGCGAGTGGCTGCCGAAGAATGTGCAGGGCGTGACGGTCGGGACCAGCAGCATTCAACTGATCCTGTCGAGCTGCATTATTTTTGAGAATTGGGAGACGCCGGTTTCGGCTGGGAAGAGTTTTAACGTATACGACGTCCGCGATGGGAAGTGGCATCAGACGTGGGTCGACAATCAGGGCTTGATGACACATTACGTCGGAGGATTGGTCGACGGAAAGATGGTGCTGGATTCTGAATCGGTGCAGAACGGGGTGAAAACCATCGCCCGTATGACGTTCTCAAAGCTCGAGAATGGCGACGTCCGGCAACACGGAGAAAACTCGACCGACGGAGGGAAGACGTGGACGACGAGCTTTGATTTTATTTACGTGCGGAAGAAGTAGCCGAAAACCCTTTCGGCCTCGATTCCGTAATGCTTTTACTATGAAAAAACTTTTCTTCTTTTCGCTCCTGCTTCTCGTCACCGTGCCCGCATTTGCTGCGGATATCAAGAACGGCGAGGAATTGATCGCGGCGATGCATAAGAAATATGCAGGGAAATGGTACAAGACGCTGACGTTCGTTCAGAAGACAACCAACTACAAGCCGGATGGCACGTCGACGGCGGCTACTTGGTATGAAGCGATGAGCTTGCCGGGAACTCTCCGAATAGACTTCGACCCGACTGAAAAAGGCGACGGACTCTTATTTACCGGCGGCAAGGTGCATTCGTTTCGCGATGGAAAGCTGGCAGGTGCGCGGCCTTTGGTACATCCGCTGATGGTGCTGGGTTTTGACGTTTACGGACAGCCGGTGGCGACTACCATCGAGCAGGTGAAAGGGATCGGCCTTGATCTATCGGTGATCCACGAAGAGAAATGGCAGGGACGCGACGTTTACGTGGTCGGTGCCAAACAGGGCGACCTCACGACTCCGCAGGTTTGGGTAGACAAGAAGAATCTTTATTTCGTTCGTCTTTTTCAGCTTGCAGGACCGCAGAAGAAAAACGTCCAAGAGACCCAATTCAATAAGTATGTGAAAGTGAAAGGCGGTTGGGTGGCGCCTGAAGTGGTCTTTAACGTCGACGGAAAACGAACGACGCTCGAGGAATATACAGATATTCAGGCGAACGTTGATCTAAGTGCCGACCTCTGGAATCCTGAAAAATGGATGAGCGTCGATAAGGGATATTACAAGATCAAGAAATGAACAAGTCTCTGAAAGTTCTGGTTTTTTCCCTCGT
>JBDSLC010000079.1:0-11283 GCA_039916585.1 Pyrinomonadaceae bacterium | reverse complement strand
CATTTGGCGATCAGCTCTACTCGGAATTACTCGTATCGCATGCGAACGCAGTTCCGAGAAAGGTCAATTTCCTGTCAGCCTACGCATTTGGCACGCAGCGGATATTCGGTTACGAAGGCGGTCAGTACATCGCCGCAGTCCCCGAAGGCTACACGCCCCGTCCGCAACTGCAGACGCGCTACCTCGACCTCTTCATCCGCCGAGCCGACGCATTCGCCAGCGACCCTGCAAACTTCACCGCTGCTCCAGATCCCAACCGGCTGCCCGAGGCTGTCTATATAGTCTCCGCCGCCGCTGAGATGGAGCCGATCGTAATGCAGACGTTCCCGCAATTCCTTCCGCGTCTGCAAGCCGTCCGAGCTAAAACGTCCGCGATGCTCAGCGAGAATGATCGGAAAAATATGTCCGATCGAGAGAAAATGCGATCCGCGGGAACCCGTTCTTTCGATGAGCGGATCGCGGAACTCGAGAAAGCCGACAGCGAGGGAAGGCTAAAGGATTCGATGCTCCTCTCTATGCTCACCTTTCAGTTCAAGTCAGATGAGCAATTCGAACGGTTCGAACCGTGGCTCGACAAGGTGGCCGACGCCGAGGCCCGTCCAAGCATGGTCAATTATTTCTGGTTTCTCCGCTCAAAGCTTGCGATCAAAGAGAAACGGCTTGATGACGCTCGCGTCCACGCGGCAAAAGTTCCCGAAGTCGAGCATCAGGCAGTACTCTGGTTCGAGATCGCGGAGATACAGCTCGCAGACATCAACGACGCGGCTAACGCATACACGACTCTGCGAGACGTCGGGGCACTCGCCCGAAAAGCCGAAGACTCGGTTGCCAAAGCGCGTGTACTCCTCGGCCTCGCCAATCTTTACGAGAAGCTGAATCACTCGTTCGCGATCAGCGAACTTTCCGACGCGGTCGGCGTGATCAATAAGGTGAAGGAAGCGGACCTCGAAACTCGATACGTCCTCAGGTTTATAAAAGTGCAGGATTTCGGGATGGGAGCGTCGTTCAGCACGCCGGGCTACGATTTGGAAACTACATTCAGGACCCTAAGCAAAACCGACTACAGCCTGCCGCTATCGAACGCGAAAAGTATCGCCGACAACTATTACCGCACACTCGCCGTCATCGCGATCGCCAAAAACTGCATCGACCGCCCAAAGAAGAAAACCAAATAAGTTCAGAGTTCAAATAAGTTTCGAGTTCAAATAAGTTTAGAGTTCAAGCTTAAGCTGATATCCGCTGCCAGGAGACATCCACCGGCACCGATAACCAGCTAAAGCTTGAACTCTGAACTCTGAACTCTGAACAATATCAATCGATCGGCTTATTCGCGCCCGGCCCCTCATCATCCATCAGCGCGGCGTCGATCTCTTTCTCGATCTTCACACGCAGCTTCTCGACCAGCGCATCGGCTCGTTGAACATTTAGTTCCAGGTTCGTACGGTTCTTCTGGACTTCCGTCAGAAGCACCTGTAGGTTTGTTTTTTCTAGGGCAAGCGATCGCCGGCGCTGTTCCCGCAGTTCTTCAGGGCGGAGCGAGCCCACGGTCGCCATGGCACTGTTGATCGCCTCGGGCCGAATGTCGTTGTCGATCTGATCGATCCGGCCGCGAACAGAATTTTCTTTCTCGATCATCTCAAAGAGCTGTTTGCGAAGGCCGTCGGACCGCTGCTCCGACTTGGTGAGAATGTCCAGATTCATCGCTAGCTGACGCTGCTTTTGCTCCGGATCCTTGATCCTGCTTTTCGACTCAAGCTGCAGCAGACGTTCACGCAGTTCCTCGATGGTCACGTCCGAGGACGCAGGAACAGACGGATCTGTATTCACCGGAGCGGGCTCGATCACGACTGTCGGATAGTCGTCGGCTCGGCTAATGACCGCGGGCTCACCGGTCCGAACGGGCACCGGGGTCGGCGTAGATTTCGTCCGGCGGCGGTTTATCTGGCCGTCCGCGTCGAAAACGAACAACCCGACAGAGAGCAGCACCGTAAAACAAAATCCCGCGACGATCCTAGGTCGATTTCGATCCATTCTTGTTCTCCTTGTCGGCCAGAAAATCCTTTCCTCGGGCAAGTTCGATCCCGTTCTTCGCCAGTCCGACAAAGGGAATGGCGTCAATAGCCGAATTTATCACACCATTGACCACGCCCTTCTGCCTAATATCGCTGCCGACAAGGATAATGGCAACGGCAGTACCGCCAAACGGGAGCATCTTTGCTCCACGCTTAAAAAGCTGCCAACCTGCGGCGTGCGCGATCTTTCGTTTAATACTTCGTCCTTTCTTTGCCATATATGAAGCAAGTCAGACTCGTCTTCGCGCTCGCCGTGAAACCCTAAGTGCACTATATATTGAGCGCCCGTCCGGAAAACAAAATAAGTCTATACTTGCCTTAAATTGATGACAACAGCATACTTTTCTTTGCACGCTAATTCTCGCCCAGGGTTCCCGTTTATCGATAAATAATGCCGATAAAGGTCAACAATCTCTCAAAACGTCGCGGAAATCAGTGGTTGTTTCGCGATGTTTCGTTCGACGTCGCCGACGGCGAAGTATTCGCGGTCTTAGGCCCGAACGGATCGGGCAAACGCGAACTTCTGCAGGAGATATCGAACAATTCCCTCTTCGGGGAGAACAAAGCATCGCTCATCGCACGCCTGTTTCGGCCCGAAACCGTGGCCGGCATGATGCGGTTTGATCGAATCCGCGAATCAAACGGCCCCCTCTTCTTAGACACACCATTCAACGGCCTCGACGCCGATGAACGCACGAAATTGGTCGATTCATTGAGATCGAGGAAAGACCCGGTGGTCTTCTCAACTACTTCCTTCGACGACGTACTCCTAGCCCATCGGGCCGCGATACTCGCGAACGGCTACATCCAGCAAGCGGGCACGCCGAGCGAACTCTACCACGAACCTGCGAACCGGCTGGTCGCGTGGCTCACCGGCCCGTGCAATCTTATCGAAGCCCGCCGGCTAACTTCAACGAAAGCTGATCTGCCCGAATTCCAAACCATCACCGGTGAGCACCGGCTGTTCACACAGCGGACCGAACTCCGCGGCCTCGGAGCCATCAACAGCAGTGCATGGCTTGCCATCCGCCCCGAACAGGTCATCCTCAGTTTCGGGGCGTCCTTTCCCGAAGACAACCTGATCAGAGGCAGGATCGCGGACATCCAATTCGCCGGCCCGTCGACCTACGTAACCCTAGACTGCTCGGGACTCAGCCTTCAGGCCATGGTGACCCGCCTCATCGGCCTAAACCCCGGCGACGAGTGTATGGTAGGCCTCCCCCCGGACCGCATCCGCGTTCTCGCCGAATAGTTCGGTCGTAGTTTCCAACCCTTCGTCTCGAGTCGGTTGGCATGACGAACACCTAAACCGGACCGATCCGCACACCCGGAGCATCCTAAGGCTTCTGCCTAAAAAGTCACCACAAGACTTTTCGAGTCGCATCCTCCGACTCGTTTCTTCTTTCGCAGACATCCTTATTTGATTTGCTTTCAAGGTCCATTGCTCATAAACTTTTCCAACGTCAAGGAACGGATGGATCGACCTCGCGTCTTTTCTACGTTTCACAATTTCGAATGCCTCTTTGGAGAGAGTTTCGATGATTTCCCATTCAACCCCGACTCCCGCCATCCTCTTGGTTGACGACGACCCATCGGTCCTAAAACTTCTGAACGACATTCTATCTCAAAACTTCGACTGCGTAGCGGTTGGTTCGGCGGAAGCGGCTCTTGTTGAGTTGGACGCAAGGCAGTTCGGACTGGTAGTAAGCGACATTAATCTGGGCGGAATGAGCGGAGTCGAACTAATTCCCCACGTTCATGCGCGTTCGCCCGATACTGTCGTTATGGTTATAAGCGGAAATCTCACACTTGATTCGCCGATCGACGCTATGCGAAAGGGCGCATTCGATTACTTGAGAAAGCCATTCGATATTGATCATGTTGTTGCCGCGGCTTCACGGGCGATAGCTCATCACGAACTTCTGGTTGAAAATCACAAGCATGAACTGGAGCTCGAGAAGCTGGTGGAAGAGCGAACAGCCCGACTGCAGTTTTTGACCTATCACGACTCCCTTACTAGTCTTCCAAATCGGGCATTGTTCGAAGATAGACTGGGTCAGATACTCCTGAACAGTACGGGAGACACTCAAAATGCAGTTCTTCTGGTTTCGATCGATAGGCTTCAGTCACTCCGCGAAACTTTGGGCCCCGAATCGGCTAGTACGATCCTGCTGGACGTCGCCCAGAGAATTCTTAGGCTTGTCCAGCCCACATCAACATCCACGCTAGGCCGGATCGACGGCGATCTTTTTGCAATACTAATTCCTGACACAACTCCAAGTTATTGCGTTCATCTCGCCGGAAGATTGATCGAAGAGCTCGGGAAGTCGTTCAAGTGGAAGGAGAGTGAACTTCACCTTAATTCAAGAATAGGTATCAGTCTTCACCCGAATGACGGTAATGACGTCGGTACCCTGATCAAGAACGCCGCTGCTGCTCTCGCCCACGCACGCGAATCCACAACTGCCCCGTTCGTCTTTTATTCAGACGGTATCAATGCTTTGGCCGCGGATCGAATGGCCCTAGAGACCGATCTATGGCGAAGTATCGAACAGAACGAGTTGGCCGTATATTACCAACCCAAGATCGATCTTGAAACGGGTGCGATCTCCGGTATAGAGGCACTTGCCCGCTGGAAGCATCCGGTCCGCGGTATGGTTCGACCGGATATCTTTATAACTCTTGCAGAAGAGATTGGAATGATCGACAAGATCGGCGAATGGATCCTGCGTGCAGCTTGCCAGCAGAATATGATTTGGCAGGAAATGGGCTTCGACCTTGAACTCGCAGTAAATCTTTCAGGACTGCAGTTACAGAAGAATGATTGTTCTGCGCGCCTTCTGCAAATACTTGCAGAGATCGGTTACGATCCCCAGAGACTCAACATGGAAGTTACCGAGACAGCAATTATGGAGGATCTCACTTTATCGATAGGACAACTCAAGCATTTGCGCGATCAAGGAGTGAAGATCTCTATCGACGATTTCGGAACTGGTTATTCTTCATTGAATGCGTTCAAAAGGCTCCCAATTGATGTTCTAAAGATAGATCGAGAGTTTGTAAATGATCTCGCCGCAAATCCAATTGATACTGCGTTCGTCAGAACGATCGTCGATCTCGCACATCTTTTCGAAGCGAAGGTGGTAGCAGAGGGTGTTGAAACTGAGGATCAGCTTTCAGTCTTGAAAGGCCTTGGATGCGACCAGTGGCAGGGTTATCTTTATTCAACCCCGGTATCTGCCGAAGATTTCTCCGATCTCTTGGCGAAAGACTCTCGCATCACGGCTTAGGTTTTGCTCCCGTGAGGAGCCCGTCCATTCCGGCAAGGCAATCGCCGCAGATTCCGTGAGACAGTGGTGCTACTTCATTTCGCTCAAATACTTTTACACTGCCCATTGCCACGTCAACATCCTGCCATCGATGTTCGTCGACCTTTACGCGACTGCACCAAGAGCATACGATCAGCGGATCATTAAACTCCACAGTGTCCTGGACACTGCCTTTCTCTAAGCCACGAGCTTGGGTCCTTTTTACATGCGATGAGAACTGTACTCTATCGGTTGGTATCTTCCTGATCATTATCTCCAGCAGTCTGATCAATTTAGGCGAGTCGCAACGAAGATCGAACCGGACCACCACGCCCTTTCTTACACGTTCGACCATCCGCTTGTAAAGATCGGTCGTAGAGGGATCTCCGATAAAATCCCAGATGACCTTTCCTTCGATCGATTGAAAACGGAGATCGTCCCCCTCGTTCTCAGCGGCAAAAATATCCCAACCCTTATCGCAAAAGACGATGCGGTCTTCAGAGTCGATTTCCCAAACGCATCCGCCTTGGCTGGCGTTCAGAGCATTCACCATATCATTCACCTAAATGGGAGTTCGAGGTTAAGACTCCGAAAGTTGATCCAGCGTCCGGCTAGCTATCCTTACCAGGGTCTTTCGGTCTATATCCAAAATGCGGGCGGCGGCATTCTTGTTTCCCTCAGTGTGTTCGAGAACCGCGGCCGTATATAGCTCCTGCATTTTCGCAAGGGTCACCAGATTGCCTTGCTCAAGCGTCGAACGCACTATCGTTTCAGCCATCGGAAGCGTGCTGCCCACTGGAGGGATCGAGTTCGGCAGCATCTTACTCGGCAGATGTTCCGGATATATCACTTGATCGGCGAGTGCTACAGCTCCAAGGATCGCGTTTTCGAGTTCCCGGATATTGCCGTCCCATCGATGACCTATGAGGATCTCAGAAGCCTCTTGAGAGATCTTCGTAACAGGCTTGCCGCTCGCTCTCACAAAATGTTCAGCAAGCAGAATAATATCTTGTTTACGGTCTCTCAATCGTGGCAATTCGATCGAGATAACGTTGAGCCGATACATCAGATCCTGACGGAATCCGCCGGCCTTCACCTGATCTTCAATATTTCTATTGGTCGCCGCAATGATTCGCACATCGACCGAAATGCTTTTGTTCGATCCGACCCGGCGAATCTCGCGTTCCTGCAAAGCTCTCAGGAGCTTTACCTGAAACAGCGGCCCTGTTTCAGTGATCTCGTCCAGGAAGATCGTACCGCCGTCGGCCTCTTCCCATAGGCCGGGGCGTTCACGATCTGCCCCCGTAAACGATCCCTTCGTGTGTCCGAACAGTTCCGATTCGATCAGTTCGACCGGAATAGCTCCGCAATTCACCGGCACGAAAGGGCCTTCTGCTCTAGAACTTCTCCTATGGATCGCCCGAGCGACGACCTCCTTTCCCGTACCAGAATCGCCGCTTATCAGGACGGGTAGGTCGGTCGGTGCTACGCGACCAACTAATTTAAGGCACCGAATGAACTCTGGGCTGTTTCCGATCAATCCAAGATCGGACTCGTACCCGGCCGGCTCTGTGCTCGTCGTCTCCCCTACTGCTTCCTCGGATGCAAGGCGCGTTCCAAGAGCTTGTGACACTCCCAAGATCTGGTCCACAGAGAAGGGCTTTGAAAGATAGTCGTGTGCACCGATCGCCGTCGCATCCAGAGCGCCTGCCCCGGAACCGTGGCCAGTCATTAGGATGAACTGAGCCTTTGGGCAATCAACTGAGAAGCGGCGAAGTACCTCGTAGCCATTTGTACCGCCGAGCACCACGTCACAGAAGACTAACTGCCACGGATAAAGCGATATTAGAGAAATGGCTTCCTCAGCTGACGAGCACGCCGTAACGGACCAATCGTGCGTCTCGAGAATTCGTGAGATCAGCGTCCGTATCTTAGGTTCGTCATCGACGACCAATGCGTATTTTTCGGTGACTATACTCATGTATGGGATCGGGCGTATAGCTTACATATTTAAGGATCGCTAAGTTAAATTTTACTCTGTTTCGTTATGTGAAGCGAGATTGCGGCGCGGTTATGAGATCCGCCCAACTTCAAACGAATTGAGCGTGGCCAGGTTCCATTCTTCCCATGTGCGGAAAATTTGGATAGACAAAATTACTCGTTCGTTTCCTTATCGCCCCGAATTTCAATGATTTGCTCGCTTCCGAGTATGGCACGGTGGTTGCCATTACGATATTCGTCAGATCGCCGCTTTGGTCTGACCTACTAGTTCTCGGAATGTTTCCATACCAGGCTATGTCGAAGACGATCCGCTAGAAGTCTCTAGTAGTTCAGATCCGTTCCCACGCTCTGGCCTACTTCGGATAGTATATGCGATTCGTAACGGGGCTAAGTCCGAAAAGTTCATTTGAAAGTCAGGCTGCTCTCCCTCCCTCCGATACTGGTATTGGGCCATCGATCCCACCGATGGATCCGGATCAATATCGAAGAGCAGCGGACCCAACACGAGCACCCGTGGATCCGACCAAAGCGGCACAACTGACAAACGCAGTCTCATAGTTGATCCTTTCGGCGCCCGTTCGCAACACGGGCGCTTTTTTCTGCGCACTTGCCCCCAGGCAAAACGAACAAAAGAAAAAGGAGCGTGCCGATCTTGGCCAAGCTCCTTTAGCTGCCTAAAAATGAGATGAACCCGTTGTTCTGGCGATAATAGCTAATCGATCCCGATCCAACCGTTCCTTCCCACTGTGCTCATCGGAATCGACTCGGGGACAAACACGATCTCCGGGTTACCAAAGTTCGGCTCGATCCGGTCCAGGATCTGGACAATAGAAGGATCGTACACTACGGCTGCCGGAGAACGGAGCATATGTTCGATCGCCATGTCATGCGTCAGCCTGAAATTCTCAAGATCCACATTGGTTAGAAGGTCGTATCCGCGAGCGGCCGACAGTATCCGCGAAGCGAGTGGTATGCTCTCCCCGGCGAGGCGGTTCGGAAATCCGCTTCCGTCGAAATACTCGTTGGCAAATCGAATGATCGTGCATATCTCGTTAAAGTCCTCGAGCGCTCTCAACCTTGAGAGCGGAGCAAGAGCCTCGTCAAGTTCATTCGACTTGATCTCAAGTTCGCGGGAGGTGCACGGGACACCTGCAAGGATCCTGGGAATATCCGCAGGAGAGTATGCCATCGGAAACAATCGGGCAGCCGTGGCGTTCAATTCCACCTGTTCAGCGTCTATTGGCAGCAGATCGGAGATCGCCCTCGCTGTTCGGCTTATTCGTTCTGCATGAGCAAGGAGTTCCGCCGAACGCAGCCTTAGATTTTCCGTCCACAAAAGTACGAGGGCCTCGCTGGCCGCGTCCAGTTTTTGATTCAGCCGTAGTATATCGTGGTTAAAATTATGGCCCTTCCTGACGGCTTCAAAATGCTCTAGCGCACGTTTAACAAGCTGCATCAGGTCTTCGTTAGACCAAGGTTTAGCGACAAACTTATACACGACGCCGGAGTTGATCGCTTCGACCAATGTGTCGACATCAGTGTATCCGGTAAGAAGTAGACGCACGGTCTGCGGACGGAGGTCAGCGGCTCGCTTCAAAAAGTCGAGGCCGGACATCTCAGGCATCCGTTGATCTGAAATGATCATAGCGAAGTCGTGCTGCGTCAGATGCATCATTGCCTCTTTTCCTGAACTAGCCGCGATCGGCTCATATTCGGCCGAAAAGAGCCGGACTAGTGCGCGCAGGTTTGCTTCTTCATCATCGACGATCAGTAATTTGTGTTTCATAAAGTCTAATAGGAGAAAGTGAGAGATACTCGGAAGTCCTTCGCTATTCTTCCTGCTCGCCTCTCATTGAGATCGGCAAACGGACAGTAAAGGTGGTACCCTCCCCGGGCCTGGAACGAACGCTGATCGTTCCGTTGTGTTTTTGTACTATCCCGAAGGAGATCGAGAGGCCTAGACCTGTTCCTTCACCAAGTTCCTTTGTAGTAAAGAATGGGTCGAATATTCGATCCAGATCTTCCGCAGGCATACCCTTGCCGCTGTCGGTGATCTCGACCGTGATCCAGTCCCCGTCGCGAACTGTCGTAACGGTCACATCCCCACCTTCGGCGGGAAGGGCCTGGGCCGCATTGGCAAGGATATTCATCCACACTTGATTCAACTGTCCGGCAAAACTCTCTACGAGTGGGAGATCTCCGAAATTCCGGTATAGCTGTACGTTGGCGTTGCTGAAGTACCGAGACAGGATTCGGATTGTCGAATCGATCCCTTCGTTGATATTCGAGGCGCTTAGGTCGGCTTCGTCCAACCTGGAAAAGGTTCGGAGGTTTTGAACGATGCTCCGTATACGTTGAGCACCCTCCATGCAGTCGCGGATCATATCCCCAGTCTGCGATCCATCAGAAATGAATCGAAGTCGTGATCTAAGTGCTGCTAGCGACCTTCGAATACCCTCGGGCAGCTCCACCGCATCGAGAAACTGGATTATCTCCGTCATTGCGGTGAGATCTTTTTCCAACAGGTCCAAGTTGCTATAGATGAATCCGACCGGGTTGTTTACTTCGTGTGCGACTCCGGCCGCGAGTCGGCCAAGCGACGCCATCTTTGCGTTTTGAACCATCT
This sequence comes from Pyrinomonadaceae bacterium, assembly GCA_039916585.1. Lineage (GTDB taxonomy): Bacteria > Acidobacteriota > Blastocatellia > Pyrinomonadales > Pyrinomonadaceae > OLB17. Next base: position 1,276 of record JBDSLC010000079.1, on the reverse strand, counting down.
GAACCTGAAGGTTTTCCAGTTCGGCGGTTCTCTCTGCCAGTTCCAGATTGCGGGCTTCGAGGTCGGCCTTGTATTTCTCTGCGTTTAAGACAAGTTCACAATGGTCCAAGGCTCGCTCTACGGTGAGCTGAAGCGAATATGGGTCGAACGGCTTGATGATGTAGTCGAAAGCCCCGAGCCTTAGGGCGTCGAGTGCTCGTTGGGGACGATCTACCCCTGAAACCATTATTACGGCGATTCCGGGATACTCCTCCACCGCTCGACGGAGTAGCTCAATTCCCGAAAGCCCCGGAATTATTATGTCGGCTATGATAACTGCGTACTTTGCCGATTTGAGTTCCTCGAAGGCCTCGAGCACTGTCGCGACCTCAGTGCAGTCATAGCTCTCCCGAAGAGTTCTTCTTAATTGCGCGCGAACCGTCGCCGAATCATCGACGATCAAAACACGCGGCTTCTCCACCAAAATTTCGATGTCAAAGTGGTTGAGAAGAACGGTCTCGGGCTCACGGTAGATCTCGATCTCCAAAGCCGGATCTGTAAGCGTCGATGTGTGCATGGTTTTTCCTAATGACCCGCGAATACTTGTTGCGGGACGTAGCAAGGGGGCTACAAAGTGATCTGGTCGCCAAGAGAGGCCGAGGCGATGGAAGCCCTCGCTCCTATGGCAATCGGAGTGCCACGGTCTTGACATCACTTGTATCGAGTGATCGCTTAGCCTTGCCCTCAAAATTCAACAGATGTTGAGGGCATTCAATGGGAATAAATCCTCAGCGAGGATTTTGGGGAGGGAGAGATTCCTCAATCGAGCAATTGCACAACGATCGCAGGCAGGACGAAGAGGCTCGTTACCTTGCGGTCGTTTCGTCAAACAGTATAGACATCGGAATTAAATGCAGGGAACTGCGTATGCGCCCTAAACATCACTGTCTACGAAGTACAGAAACAGATGCTTCGCGGATTATCCGACAAAGCATCCGTTCTTCACTCCGAAAGGGTCTTACAGGGCTTATTTTTGTAGCGTTATAAGCGGCTTCCCTTTTTCTACGATATACGTCGCTAGTTCTGCCGCGTTGTCCGTACCTACATTCTTAGCCGAATGGATCGCGCCAGCCGGGACGAACAGCACTTCACCCGCCTTGGCCTTCGCGATCTTGCCGTCGATCTCATATTCGAACGTGCCGTCGATCACGTAGATCACCTCCTCCCCGGGGTGCGAATGCTTAGGAAACGCCGCACCCGGAGCCAGATCAACGCGGACCTGAATCACCTCGCGGCC
>JBDSLC010000078.1:0-25623 GCA_039916585.1 Pyrinomonadaceae bacterium | reverse complement strand
CTCGGCGTGCCGGATTCTGAACTGCCGAAACTAGGTTTAAAGAAAACCACCGACAAGGGAAGAACCTTCTGGATCCCTGAGATGTAATGCGAAAGCCGCCTCATTTGAGACGGCTTTCAAAGATATTGGTACACCCGGCATGATTCGAACATGCGACCCTCTGATTCGAAGTCAGATACTCTATCCAGCTGAGCTACGGGTGCTTCTAAACTAAATTCTAAAGCCCGACAGGCTCGATTGCAACTTCGGTCCAATTAGAGCGACGGCATCGCCGGTGCCTTCTGGATTCCGCGGCGGACGTAGGTCACGATCTCGCGGATCTGCGCCTCGCTTAGCTTGTCCTTGAACGCCGGCATTCCATCATCAACCACTCCGTTCACGATATAACCCGCGATCTTCTCGTCGGAGAACTTCTTGATCTCGTCGGACGTCAGGTTGTCGGGCTTGATCGTTCTACCTTCGATCGTCATCTTACCGCCGGTACCGTCTTCCTTATGGCAGATAGCACAGTTCTGTTTATACAACTCTCGCCCGCTAGCGAGTTCGTCAACGGGCGTCGCCGCGACTGTTGCCTCAGGCACCGGGGTCGCCTTGTTCGAACTAACGGTGTTCGTCGGAGTGTTTCCGCACGCGATCGCCAGCAATACGGACCCAAATAGAACGGTGATCTTGAGTTTTTTCATACAAGTCTCTGAAGTAGTAACCTAAATGTAGGGGAGTTTAGCGTATCTGAGGCGGATCGAGCAATGGATAGACGAAAGATATTGATCGCTGGCGAGTGGTCAGATTCGGACGAATCGTTCGCCGTTAACAATCCTTACAACGCGGAACATCTTGCCGATGTCGCGAATGCGAATGCCGGCCTTATCGGGAGATCGCTCGACGCCGCAAGATCGGCGGCAGACAAGATGCGAAGCCTTCCGCGCTTCCATATCGCAAAAGGATTGCGTGCAATCTCCGCGGGCATTGAGTCAAGAAAGGACGAGTTCACGCGGACCATCGCGCTCGAATCGGCGAAACCTTTTATCTATGCGCGCGGCGAAGTAGAACGCGCGATCGCAACTTTCTCCTGGGCAGCCGGAGAGGCCGAGCGATATGCAGGCGAAACTATCCCGATCGATGTTCAGCCCCCTGGTCGCGGAAAATGGTGTCGCACGATCCGTGTTCCCCGCGGAGTGATCTACGGCATCACACCGTTCAACTTTCCGCTTAATCTCGTAGCCCACAAGGTCGCCCCCGCTCTCGCAGCAGGCAATTCCATCATCATCAAACCAAGCCCTCGAACGCCTCTGACCTCGCTCCTTTTGGGTGAAGTGTTCCTCGAAAGCGGTCTCCCATCTTCCGCTTTGCAGATCGTCCCAACCAACGTCGAGAACATCCCGAGAATCGTAAATGACAATCGAATTGCGATGGTCTCATTTACCGGCAGCGCCGCGGTCGGGTGGGATCTCAAGAACAAGGTGGGCAAGAAGCCGATCGCGCTCGAACTTGGCGGAAATGCACCAGTCATCATTGACGAATCCGCGGATCTGGAAAGATCCTTGTCGCGCACCCTGACCGGCGCGTTCGCCTACTCCGGCCAGGTCTGCATTTCCGTGCAGCGGGTATATATTCACTCGTCAAAGTTCGATCAGTGGATCGCCGCCTTCATCGAACGCACCAAAGCTCTCAAGAAAGGCGATCCGCTCGACGAGAAAACTCAGATCTCAGTAATGATCGATCAAGCCGCGGGCGAACGGGCTGAAGGCTGGATAAACGAAGCGACTTCAATGGGAGCAGAACTTCTATTCGGCGGCTCGTGTTATGGATCATTTCTCGAACCATCGATCCTGACTACGACAGATCCGGAGATGAAAATCGTTGCCGAGGAGGCATTCGCTCCGGTTGTGATCGTCGAGCCATTCGAGGACTTCAGCGACGCTATCCAAATGGCGAATAATTCAAAGTACGCCTTACAAGCGGGCGTATTCTCGAACGATCAAAAGAATATCGATCTCGCCGTCGATCGACTTGAGTATGGAGGCATCATTATCAACGATGCTCCGATCTTCCGTGTCGACAATATGCCGTACGGCGGCATGAAAGAGTCCGGCTTCGGACGGGAAGGGGTTAGATATGCGATGGACGAGATGTCGGAGATCAAACTCGCCGTTTACGAAAGTTAGAGCATGGCGTTTCTACCATGCCCTAACGCGGCCTACTCCACGTAAATTTTAGAAAAATACTCTGACCAACCGACTAAAGCGGTTGCCGTCTCGGTAATAATATCGTCGCTCCATGCGATACCTTCGGTTACCAACCTGCGTACGGCGATACTGGCCGTAATTCTTATATCCCCAATGCGACTTCTTCTTACCTCTCTTTGACCATCGCCGGTCACCTCGATAAGAGTTGTAGTCTCGGTCGCGACCCCGCGTCGAACGCTGAGCGCTCACTTCCGAACTAAAGGTCGGCAGCGCGACGAACGCGAAAACTGCCATCAATGCCAAGATCAATAGCTTCCTTTTCATATATATTTTCCTCCACTCGAAAAATAGCATGCGATGATCTAAACTGCGTCTGTCATCCTATAAAGCAAGCCATATGCCAACGGATCAATTGGACGAAATTAGCCCTTTCTCTCAACCTATTCAAAAAAATATGAATCTGTTAATTCAACGAGTGTTCGCTATCAGTACAGCCCTCATCCTGTTCAATCTCGCCGCGTTCGCTCAGGCGGAAATTTCGGTAAAAGGGCTCAGATCTACCGTCAACGTGTCCCGGGACGCTTACTCAAGGCCGCACATCTCGGCCGCAAATGAACCAGATCTCTATTTTACTCAAGGTTACATAACGGCGAGCGATCGCCTCTGGCAGATGGACATGATGCGCCGACTCGCGAGGGGCGAGACGGCGGAGCTAACAGGAACTCGCACTCTCGAAGAAGACAAGCGTTGGAGACGGCTTGGCTTCGCGAAGACCGTGGACGACAGCATTCAGTTTTTGGATCCTGCGCTGCGAACCGCCCTCGACAGTTACGCCGCCGGCGTAAACGCCTATATCGCTACGTTGAATGACACGACGCTTCCGATCGAATTCCGGATCCTTCAGTACAAGCCGAAACCATGGACGCCTTCCGATTCGCTTATCATCGGTAAGATCCTCGCCGACGCCCTGAGTTCGACATGGCGGCAAGACCTGTTGAAAGCATCGCTTCAGGCGACGCTGCCTGAAGCAAAGTTCGACGAACTGACCGATGTCCGCCACGACCAGGATGTGGTACTTTTTGGAAAGGATATAGCGGTCCGCAAATTTATATCGGATGCAGAATCCCGACCGGCAGAAAAGGTGTCTGAGGAGATACTCGCGGCAGCCGACCGAATCGAGGCCATCCGCCGCACGTCGCTCGAAAGCATCGGCTTTTTCGCCGAAGATCTCGCCGCCAGCAACAACTGGGTAATCTCCGGCAAACGTACTGCTGACGGCAAACCGATCCTTGCGAACGATCCGCACCTTGCTCCAACGGCTCCGGGCATCTGGTATCTGTCCCATCTCGAATCGCCAACGATGCGGGTAGCGGGCGTGACATTCCCGGGAGTTCCCGGAGTCGTCCTCGGGCATAACGAGGATATCGCCTGGGGAGCCACGAACGTCGGGCCTGACGTGCAGGATGTCTATTTCGAAACTTTTGATGCGTCAGGGAGAGTGAAGACTCCGACCGGCTGGGAAGCGGCAAAAACCCGCAAAGAGACGATCAACGTTCGTAAGAGCCCTCTCAATCCCGCGACCGAACCCGTCACCCTCGACGTAACCGAAACGCGCAACGGCCCGATCATTATCGAAGAGGGCGACAAGAGATATTCGCTTAAATGGACCGCTCAGGATCCGAAGAATAACGATTTCGCCGCCTTTTTCTTCCTAAACCGTGCTAAGGATTGGAATGAGTTCAATACAGCCCTCTCGACGTATCGCGGAGCCTCGCAAAACTTCGTTTTTGCCGACACCAAAGGGAACATCGGTTGGCACGTCGCGGGAGCGGTGCCGCTTCGAAGGACCGGCGACGGCTCGCTGCCCTACGATGGTTCGACCAACGACGGTGAATGGACCGGACTGATACCCTACGCCGAACTTCCAAACCTTTACAACCCTCCGGCCGGATTCATTGTTACCGCCAATCAGCGCATTGCCGGAACGGATTACAAATATCCTCAGCTTACCCGTGATTTCGCGACGCCCTGGCGAGCTCGTCGACTGTTTACCTTGTTGAGCGCCGATCAGAAAGCTACACCCGACTCGGTCGGCGCCGCTCAGTTCGATTCCTTCAACATCCCCCTATCTAATCTCGCGAAAGAGATTGTTAAAACAAAGGCCGCGTCGGATTCGACTCTTATGCTACTCGATGGATGGAATGGGATTATGTCCCCCGATTCCCAGGCCGCTCTGGTTGTCAACGAGATCCGCGGATGTCTTGCCAACAAGATCGCCGAGGGAAGCAAGCCCGCTCCGGCATATGCTATCCGCGAACGCATTCTCGACCGAGCGATTCGGGAGAAGTCGGCCCTTTGGCTGCCCGCCGGATTTTCGGACTACACGGCTTTAATGAAGGCTTGCGATGCTGAATCGGTCGCGGGCCTGGAAAAACGTTACGGAGCCGATCGCGCCACTTGGGTCTGGGGCAAGGTTTCGGTTTCACGTCTCTCGCATCCGCTCGTGTCTGCCCCACTGATCGGCGGCCAGTTTGCTACGCCAACTGACTGCCTTTTCGGTAGCGGTCAGACCCCCAATGTCGCATCGTCCGTCTCTATGCGCCTAATAGCCACGCCCGGAAACTGGGACACAACACGACACACGATCCCCCTCGGCCAAAGCGGTGACCCAAAGTCGCCCCACTACAAAGACCAGTTCGAGGCATACAAAACAGGGAAGTCGCTCGTTTATCCGTTTTCCAAGGAAGCAGTCAAGGCCGCAGCCGTTAATACGATTCGGATGATTCCCGGATAGATAAAGCCCCAGGACATCATTGTTACTACGATCTTCGGAAAATTCGCGACGATGTTAGATCGGGAGGAATTTGCAATACATACGAAAACTTCCCACGCTCTAATACGCAGGAGTTCGAACGTTTTCTATTTTATAGAGCAAGATGGGGCGAGTGTTCCTTCTAAGAATGGAAGTAAAAACTTATTTGTCCCCTGCCTCCGCCGGGACGCTCTGGGACAGTTTCGAAAGCCGGTCCAGGAAATCCGCGAGGATTACCGAAGCTGCCTCTGAATCGACCTCGGATCGAAGATCCTGGGTACTTCCCGACCGTTTCCACAGCCGGCCGCGAGCCTCATAACTCGAAACCCGCTCATCTTGCAGAAACACAGGTATCTTAAGCGACAACGAGAATTTTCGGGCCATGGAGGTCGCCTCGGCCGTCATCGCTGTTTCATCGCCTTCGAAACCCAGCGGCAAACCAACCACGAGGGCCACGGCATCGAAGTCTGAGATGGTTTCTTTGATATCGGAAAGCAGCTTTTTCCACGAGGTTCGAGCAAGCGTTTTGACCGGCGTCGCGATAGTTTGATCGCGATCGGTGGATGCGATGCCTACCCGTTTCGTTCCGGGATCGATCGCCAAGATCCTGCCCTTACGCGGGCAATTCGAAAGGTCTGTAATTTCGGGGCTTTTGATAGTTTCTTCTCGTTGCACAATGCAGTTTGGATAGCCGATAATCTATATAGCACGCAGGCAAACAAATAACTGCGGGTTGCGTATCATCTTAGCAGTATTTTCTACCGAGGTACCTTAATGTCATTTCGCGGAAAAATGTCGATCCTGGGAGTTTCAGCCCTCATTGCGTTATATGCGGTCGTGGGCGGAATGCTCAGCCCTTGGACGCGTGCCCAGCAGCCAATCAACGATTCGGGTGCTCAGATGCGTATCTTCGAGTCGGTTCTTCAGCACATCCAGAACGATTACGTCGATGAGCCGAATCTTGAAAAGGTGCGTCTCGGAGCACTTCGCGGACTCGCCGGCGGGCTTGATCCGTATTCGTCCTATCTGACGGCTGATCAGGTTAAGGATTTCAACGCCGCCAAGGCATCAAACAAGGTCGGGATCGGGGCCGAGTTTTCCCAGGTTTCGCTTTATCTTTATGTTGTGTCGGTGACAAAGGGGTCGAACGCCGAAAAGGCAGGACTCAAGGCGGGCGACGTTATCGAATACGTCGAAGGTAAAGCCTCCCGCGACATTTCGCTCTACGATGCGAAACAGTTGATCGCAGGGGATGCGGGAACAGCCGTCAATTTGAGAGTGCTTCGCTCGGGCGAAAAGCCAACTAATATCCGTGTTACGCGCGGACCCTATAAAACTCCTCAGGTAGAGACGAAAGTTGAAGCCGGTAAGGTCGGGGTGGTCAAAGTATTCAGCCTCGAAACGGGTGAAGCCAGCGATATAAAGAACGCCGTTCAGAGTCTCGCGAAGCAGGGTGTTCAAAAGATAGTTCTCGACCTCCGCGGCGTTGCTTCAGGAACCATTGACGAGGCGGCCGCGGTGGCTAATCTCTTTATCAAAGACGGCGAACTCGCGAGGGTGATCGGTAAAGACAATTCCGTAGCTAAAGTGTTCAATGCTGACGCGTCCAAGGCGATCTTTGACGGACAGCTCAACGTCGTCATCGATATCGGCACGGCTGGAGCCGGTGAAGTGGTCGCCGGAGCGATCCTTGACCGCAAACGTGGTGACGTTGTGGGCGAGCGTTCCTTTGGTGCCGGTGTCGAGCAGAAACTTTTCCCGCTTCGTAACGGCGACGGGCTTCTGCTGACGGTCGCAAAATGGGCATCACCGACCGGTAAGCCGTTCCTCGGTGAAGATCGCGCATCTATGGGCGTAAAGCCTTCGGTCGAGGTAAAGCGTCCGGACACGCCCGAGGCACTTGAGGTCGAACAATTGATCGATCAGCAAGAGCAGCAGAACCAGAACCCGCAGCCGAACGCTTCTCCGAGCCCGACGGTCGAGAAGCCGAAAGTTCAGCTCGAAGACCTTCAGTTAAAGAAGGCGATCGAGCTCCTTCAAGATAAGGCTCAATCGGCGAAGTCCGGAGAGTAAACGAGTACTTCGAAAGACGCTCGGAGCCGGTTCGCCTTCGGACCGGTTTTTGATTGTTAGACCTCCGGAACCCTGCTAGAATCGCGTTTAATGCCCACCGACAAGTTTAACGTGCGTCCGGTTCACGAATCTGATCTGAACGAATGGTTCAGGCTCAGGAAGCTACTGTGGGATGAGAACGACGATAATGACCATCGCGAGGAAATGATGGACATTTTGAGCCATCCTGAATCCCAGCTGGTACTTGTAGCCGATACCGGTTCTGCGGGGCTTATAGGGTTTCTTGAGGCGAGCATCCGGCCGTTCGTTGAAGATTGCCATACGGATCACGTCGGTTATCTCGAAGGCTGGTTCGTCGACACCGACCATCGGCAAGCTGGTGTCGGGCGCGAACTTGTTCGAAACGCCGAAAACTGGGCTCGGCAGAAAGGATGTACCGAAATGGCGTCGGACGCGGAGGTCGGTAACGAGGGAAGCCTTAACGCCCACACACGTTTGGGCTACGAGATCACTTCAAAGCTCGTTCATTTAAGGAAGGAACTGGAAGGTTGAAGATTACGCTAGTACGGTCTATGGTTCTGCTCTCCCTGCTCCTGGCAGCGAGCTGCATCTACGCCCAGTCGTCAGATCAAATGTTCCCAACGCCTATTCGCACGGCAGAGATCGCAAGTTCGATCAAGGCCCGAGCGATCGGGGATCCGAGGGTCACTACTTACTACTACACGTTCGAAGGTGAACAGGGCGACGTTTTCATCAACGTTCAGTCAAAGAATTTCACTGGCGATATCGACGTCTATGCAGTTCCGAGCCAGCAGCCGCTGACTAAGATCGTCATTTACGGTGATCAACCCGAAGCCGAAACTGGACGCGTTGTATATCTCCGAAAACCGGAACGGCTTCTATTGCGGATACAAGGGCGCACGCCTGGCGATGACGACGCGAGCGTTCGTATCAAATTCGCGGGCAGCTTTTCCGCCTCCAAGCTGGACGATGCTGATAGCCCCGCTGTTCCAAAAGTAGATTCACGCGAAGACTCCGACGTAAAAGTTAACTCGGTCGGAACTCTCCTCGAAGTTCGCCCAAAGGTGACGCCAACTCCTGATGCACAGCGGCTTGCAGAAGCACCAGTACGGCACGAGCCTCGCGATTCGGTAGAAAAAAGGAATGATGGTGCTGGACGAGAAGAACCCAAGGTCGAGGCCGACGAAGCCAAGATCCGAGCAATAATGACTAAGCCGATCGTTGAAGAAAAGAAGGAAGATCGTTCGACTCCCGCGACGACCCCTCGAAACAGAAATCGCAGGCGGGCGGCGGCAACCGGATCCAAGACTGTGAATCCTCCGCCTCCAACCCCAAGCGATGAGAGCGGTGAGACTACAGTCGCCAGTTCTACAAAGACTTCTCGTAATCGTCGTTCCACCCAAGCCAAGGTCGAATCTCCGAAGGTCGATCCCATGGCTGGGATTAACTTGGTTATTTATTTCAAGGATGGGTCGCGAATCGATCGTCCGATGACGGAGGTTTCGAGATTTGCCGTTGAGCGGGCAATCTTGACCGTAATATCCAGGAACGGTACTATCGGTCGATACAATATGACCGAAGTGAGCCGCGTGTCTATCGAATAGTTGGCGTCGGAGCGTCGATGTTCTGCCGCAGCCGCGCCACGAGATCGCTCGTCGGACCAACCTTTTCAAGATCAGCCAAGATCTTTTTCGCTCCGTCACGATCACCCTTCCTGAGCGTCGCGATGCCTAGATAATATAGGGATGGAAGGTGACTCGAATCGATCTTTCTGGCTCTTTGAAATTCTTCGATGGCCCGCTCGTAGTTAGGATTCGGCCGCTCGACGAATGTCGTACCAAGGTCGGTGATGGCGTTCGCATCTTTCGGGTTGATCTGGACCGCTTTCGCGTAATATGCCTCAGCTTCCTCGAACTGCTGTGAGTCAAAAAGGGCATTCCCAAGCACAACGTTTGCCTGAAAGTTCGCCGGATTGATCACGACGCCTCGCTTGTAGTACTCGACAGCCTTCTCGAAGCGGCTGATCTGGGCATACATATCGCCCGCTTCCATCTGAGCTGCAAAGTTCTGGGGATCCGAATCCGCCTTTTCTAGAGTGGCTGTGACGTCCGCTTGCATCCCACGGGACGACACGGTAATCGCCGCCGAAGTCGCTTCCGTATTCGCAATGCCGGCACCGGTTGCGAGCACTTGGTTTCGATTGAGGGAATTGGCCGAATAGAATCCGGCTCCAAGGCCGATCGCCAAGCATACGACGCCGATAATGATCTCGCGTGATCTCATTGGCGTTCCCGCTTAAACCAAACGTGGCGACGGTCGGACTTGGCACCTTCCTTGACCGTCTGAATCCCCTGTGGATTGGTGTAGTAAAGGTCGAACTCGATATCTGGAGCCTCGACCATCTGCCAACCATCACTGCCAAGCTTTGCGATGGCTCGGGAGAAGGAAGCTTGGACGGCCCGCTCCAACGCAAGACTCCGAACGCCCGCCGCGATATCAAGCCTTTCGTCCTGGGCAAACTTGCTTAGGTTGACCTCGATCCGAACCTCTTCGTTTTGACACCCAACAGCCTGCAGATAGCAGATATTCGCCGCACTCGAAACTACGCTCGGATTATCGGGCGGATAGGGAACGTAATTGCCGTTGATGACAGCGTACTCGAATCTGACCGGACTATTTCGCTGAGCTTCTGATCTTGATGTCGAGAAATAACCAACGGCACCGCCGATCGCCGCGACGAGCGTCATACCAAATAATAGGTAACGTTTATTCATTGTGCCTCCAAGGTCACGCCTAGGCATAGCTATGCAGACCGGGCAGCAAGTAGCTCACGCCAAGATAGGTGAAAATTACGAGGAGAAATCCAACGACGGCAAAATACGCTGAGCTACGACCGGTCCACCCTCTGGAGATCCGTGTATGCAAAAACCCCGCGTAGGTTAACCATGCGACGAGTGCTCCAGTTTCTTTCGAGTCGAACCCCCAGGGCCTGCCCCATGATTCGTTTGCCCATATCGCACCGGTGATCAGCAACATCGCGAGACCCGCGAAGGCAAGACACGCCGTCTTATACATGAGCCCGTCGAGGGACTCAAGACTCGGCAACCGCTCGCGCAGTCTTTCGGTCCTGAAAGCGAATAGGATCACGAAGAATGTCGCCGCAAGTGCCGTCAACAATCCCGCGAGTTCGACCGGATTTGTGTTCAAACTCAAATACAGCCTCTCGCCGTTCATTTGCACGTATTGACGGCCCATTTGTTCCAATTGTACCGGCGATAATGCGGAATATTCCGCCGCCGTTAACTGTTGGCGCTCTGCGATCGCACGACCGGCAATGACATACTGCGAAGGATCGGCGGCAAGCTGCGATGTTAATTTCGCCGGCACGTCGGAGGATCCACGGATACCGCCAACTAGCAAAGCGATCGCAACTACCTGGGCAATGAGTGCCAGTTTCAACAGCGCGTGACCAACGGATTTCGCTGTTTCATTCTGATGGTAAACATAGACTAGGAACGAAACGATCACGCCGGCCAGTAAGACTGCGGATATAACCAGGGCCTCGCCGACCCATGGAACTTCGAGCCTAAAGGGTGCAGAAAAGGGCTTACCACCGCCCGCGTTCGGCAAGAAGATTCCCGAGCGATAGATCATCTGCGTTAGAACTGAGAATTTACTGATCGTCGCGATAACTAAGAGTCCGAATATGCTCGACCAGATAGCCATCGCCTCAACCTTAACCTTGTCCTTGAGAAGGTAGATGACTGCGATCGCAAAACATACTAACGCGACCCCATAGCTCAGCGACGCTACGCCAACATGGATAGGACGCCAGTAGGAGTCGAGAACGGGTGGCAGATCGATAAACTCTCCACCAATGAACCGAGCAAGTGTCAGGATTAGTGCAGCGAGCGGAAGCGTAAACGCCGCCAGCACCTGAAAGTTCCTGCGACGCGCGAGCAGCAGCGTGGCTATGCCGGCACCGAACGCAAACGCAAGGCTTAGATCGTATAGGTTGGCGAACGGGATGTATCGGAACACCCAAGGTTCTTCCAGATTCCCGCTCGCGCGCATTTTCGCCATCTCCCAGTCATAGGCGCCGACCCATCGGACAAACCAACTCGAGAGGTTAAAGAAAACGCCCAGAGCCGCACTCCAGAGGCCGATTTTGCGTGACATTTCCGACGGAGCATAAAGGTTGGTCAGTTGCAAAAGAGCGGCGAATATATAGCAGGCGAGCGCGACCATCATCAGCGCGCCGTCAGATATAAAGCGTTGGCCGATCTCGATCCGAAGCACGAGCATTACCAATGCGCCAACGATCGCAAGTATCGCGGGAAGATACGATGTCCACGAAGAAGGCCGCACGACCTCGGCAGTATAGATCTCGTCCGGTGAAATTACTTGTGCCATACGACTACATCTCCAGCTGAACTAACTTCTGGTTCCCAACTTATCAACCAATCTAGCGAACCGCTCTTCGAACGCGGCATCATTACGGTTCGTGTCGCCGCCCAGCGTGACCGCATATCCCCCGAACGGGTTTGGTTCCACTAACGCCCACACGCGGCGATGGGCAAAGGCGAAAACAAACACCAATGCTCCCATCAAACCGACACCGCCAAAATACCATGCGATAAACGCCCCGTTATACGGGTCGTACTTGATCGACAAAACATGGGCAAACGGCGATTTCTCGTAATTCGACAAGCGCCACTTGTATCCAAGCTTGGGTGCACCAACGGGAATGTTCTCGGCGATGCTTCCGGCGAATGCAAAAACCCGGGTCCGCTCGCTGTTTGGTGGCGTTACACCGAGAACTGCGACCGGATTATTATATTCACCAGAACGCGTGTCCGGCTTTCCTTCGGCTCCAAAAACAAAGTCCGGCAGAAATTCCTGAAACTCAACCGTCGTTCCGTCGGCTAGCTTTGTGGAACCGTTCCGCGGAATCGTTACGGTCGTTTGCGATCCATCAGCCTGCGATGTCAATTGAACATCGATATTGCGCGCACTTCCCATTGTGATCGCACTCGCCTGAAAAAACCTATATCCGCGATAGCTAAACGGCTTATTCAAGCTTACATCGGCCACAGTTTCGCCATATTGCGGATCCTTGATCTTGATCTGCGTCCGCCAATCGATCGTGTTCGGTACGTCGATCGATCCTTTAGGATCGATCAGTTTCTGCTGAATATCAGTCGTCTCGATAGAGAAGGGAAGTTGCACGTTGAATCGTTCGCGCTTGTCCAGATTAAATTGGATCATCTGGATCTGATCGCTCTCATCCCCAGGGATCATACGCACGTCCGCATCAAACCCGGTTCGCAGGGCGACAAAATGGCCCAAAAAGAGCGTAAGAAGAGCAACATGAACAATGTAAGCTCCGATACGATTAAACCTGCCGGACTCGCCAAAAACGACGACCTGTTTGCGAAGAACGACGTTTGAGAAGTCTTTCCGGCCCTCTTCGTCCAAGCCGTACTCGATCGTCTCCGACTCGGAAACCTCCGTCTTTAGTCTCTCCGATTCAAAAACACGTTTTACGTGCTCGACTGCCGCAGATTCAACATCCGCCGGAAGATTCAACGACTCGCTTACCTTCTGGTTGAGGAGCCAATCTTTCGTGGCCTTTCGTTTGGGACTTGCGATGTATTTCCAAGCCGTTGGGAATCGGTCGATCGAGGCGAGGATAATATTGAGAGAAAGGATGAGCAGCAGTACGTTGTAGTACCAACTGTGGTAGATATCGAGTATGCCGAGAGCGCTGTAAACGGTCCTTTCTGCCGGCGTAAGAGAGGCGTAGTAACTGTCAAAGCCCTGAACGTTTTGCTGAATGATCACCATTCCAATGATCGAAAGAACTACTAGTGTGATCAGCAGAGCCACGCCAAACCGGACTGAGCTGAGGAAGTTTACGATCTGGTTGACGGCGGGCGTGCTCCCGCTTCGAGCCAAATCCTTCGCTTCTTCTGGCGAAAATGTATCCTTTATTGCCGACATTTATATAGTAAAAATAATAACCAGCGTTTCTTACTTTGTCACACTCCGATAAATTAGTTTCTCTTCTCAATTGTTCAATGCCTTGCAAACCTCTCATCCTTTGATTTTGGCACGTTAAGGGCTATTCTGTTGGCTTACGATAATGGATACTGCTGCAGCACAGATGACATCCTTGACTAGTCGAGAGCGCGTCGCCGCATTCGTCGAACTGACCAAACCGCGGATCGCTTTCATGCTAGTGCTGACTTCGGCAGCCGGATTCTACTTAGGGAATAGAGGCACATTCGATCTCGCCTTATTCGCAAACGCGATGATTGGCATCGTGCTGCTTGCGTTCGGCGTCGCCACTCTCAATCAGTGGCTCGAACGCCGTATCGACGTCTTGATGGACAGAACGGCCACGCGCCCTCTCCCGACCGGAAAGGTAACCTCGATAGAGGCACTGGTATTTGGGTCCCTTCTTTGCCTAAGTGCTGAACTGTATCTCTACTTTCTGGTTAATCCGCTAACCGCTTTTCTCGGTCTTACGGTTATTGTGGGCTACGTCCTTCTGTATACGCCGTTAAAGACGCGTACGTCAGCTTCAACCGCAATAGGTGCGATCCCCGGTGCAATGCCTCCGCTGATGGGATGGACCGCATCCGCTAACGAGGTCTCGATAGGAGCCTGGGCGCTCTTCGCGTTTCTCTTTCTATGGCAGTTCCCGCATTTCTTTGCAATCGCTTGGTTGTACAAGGAGCAGTACGCAAACGCCGGCATTCTTATGCTTCCGGTTATCGACCCCAGCGGTCGGGTAACGGCAAGGCAGATCGTGCTCTTCTCGATAATGATGGTGCCCATCTCGCTTGCTCCATTCTTTCTTGGTTTCGCCGGTTGGATCTTCCTAACGGCGGCAACCATCCTTGGGGTCTGGTTCCTAGCCGAAAGCGTACGAACGGCGCGAGCGAAAACGCCTGAGATGGCGCGACGGCTTTTGCTCGTGTCGGTGCTCTACCTCCCGATCATTTTCGCAATTCTGGTCCTCGATAAACGCTAACTGATGCAGATAGGAACGGCTGAAGTCGACATCGAAGATCCGCCACCGCGGCGGTCTGGACTTTCGCGGTCATCGTCTTCAGGGCAAGGTCCGAGCGGCAAAGGCAAGGATGGCGGCGGTGGGAACAATGGAGGTAACAGCGGCGGGGGAAGCGATAGCGGACCTCGATTCGACGAAACTGGCGATGACATCAATCTAGATAAGTCTCGCGTTATCTCATGGTTTCTCCTTCTTGTCGTCCTGATGACCTTTGGCGGCCTGATCGGCGCGTACGTCGTTATCGCCACAAATGGTGCCATCGAGTGGAAACCGTTCAACCTGCCGGTTCAGGTTTGGTTTAGCACGGCTGTCATTCTCGTGAGCAGCGCCACGTACGAACTATTTCGCCGGGCAGTGGAGGCTCGCGACCTTACCCGATCTCGTCGATATCTTATTGTCACGACGGCGCTTGGAGCGGTATTCATCGCATCTCAGTTGATCGTATGGATCGAACTCGTGAATCGCGGTTTCTATATGAGGGGGAATCCGTACGCAGGATTTTTCTACATCCTCACGGCGGCGCACGCGATCCACGTGATCGGCGGAATGGTTGCTCTCGGGGCGATACTCAGACGGTCGTGGTATCCCGCCCATAATGAGACAGAGAACGCCTACCGCGCTAACGTCGCCAAAGCGGTCGGTTGGTATTGGCACCTAATGGGCGGCTTGTGGATCGTGTTATTTCTACTTCTCGGATTCTGGAAATAGATGGACTATCTCTACATTTTCCCCCACCTTAACGCCACGCTGAACGCAACCAGCGGCATTTTTCTCATTCTTGGCTTTTACTTCATCCAAACCAAGCAGATCTCGAAGCATCGAGCCTGTATGCTTACCGCCGCAAGCATATCGGCAGTTTTTCTGGCATTTTATCTCACACACCACGCCCTTAGAACATACTACTTCGGCCTCGGCCCGACCCGATTTACTGGTGAAGGACTAATTAGGCCAATTTACTTCACGATCCTGACCTCGCACACGATACTTGCCGCCGTCGTGACGCCATTCGTGCTTCTCACACTGTGGCGCGGCCTCAAGGGACAATACGATAAACACAAAAAGATCGCACGGCTTGTTTACCCGGTTTGGCTCTATGTTTCCGTCACCGGCGTAATCGTATACATCTTGCTTTATCACATTTATCCGGGTAGATAGATCTGCCGAAAAAGCCTTGTATCATAACAAAGCCTGTGATATTCTTTGGATGTTGAAAAGTTGATCACCGAAGTTATTTCGATGTGGAATAACGCGGGGGAACCACAGTCGACCGGAAACGGGAGACAGGGGCGAAGAGTTTGCGAATAACTCAGGGATAATCTTTCGTTCCTAGCCCGACAGCTAACCTCGTAGGTGTCGCAAAGAAGCTGCTGCAGGTCCAAAAAGCCTTTAGGCGCGATTTTGTTATCTGCTTTCCAACGATCAAGCAGACATCCAGTCTTCTCAAAGGAGGAAAGTCCCGCATTTAGCGGGACTTTCCTTTTGAATTTGCGTTTGCCGGTACATCCTTCCTTTCGGATGATTGCGCACCGTTAGGTTGACTGTTAGTCTAAAACTTATGAACCGACCGCCGCCGTACTTTCCGCAGAATCAGCTTTCTCCGCCCGACGAGAATCGATACCGCAAATTCAAATTCGTCATCGGCGGATTGATTTTTTTAGCTACGTTGCTGCTGATCGGACTGGGGGTCGGGGCGTATTATCTCATTAGCTGGCTCGTTTCAGGGTAGGCTACAAGCAAGAAAGAAATAGAAAAGAGTCGACATTTTAACGTCGACTCTTTTTTCGTTAATTGCACCGTTCTACCGTTCCGGATTTAGAGCACCGCGAGAACCGGTAGCATTCGCCCTTTGACCTTCGATCGCTAGCTGCTTAGCCTGCGGGAGAAGCTCAATTGCCTTCGAAAGCTGCGTGTCGTATTCGTTGAAGACCTGCAGCGATGACGTCGAACCATACGCCGCCGTGATCAGTTCCGATCGAAGTGTCCTCTCGACAAATCGACGCTCCTTATCAAACTGTACCGCCGGGACCTTGTACTTGCTCGACCCGTACTGCTTGAGCGCAGAATAGAGTTGGTCGGTGACAGGGAAGTCGGTCGCCTTGATGTCGTAGTTGAACGTGATCGGACGATCGACCTTATACGCTTCGAACCCCGGGATCTTCCCGTGAGCAAGATCAAGGGTAAATGCGAAGATCGGGCTCGCGAGTTTGGATTGCGTTCGAACCTGATCCGCAGTGATCGTGTCGGGCTTTAGCGGGACATCCGGCTTGATGCCGCCGCCGCTGTAAACGGCTCTTCCAGCATCTGTCTTCGATTCCGGCCCCTGCGGAATCTCACTCCCTGCCTCGCTGTCGATGCCGCCTTTGGTGTAATAATCGTAAAGGTTCCCGTCCGAATAATCGCGCTGGATGACGCGGCCTGCGGGCGTCTTATATTTCGCTATCGTTAGAAGTAACATCGAGCCATAATCAAGCATGAACGGATTCTGCACGAGGCCCTTGCCGAATGTATTTTCGCCGACGATCAAGGCACGGTCATGATCCTGCAATGCTCCCGCGAGAATCTCCGAGGCGGATGCTGAGTTCCTATTGACCAGCACCACCACCGGCATATTTTCCGGCGCCGAGTTCTCAGCTCGATAATTCTCGGACGTACCTTCAAGCCTACCGATCTGGGTGAAAACGGTCTGTCCAGCAGACAAGAAACTATTTGCAACGCGATAGGCCTGACTAACTAATCCGCCGCCATTATTCTTGAGGTCAAGAACAAGTTCCTTCATTCCCTGAGCCTTGAGCCGCTTCATCGCATCGGCGAATTCTGCGTAGGTTGTCTGATTGAATCCACCCGTCATCGAAATGTATCCGACGCCCGGACGGATCATATACGCCTCAGGTATCGACGGCTGTGGTACCGAATCACGAACGATGTTCACCGTTTCACGCAGACCAGTGCCGTGACGCTCAACAACCAGTTTGACCGGAGTTCCGCGCGGACCACGAAGCATATTCCGAACGTCCGGAAATGCTTTTCCAAGCACGTTTGTACCGTTGACCTCCACGATCTTGTCACCGAATCGAAGTCCCGCCCGATGCGCAGGAGCATTCTCAAACGTTGCCCGGATGTATGTCGCAACGACCTTCCCGTCAGCATCGCTCAGGTCGCCGATCGTCGCGCCTATACCGAAATAGCGCGAGCTCTGATCCGTTCTGAACTGTTCAAATTCCTTGGCGTCGAAATAGTTGGAATGCGGATCGAGCGAATGGAGCATCCCGTCGATCGAAGATTTTACGATGTCGTTGTAGTTGATCTTCTTCCCGGTAACGTGATTGTTCTCGATCAAGGCTAGGGCTTCAGCGACGTCAACCTCGATATCTTCAGTCTTCACGACCTCACCGGGTGCGGTCTTAGCTGCAACGACAGGCTTAGCCGGAGTTTTGCCCGGATCCTGCGTCTGAGCCGCTGCCGAAATCGTGAATAGTAGTGAAAAGATAAGGAACGCGGGTAAGAATGGACGTGTTTTCACTCTGGAAATGCTCCTTCTGGTACAGCTAAAGGCTACTGATTCAAAAATAATAACAGCTATTTGAGGAAATTTCGACGCAAATAGTTGCATCCGCTTGTCTAGTTTACGCATAGCAAGTTTAATAGTTGCATGCCTTTACTCCTCGAAGTAGAGAACCTACAGACGCATTTTCCCACGCGAGCTGGTCTCGTGAGGGCAGTGAACGATGTGTCGTTTTCTGTAGGGGAGGGTGAGCTTTTAGGATTGGTAGGCGAATCTGGCTGCGGAAAATCGATCACGGCTTTGTCGATAATGCGTCTGATCTATCCTCCGGGGCGGATCGCAGGGGGTTCGATCAAGTTCAAGGGCGAGGAACTGACGACCGCGACGGAAGACCGGATGCGGCAGATACGCGGCAACGACATCGCAATGATCTTTCAAGATCCGATGACGTCGCTGAACCCTGTTTATACAGTCGGAGAGCAGATTGCCGAAGGCCTCCGCCTGCATCGAAAGCTGGACAAAAAGGCCGCTTGGACTGCTGCCATCGACGCGATGCGCGAGGTCTCGATCCCGTCTCCGGAACGTCGAGCGTCCGACTATCCTCATCAACTTTCAGGCGGAATGCGGCAACGAGTAATGATCGCAATGGCCCTCGCGTGCGATCCGGAATTGCTCATCGCTGACGAGCCGACGACGGCCCTCGACGTCACGATTCAGGCGCAAATACTTGAACTCCTGGACGATCTGCGAAAGACCCGGAAGCTATCGGTGCTCCTCATTACCCACGATCTAGGCGTGGTTGCGGAATCCGCCGACCGCGTATGCGTGATGTATACCGGTAAGATCGTCGAAGAATCAGGCGTGGACGAATTGTTTGCCGATCCGAAGCATCCATACACGAGAGGACTCTTCAACTCCGTGCCGAAACTCTCGACCCCCGACATTCAACGGGCAACCCGGCTCGAAACCATCGAAGGCACGGTCCCAAGTCCGACCGAGCTTCCGCCCGGCTGCCATTTCGCACCGAGATGTAAATATCGAGTGCCGGAATGCGAACTCGGCGAGATACCGCTTTACGAACTTGAGAATGACGTCAAGGTCCGATGCATTCTGTTCGATGAACAACGAAGCGACAGGCTTGATCCTGCACTCAGTTTTGCTGCGTCAACCTGACCTGCTATTTTCGATACTCGATGTCGTCTCAGTCAGCTCTACAACAAAAGGCGGACCTCGTTTCCATCCGCGACCTGGTTAAGCATTTTCCTATCGACGATAGCGACGATGTGGTGAAGGCGGTTGATGGCATCTCCTTTGACATTCGCGAGGGGGAGACGCTTGGACTGGTGGGCGAATCAGGCTGTGGGAAATCTACAGTTGGGCGTTGCATCATCCGGCTTCACGAACCCACAAGCGGTGAAGTCGTGTTCGAAGGCAAAAACATTATCGGCTTGCCTGATCGAGAAATGCGGGGGCTGCGACGCGAGATGCAGATCATCTTTCAGGATCCGTACGCTAGTCTTAATCCGCGGCTGAGCATCCTGTCGATCGTATCCGAACCGCTAAAGATCCACGGCGTCTCGAGCAAACAAGAACGCCGAGATCGTGTCGGCGATCTGTTGTCGAGGGTAGGACTTGATCCGGAATATATGAACCGCTATCCGCACGAGTTTTCCGGCGGCCAGCGGCAGCGTATCGGTATAGCGAGAGCGCTTGCACTCAATCCTAAACTCATTATCTGCGACGAGCCTGTTTCCGCTCTCGACGTTTCGGTACAGGCTCAGGTCGTGAATCTTCTCCAAGACCTTCAGCAGGAGTTCGGCCTCACTTACCTATTCATCTCGCATGGCCTCGCTGTCGTCGAACATATCGCAAATCGCGTAGCTGTGATGTATCTCGGCAAAATAGTTGAGATCGCAAATTCGGTAGAGTTATACGAGAATCCTCTGCATCCATACACGAAGGCTCTTCTATCGGCTATACCGGTGCCAGATCCGAGAAAGAAGCGCGATAGAATAGTCCTTAAAGGCGACGTCCCGACTCCGATCAATCCACCGTCAGGATGTCGGTTCCGAACACGATGCCCGTTCGCCATCGAGGAGTGTGCGGCCGAGGAACCTGAACTCAAAGAATATGCTCCCGGGCACATTGCGGCTTGTATACGTATCAACGAACTCGGGGCAATTCAATAACTGGAACAAATGTGCTTAACAGTGCGTAATTGTTCTCAGTTCTACAATTTTCACCAATTCAATTGCGCCGCGGCAGTCTCGAGAGCGGCCTAGACACAGGAGAAATCGTTTATGGAAAATAATGAAACTCCCGCCTGGGAACCGCCACCACCGCCAGAAAAGATTGCACCCGTAGAGCAGCCGGAGATGTCTGAGGTTTCAAGCCTCTTGAATATTTTCATGGAGCCGGGCCGGACGTTCGAGGATCTGAGGAAGAAACCCAGGTTCATACTGGGCCTAGTATTGGTCTGTCTGTTGGCATCCGCATCGGCCTTCGCACTTTACCAAAAAGTCGGCGAAGCTGGGATCAGACGTGCCGTGAATGAGCAACTTGACCGCAGCCCGCAAACGGCGTCAGTGCCGCCCGAACAACGGCAGGGGATCATGGGCTTCAACCTGACTCTTCAGAAGTTTATGCCGGTCGTCGTTCTGGTCATCGTACCGATCTTCATCTTCCTCATCGGCCTTTTCTATTTTCTCGGAGCCAAAGCGTTCGGCGGAAATGGCGGATTCATGCACGCGGTTTCGGTGGTGGTTTATTCCTCGATCCCGCCCTCGGTCCTTATGACGCTCGCATCGTTTATAGTACTTGCGATAAAGTCCGCCGATGAGATCGACCTCACAAGCGCCCAGAGAGGCGGTTTGGTCCAGGCAAATCCATCGATGTTTGTCGATGGTAAGGCTCACGCGGTTCTCGCCGCGATCCTTAGTTCGGTCGACGTTTTTCAGATCTGGGGATGGATCCTTGCGGCGATCGGCCTTCGGATTACAAACAAGTTGTCATCGGGCTCCGCATGGGCGATCGTGCTAATTTTTGCCCTTATCGGAGTGCTGATGAAGGTAATAGGTGCTTTCTTCTCCTCCTAGCCCATAGTCCCAACAACTGAATTGAGAAGCCGCATCGGATTGTTATACGATGCGGCTTTGTTCATTACAGTATTCAAACAATCTTTATTCGTATCGAAGTGCTTCGATCGGGTCGAGTCTAGCGGCCTTCCAAGCGGGCCAAAGGCCGAAAACCAGTCCGATGCCTACGCTGGCACAGAAACCGAGTGGAGGAGCCCACCAAGGGACATACGACGGAAAGACTAGGCTAACCAGGAGCGTGAGTCCCCATCCTACGGCCAACCCGACAAGTCCACCAAAACCGGTCAGTGTTCCCGCCTCGATCAAGAACTGGAGGAGAATATCGCTCTGTTTAGCCCCGATCGCCTTGCGAATGCCGATCTCGCGCGTACGTTCGGTTACCGACACGAGCATAATGTTCATCACCCCGATACCGCCGATCAGTAATCCGATCGACGAGATCACGACCATTGCGAGAGCGACCCCGGCCGTGATCGATTGAAACTGCTCGATAATGCTGTCCGCAGTTGCCGTTGAAAAATTGTTCGGCTTACCAAACGTCACCCCGCGACGTACCCGCAACATATCCTCGACCTGATCTTTCGCTTGAAGGATCCTGCCTTCCTTAGCCACCACGAGGATTAGAAGATCGTCCGCATTCGGTTTGATCCGCAAGGCGGAGCCTATCGGCATAAAGATCGTGTTGCTCGCATCGTTATTGCCGCCACCGCCACCGAAGAATTGTGCCTTCTTCTCGAGCAGGCCGATCACGGTAAATTGGCGCCCGTTGACCTCAAGCGTCTTGCCGAGCGGAGACTCATAGGGCCAGAATGTCTCCTTCACGGTTGAGCCGATAACACACGAATCCTTCTTATAGTCGACTTCTGACTGCGTGAACCATCGCCCTTCGACCAGCACCTCCGTCTCTGCGCGAGCGATCTCCGGCAGCGTGCCGCTCAGACGAATGTTAGAAGTTTGCTTGCCGTTTGCGGATATGACGGTCGCGTTTCCGAAGAATCCGCTGGAGACATTCAATGACGGAACGGCAGTATCCACCTCGGAAAGTTCTCGAATTGCCATTGCGTCGTCAACCGTTAAGTTGGGCCGCATGCGTTCTTCGCGGGACGGCCTGCCAAACCGAATCCCTATATCCATCTTGTTTACGAATATAGAGCGCGTACCAAATGACTTTATCTGTTCCTCGAATGCCATCCCGATACCCGAAATGATCGCAGAGATGAGCATGACGGTAATAACGCCGACAACGACCCCGATGATCGTCAAAAACGAACGCAGCTTATTACCCCGGAGCGTGTCCAGAGCCATCTTAAGATTCTCGAGAAACCTGCTTGTCGCTACCTGCATGCTAATCAGCCCTCAATGCCTCGATCGGATCCAACCTCGCCGCCTTCCAAGCGGGAAATAGTCCTGCGAGAATTCCTACTGCACCGGAGACAGATATTGCAATAACTGCAGCCCACCAAGGGATCACCGTCGGGATTGCGATCTTCGAGATTATTACTCCGAGCCCATATGCGAGGATAAGTCCGACCGATCCGCCGATCGCCGAGAGAAGAGCGGATTCGAAGAGGAATTGCCGAAGAATATCGCCTTGCCTCGCTCCAAGGGATTTTCTTATGCCGATCTCTTTGGTCCGTTCAGTCACCGCGACCAGCATAATATTCATGATCACGATCGCACCCACGAAAAGAGCAATGCCGGGAACGAAAAGTATCACGGTTCCGAATGTCGAAGTAAAACTCCCGATCAACCCGCTTATGGCATCGGGAGTGACGATCCCGAAATTATCTTTCTCACCAAATTCAAGTTTGCGTTTTATCCTCAATAGCGAACGAACCTCGTCCACCGCGTCGTCAATCTTCACTCCGGGTTTTGCCGTAGCGGTAAAACTGGGAGCCCGTTGAAATCGAAGGCCGCCGAAGTTTGCAGAAAACGTCTTGATCGGTACTTGCACAAAATTATCCTGCGGCTGTCCGAACACAGAACCCTTCGCGACCCGGACGCCGATGATGCGGTACGGAATGCCGGAGATTGTTAACTCATTTCCAAGCACGTCCCCAGCCGGGAACAGATTCTTGGCCACGTCAGTGCCGATAAAGGCGACACGCATTGAGTTGTCATTCTCCGCGTCGGTGAAATACCGCCCGTAGTCGACTTCAACAAGGTCGATCTGACCGATCACGGGTTCTACGCCAGTGATACCTACGCCAGTCAGAGTTTCACCGTTCCTTCGAATATCCCGGCTGGTATTACCCGCTCGCGCACCGATCTTGTCGACCAACCTGGCATTCGCGCGGATGAATTCTAGTTCATCGAACGATAATTCCTTGTTTCGCCTCTGCGCGGCCGCGATCGTGTCCGTATCTTTAAAGTCTTCAAAATTGAACCGTTGAACGGTGAAAGCGTTTGATCCGATACCCGCGATCTTATCGTCGACGTATGCCTTAAATCCCTGAAGCAGAGAAAGCACCAGCATGAATGCGGTCATACCGATGATCATTCCGAGCAGCGTCAGAAACGACCGGAGTCTGTGAGCCCAGATCTGCGTGAGGGCTAATCGTAGTGTTTCTGCGTAATCCATCCCTAATTACAGTCTATCTGTCCTAACTAGTATACGCACGGCGAGAGCAAATGGTTACGCTAGTCAGTCCGGCCAACCGTGAGCTGCCAGAGGGATGCAAGATGTGCAAATAGAACGATCGGCACGACCATCGAGGCTAGCCAGATGAAGGGTAGGTATGTTAGTCCGATGTTCGGTTGATAAAATGCAAAGCGTTGGATAACGGAAGGAAAAGAAAGGACGGCAATTGAAACAATATTGATGAGCAGGCCCAGGGCGAGGATGTTCCAAAGGATCAAAAGCGGACGGTTCAGTTTCTGATTCCTGAACGCGATCCAATAAATTAGCGGAGCTGAAAGTCCGGACAAGATGTCGAAGTTCCAACCTTCGTAAGTCATTATCACGGGGACCTGACCGCTTTCGTGCAGCCAATGAAGTACGATCTCGACTGGGAACCGAATTACGTGAAGCAGCGTCAGGGTACGAAGAGAAAGGACGTCAATAAATCCCCGGCGGAAAACAAGGAAATATCCAAGGATCAAAAGGACCGCCGGCATCACCGCAAACGCGGGTATTCTAGGCGGAAACGCCTCGGCACTCCGATAGAAATTGGAAGTAGAAAGAAAACCCGTCAGCAGCAACCAGAAAGGTATTAGAAATAAAAGCAGCCGAAACGGGAGAGATTCCCGCAACGCGGTCGGTATCGACCTCACTAAGAACCAAATAGTGGCGACCGTCGTTATTACGAAGGTCGCCGTTATGTAAAAGGGAAGGCCCTCGATCATTTCGTCTTTTTGTCGCTCTCAATCTTACCGTCACGGATCGTGATCACGCGATGGGCTCGTTCGGCGATGTCGTGCTCGTGGGTCACTAGGATGATAGTGTTGCCTTCTTCGTGGAGCTTTTCGAAAAGCTCCATGATCTCGTAACTCGTCTTGGTATCCAGCGCTCCTGTCGGCTCATCGGCCAGCAGTATCGACGGATGATTTACCAGTGCCCGAGCGATCGCAACGCGCTGGCGCTGTCCGCCCGAAAGTTCGTTGGGCTTATGTCCGACGCGATCACCCAGTTCGACTGCGGCAAGCGCCGCCTGAGCCTTATCATGCCGCTCGCCCGCACGCATTCCGGCGTAGATCAGGGGAAGTTCAACATTATGTAGAGCCGTCGCTCGTGCAAGCAAGTTAAACGTCTGGAAAACGAAGCCGATCTCCTTATTACGAATCCGGGCAAGCTCGTCGTCGGTCATCTCGGAAACGAGGTTTCCATTGATCCAGTAATCTCCCTTAGACGGCGAATCAAGGCAGCCGATCAGGTTCATCAAGGTGGACTTGCCCGATCCCGATGGTCCGATGATGGCGAGATACTCACCTTTCTCGACCTGGAAAGACACGTCGCGAAGAGCGTGGAGTTCCTCGACGCCCATCTGGTATGTCTTCCAGATGTTCTCCATCGAGATCAACGGCCTTCCGCCTGTGTTCTTGCGAGCATGAGTTTCCGCTGAGCCTTCTTCATCCATGAACTTATACATCGGATCTGCGCGTGTATCTAACATACTTACCTCAGCTTACGATCCGCTACCACCGCCTGTTTGTTTTTCCTGTTTGCGAACTTGTGCGTCTTCTTTCAGAGTGTTCAGTATCTTACTCGGGCCCGTTATTACTTCTTGATTCTCCGACAGCCCGGAAATGATCTGAATATCAGCATCGCCGGTGATTCCGGTCTCAACCGCGACGAACTTTGCGCGTCCGTTATCGAGAACGAATACACCTTTCTGAGCCTTTGGTTTTTCGAATGATTCCTGTGCGGTCGGCGAAGATCCAGGTGATGGGGAACCTTCCGGCTTTTTCTCAACAATAGCCTGAAGCGGCACCGCAATGACGTTGTTTTCAGTCTTAGTGGTGATCTCCGCCGTAGCGCTCATTCCGGGACGCAATGCCGCCTGCATCTCAGGTTTCATGTTAACTAGTCGAATAACAACTCGAAATTCCTTAGCTTCCTGAACATTGATATTGGTCGAGAGGCCGCCCGATGTTTGCGACTTTCCGACTGCAAGCGGCGTTTTTTGGAGAACTTCGCCCTCGAGTTCCTGCTCGCCGAATGCATCAACCTTGATCTTTGCTTTCTGCCCAACCGCAACCTTATCGATCTCAGTCTCGTCGACCTTAACTTCCACGTTGATCTCGGACATATCCGCGATCGTTAGCAAAGCCGTCGTTGAAAGACCGGCAACAGCAAACGTACCTACCTTCGACGGGATCTCAGCAATGACGCCGTTGATCGGAGCAACCACAACTGA
>JBDSLC010000077.1:0-8270 GCA_039916585.1 Pyrinomonadaceae bacterium | reverse complement strand
ATCGACAAGCTGAAGTCCCTCGACGAATTTGGCCTGATGATGCTCGAACAGCCGCTTCCCTACGACGACATTATCGACCACGCAAAGCTGCAAGCTCAGATCAAGACTCCGATCTGTCTCGACGAACCGATCAAATCTCACGACGACGCCCGCAGGCGATCGAGCTCGGCTCCGGCAAGATCATCAACCTCAAGAACGGCCGCGTCGGCGGTCACACGCAGTCGAAACTCGTCGAAAAGATCTGCCGCGAAGCCGGCATCCCCGTCTGGTGCGGCGGTATGCTCGAATCCGGCATCGGCCGCGCCCACAATATCGCCATCTCAACCCTAGCCGGCTACACCATGCCCGGCGACGTCTCCGCGTCAAAGAGATATTGGCACGAAGACATCATCGAACCAGCCGTCGAAGTTTCTGTTGATGGAACTATTACCGCTCCCGATGGCCCCGGGATCGGGTTTGAGATTAAAAAGGATAGGATTGAGAAAGCAACGGTACGAAAATGCGACGTCCAGTAAAAATTCTTCTGACCCTCGCGGGGCTAGGATTCGGGCTTCTTATAGGAGCGATATATCTCACTTTGCCCCATTGGTTGGTCCGAGTGGGATTCGCTGAGGCTCGTGGCCCCGGTGAAGCTGTCTCGAAAGTGTCGATCTATAAGTCAACATCGGGCGACATCGTATTTCTCACTCCTGAGGCGGATTGTTATGTTTTCGCTACTGCAAGGAACCAAATTTCAATACCTTCCTGCCCGTCACAGCTTTACAGTTTCGGCATCGTCGCCTTCAGCATCGACTCACCTATCCCAGGTGTCAGTTCATCGAATCGAGTAAAGGTTGAAACGGATATGCATGTTCTGATCAATGACGAAGCCGTTGAATTTACTACTTTGTCCGGACGCAGAGTTCGCGCGACTCGCGAGTCCTTCTGAATAGAACCCGCCGAAAATGAAGAGCGTTCTCATCATCATTCTTATCCTCGGCTCGGTGGCTCTTCTCGTTGTTATTCTGATCAACCTCCAGGTCACGTCATACTCAACCGATCGGATCTACGACGACATCAATAACGTCCCGGCCAAAGATCGGGTCGCGATAGTTCTCGGTGCTCGTGTTGGAAATGACGGCGTTCCCTCAAACACGCTGTACGACCGCACGGTTACGGGCGTCGAACTATATAAGGCGGGGAAGACGCGCAAGCTCGTATTCAGCGGGGGTAACAATGAGCCGGAAGTAATGAAGAAACTCGCGATCGATCTAGGCGTGCCGGAAACCGATGTGGTTCTCGATGATCTCGGGATGCGGACCTACGATTCGTGCATCCGTGCAAAACAGGTGTTCGCTATCGAGAAGGCGATCATCGTCACACAGGACTATCACCTAGCCCGCTCGATCTATCTTTGCCAAACGCTCGACGTGGATGCGATCGGCCTAAACGCCAAGCGTCGCGATTACGACGGTGAAAGATACGCCTGGCTCCGTGAATACATCGCCCGCGTCGTCGCTTGGTACGACATCAACTTCGAGCCGCTCCCGCCGGAACCCTCCGATAAACGACCTATTGGGCCTTAGGTGCGGGCCTTTCAATGTACCAACTTGAGCCGAATGCCCGTGTTCTCTCGCGTAACGAATGGACGTAGGATCAAAAAACGAGGATCTCCAATGAAAAAGCCCAACTTAGCTCTCAGTCTTGTCTTCGCAATAGCTTTCGTCTCCGCCGCAGTTGGCCAAACGGCCAAGTTCGACGTCGTTACCTATTTAGCCCCGGCTGGGTACACCGTGGAAAAGGACGCGGGTTCGATGCGGTTCACGAAGGATGCGAACTCGAATTATTGCGTGATCTCGCTGACCAGATCCGTGGACGCGAGCGCGGATTCCTCAAAGAATTTCGAAGCGCTGTGGCAGGCGATGGCAGTGGAGGGATTAAATGCGACAGCAAGTCCCCAGCGTGGAAAGGCGGGTTCAAAGAACGGCTGGGAAGCAGAGGTCGGCGTTGGAGTTTTCGAGAAAGACGGCCTGAAAGGAGCCGCCTTACTCACAACATTCACAGGGAACGGCAAGGTTGTCGCTGTCCTCGCGATAACTAATTCGGACGCATACCAACCCGATATCGAGAAATTCGTCGACAATATAACGCTGCCGGCGATCGCGGCACAAAAGGCGTCGGTTGCCGCACCCGCCGCAGCCGCAAGCGGCGACACCTCGAAGCTCATCGGCCGCTGGCAGCGGTCGAGTTCGAGCAGCCCGTCCTACGCTGATGCAGCAAGCTGGGGCAACGCTGGCTATACAAAGTGCCGCTACGAGTTCAATGCCGACGGGACATACATATACACCGAACGAAGTTTTCGTTATTCGTATCAGAACATCATCGTCGTTCGCGAAAATGGCAGGTACACACTGAACGGGAGTACATTGACTGTCAGTCCCGCGAGAAGCACGATCGCGGCCTACCGAAAAGCTGGCGGAGTCGATGCTCTCGGACCGGTCGTGTCGACTCAGAACCGCAAACTCGAAACTGTCGCATATAAGCTCACTTTCCACTACTTCTCAGGTATCCAGGAATGGAATCTCGTGCTCCAAGCCGACACTCCGACCCAGCGTGACGGGCAATTCAGCACATTGACCGTATTTAATAACGCATGGTATTTTGACCAGAAATTTACTGGAGGCGACCTGTCCGCCGTCCGCGTTAACTAGATCGCTATGAATACGAATTCACCATATTTCCCGTTCACGATCACTCTGGGCCTGCTGATCTCGGTTGTGCTCGGTTGCGGTGGCGGTAAGCCCGTGCCGCAGCAATATCACGGCAACTGGGAGGCGAGCTTTGGCGGTCAGGTACACTCGACGATCTATATGCGCCCGGATGGAAAGGCCGGTTTCAAGATCCCGGGCAAGGAAGTCGACGGCGGGGGTGCAGTGATCGACGAGAACGCCAGGACGCTAACGATCTCGCTCATGGGTATCAGCCATACGTGGAAGATCGTCGAACCCCCCAACGCGAATGGTGAGATGACGCTCGGCGACACATCGGACCTCGGACCTATGGGCAAACTTGAAGGCAAAACGGTGTTCCGCAGGAAATAACAACATTACGGATAAGATGGTTCGGTAAAGGCGGCTTCAGGCCGCCGTTCTTTTTTGTTAGGATTGGTCTTTCTATGGAACGCTGGCACCCTTGCCGGCGAAGATCGCGAAGCGATCTGCAATCGCTGAGATGGATGATTCGGATGCGCCAAGAGGATGGTATTCACGGGGTTATTTACCTCACTTTGACGCCGGTTCCGGCCGAACACAGTTCGTGACTTTTCGTCTGTGGGATTCGCTTCCACAGAGGGTGCTGGACCAGATTGCTCGGGAGATCGAACAGAGTAATCCGGAAAATATTTCACGCGAGACGTTCGTTCTCGCCGATCGCTTCCTGGATAAGGGTACGGAGCATGCTACTTGAGGCGACGCGACGTGGCAACGGTGCTGAAAGAAACCATTCTGAAATATGATCATGATCGATACTCGCTACAAGCTTGGGTGATTATGCCTAATCACGGACATATTATGATCAGGCCGCACGAGGGCTACCCTCTTGAGAAGATCATGCATTCGATCAAGTCATTTACTGCTTCCGAGGCCAACCGGATAATTGGACGAAGGGGCAACTTCTGGATGCGCGAAGTGTTTGACCGTTATATTCGAAACGCCGATCATTATGCACGCGCAAAGCGGTACATTGAGAACAATCCGGTGAAAGCCGGGCTTTGCAACTTTCCGGAAGACTGGGAATTCTCCAGCGCGTACAGAAAGACTAATGAATAATCGCCGGCAAGGGTGCCGGCGTTCCATTATGAATGAACCAAACAAGATCATCTTTTCGATGGTCAAGGTCAATAAGATCTACGACAAGAAGCCTATCCTTAAGGATATCTATCTTTCATTTTTCTACGGCGCGAAGATCGGCGTGCTTGGGCTGAACGGCTCGGGTAAATCGAGCCTGCTGCGGCTCATCGCCGGCACCGACAAAGATTTCAATGGCGAGATCGTTTTCTCCAAGGGCTATTCGGTCGGCTATTTAGAACAAGAACCGCAGCTGGATGAATCGAAGACCGTTCAGCAGACGGTCGAAGAAGCCGTGCAATCCACCGTCGATCTGCTCAAAGAATACGAAGATATCAACGCCAAGTTCGCCGAACCGATGGACGACGACGCGATGAACGCGCTGATCGAACGGCAGGGCGAGGTGCAGGAAAAGCTTGACCACGCGGACGCCTGGGACCTCGACGCGCGGCTCGAAATGGCGATGGACGCTCTCCGCTGCCCGCCTGCGGATACGATCGTCAAAGGCCTCTCGGGTGGTGAAAAACGCCGCGTCGCGCTTTGCCGATTGCTCCTACAAAAGCCTGATATTCTTCTGCTCGATGAGCCCACGAACCATCTGGACGCAGAATCGGTCCAATGGCTCGAACAGCATCTCAAAAAGTACGAAGGCACGATCATCGCGGTTACGCACGACCGCTACTTCCTCGACAATATCGCGGGCTGGATCCTCGAACTAGAGCGGGGACACGGATATCCGTTCGAAGGTAACTATTCATCGTGGCTGGAGCAAAAGAGCACCCGGCTCGCCCAGGAAGCTCGCAGTGAAGACAAACTGCAGAAGACGCTCGAACGCGAACTTGAGTGGATACGAATGTCGCCGAAGGGTCGCCACGCCAAATCGAAGGCGCGTATCAACGACTATGAACAGATGGTCGCGAGCACGTCTGAAAAGCGTGCCGACGAGCTTGAGATCTACATCCCGCCCGGCGAACGGCTCGGCGATATCGTCATCGAATCGCACGGTGTCTCGAAGGGCTACGGCGATAAGGTCTTGTTCGAAAATCTTGAATTTTCGCTCCCGAGAGGCGGCATCGTCGGCGTGATCGGCCCGAACGGAGCCGGCAAAACCACACTGTTCCGCCTGATCACCGGCCAGGACACGCCGGACTCCGGCACGTTCCGCGTTGGCGATACGGTCAAGCTCGGCTACGTCGACCAGTCGCGAGATTCGCTTAACGCCGAGAAGACGATCTTCGATGAGATCGCCGACGGGCTCGATTTCGTTACGCTCGGCAAGCGTCAGATGAACGCACGGACGTACGTGTCGAAGTTCAACTTCTCGGGCGCCGATCAGCAGAAATTTGTCGGCCAATTGTCAGGCGGCGAACGCAACCGTGTTCATCTCGCGAAGATGCTCAAATCGGGAGCGAATGTTATTCTTCTAGACGAGCCCACTAACGACCTCGACGTGAACACGATGCGTGCACTCGAGGAAGCCCTCGAAAACTTTGCCGGCTGCGCCGTCGTAATATCTCACGACCGCTGGTTCCTTGACCGCCTCGCGACCCATATCCTCGCGTTCGAGGGCGACAGCCACGTCGAATATTTCGACGGCAATTTCAGCGAGTACGAAGAAGACAAAAAACGCCGTCTCGGCGTAGATGCGGACCAACCCCACCGCATCAAATATCGCAGTTTGACCAGAGCCTAGCGCCAAAGCTGCGTGTCAGTAGGCCTTACGTAAGCAAGGGCCCCGTAACTGTTCGGGCACTTTGCAGATACGAAGCTTGGCAATCATCTTGATCAGATCTATTCATCCTGTTCTGTGGTTTATGGGTCTTCACCACAGAACAGGGTGAACAAGAAGAAAGAACCAGCGCATGACTTTTCGCACAAAAGATATAGCGGCGACTATCGCTATTGCATTTCTTTTGCTGCTGTCCGCGTGCGGATCGCAACCAACCGCCGAGACCTCTGTCGCCGCGGAATCTGTCACCCCCCAGCCTGAACCAACGGCCGCTTTGGAGCCGCCTCCTGCACCGTCCCCCCAAATGCCTGACCTTCAGGCCGAGATCCTCGACGACCGCGGAAAGACATCGCATTCACCGCTCGTCACCATCGACTTCAAAAACTTTACGTACCCGCTCCCGCGCGGATGGCAGCACCCGGATGGCGACGAGATCACGTTGGTCAATGGGCGTCTCCAGCCCAAGATCCGCGACATTCAGGAAGAGATGTCGCCGGAAGAAAAGGCCGCAGCTCGATTGGAGCGACGCATCGGTATGTCGTACGTCACGACCAAGTTCCTCGATGTAGACGGCGACGGGCTTGACGAAGCCGCCGTCATCCTAAAGGTCGAAACCGGTGGCACCGCCATTCCTCAACTCGTCTATATTTACACTTGGAAGGACGATAAGCCCGAACTCATCTGGCCCTTCCGCACCGGCGACCGGGCCGACGGCGGGCTCAAAGACCTCCGCATCGAGAATGGCGAACTCGTCGTCGAACTCTACGGCCAGGACCGCTTCATCCTCGGCCAAACCGAAACAAGCAAGATCACCGGTGACGAAGAACAGCTCTGCTGCCCGCTCTACTTCACTCGCACGTTCTACAAATGGAACGGCAAGAACTTCCAGCTCCAACGCAAGCGTCTTACCTATGAGGCGGCGAATCTGTCGACCCCGCCCCTTGAAAACCACGGCGACACGATGAACGACCCGATCAAATCAAAGAAATTTCTTGAGAAGCAATAGTCGCCGGATCGGGTAACCAGGTGCGAAAAACTCCGCACCGGTCGAGCAAATTTAACACTCGCGCCGCGCCTCGATGTAAGATCGTCCCGTAAGTATTGTAAGCCCTTACGGCACATCGCTTGCGAGAACCGTTCCTTTTTGGAGGACTTTGATGGAAGCAAATACGCTCGATCGGCTGCAGTTCGCCTTCACGATTACTTACCACTATCTATTTCCACAGCTCACAATGGGTCTCGCGCCGCTTATCGTCATCTTCAAATCGCTCGCGATCTGGAAGAAAGACGAGCGCTGGAACGAAGCCGCCCGATTCTGGGGAAAGATCTTCGGTATCACGTTCCTTTTCGGCGTCGTCACCGGCATCCCGATGGAATTTCAGTTCGGCACGAACTGGGCCGCCTTCTCGCGATTCGCCGGCGGTGTGATCGGCCAGACGCTCGCGATGGAGGGCACGTTCGCCTTTTTCCTCGAATCCGCGTTCATCGGCTTGTTCCTCTTCGGCGAGAAGAAGCTCGGGCAAAAGCTGCACTGGCTGGTGGCGTTATTGCTGTTCGTTGGAACGTGGCTGTCGGGCTGGTTCATCATTGCGACCAACGCATGGATGCAGCACCCGGTCGGATACGAATTCGCCGCTGACGGATCGGTCCATCTCACAAGCTTTTGGGCGCTTGTTCTGAACGAATGGGCGGTCTACCAATACCTTCACAACATGGGCGGAGCGGTCGTCACCGGATCGTTCGCCGTCGCGGCTCTAGGCGCTTTCTACATTCTCTCTAAGAAACAGGTTGAGTACGGAAAGATATTCGTGAAAGCCGGTGTGATCGCGGGCTGTGCGGGCAGCATCTGGATGCTGTTCCCGTCCGGCGATCTGCAGGGTCGGATGATCGCAAAGCATCAGCCCGTCACGCTTGCCGCAATGGAAGGCCTCTTCGAAACCAAAGACGGCGCGCCGCTGGTCCTCATCGGCCAGCCGGACATGGAGAAGAAGCGGCTCGACAACGCCATCCACATCCCGAACGCACTCAGCTTCATCACCTACCAACGATGGGAAGCGCAGGTAAAAGGCCTCGACGCATTCCCCGAAGATCAGCATCCGACCAACATCCCGCTGCTCTATTACAGCTTCCATATAATGGTCGGTCTCGGCACGATATTCATCGCAGTGATGGTGCTCGCATGCTTTATGCTGTGGCTACGTAAACTCTTCACCTCGAACTGGCTCCTCTGGATCCTGATGCTGCTGTTTCCGTTCCCTTTCATCGCCAACACGGTCGGCTGGATGGTTGCCGAACTCGGCCGACAACCGTGGCTCGTATACGGACTAATGCGGACCGAACACGGCCACTCGCCCATGGTTTCCGGCGGCAACGTACTCTTTACGCTTATCGGATTCTTCGGAATGTACACGGTGCTGACGCTCCTCTACATCTTCCTAATGCTACGCCGCATCGAGCACGGAGCCGATGAGTTAACTGGGACGCCGGCACCCGAACCCGCGATCTAAGGAGGAAACGACAATGGAAACAATCTGGTTCATGATCGTCGCATTTATGATCGTCGCGTATGTCGTCCTCGACGGGTTCGACATCGGCGCTGGGATCGTTCACTACATCGTCGGCCGCAACAACCGTGAGCGCGAGGCAAACATCCGCGCGATCGGCCCCGTGTGGGACGGTAACGAGGTATGGCTGCTCGCAGCCGGCGGAACGCTTTA
>JBDSLC010000076.1:0-4195 GCA_039916585.1 Pyrinomonadaceae bacterium | reverse complement strand
GTTTCCCCGCCTGAACGGTCCCAAGATCATTTTGCCGTCGCAAGTATTGCGCAGGGTTGATGGTCGCTGTTCTTAGAGCTTCGATAGGTTTCAAGCCGGAAGCCACGAGCAATTCCAGCCCGTCGTGCAGACTAAAACCCGGCAACCCGCCTTCACAGGCCGAGTCGGTGCCTGAGAGAATTCCGATGCCTTCGGAATTCATTCTCGCGACTAACAGCTGCTGGTTTTGCCACCATAAATGATCGCTCCTTCTATCTGCCGCCGTTTGAGCGTTCTTTTTTGCGACATACACGTTGAATCCGGCCCGAACCGAACTTGGAAGCGAGTCGCGTCTCGGATCGGCAACGAAAAGCGGATCTTCGACGGCGACCTTCGACCTTTCGACGGATAGCGTAGGTACCAGCCAGGTTTGATTCGTTCGGAAGGCCTTGATCACGTCGGGACACTGTTTGAACTGTTCCAATCCCCATTGGACGTCAGTCGAATTCCAGTGGTCCTCTTTGAAAAATCCAAAAAGCGGGTCGCTATCGTGCGTGAAGCACATTAGCAACGGGTCGCGAATGTGTTCAATACTACGTTGGCCCGCGTTTGAGGCCTCCAGAAGACTAACTGTGTTGGTCGGAATATGGCCTGCGACGGTTAAACCGTTCATCTTGGCTTCACGTAAAAGCGCCCGGTAGGCCTCGATCGGTATATTTTCGTAAACCTTCACGAAATCGACTCCCAGTCTTTTCAGAGTTCGGACAGCTTTTACGGCCTCGTCGGCCGTCGACACCTTTATGCTCGTAGGCCAACCAGTATTGCTGAGAACGGGGCCGCTGATCAGCATGCGCGGACCCATTCTGTGTCGATCCCGAATCTGCCGCCGCCAGGACATGAGGATCCGCGGCGAGATCGACTCACAACCCGTATTCGCATCCGGCGCATTCCCTCCCATGTCTCGGATACCTGTGACGCCGTTGGCAATAAACAGGTCGAGGTAAGACTGATGCACCGTATGGACGTGCATATCCCAGAAACCCGGCACGACGAACTTTCCGGTTCCGTCTATTACGCGGGTCTTTGCGGGTATTGGGATGGAACGGCCGACTTTCGCGATGCGATTCCCCGAAACAAGTACCGTTTGACCAGGCAATACTCTTCCTGAAATGACGTCGACGACCGAAACGCCGCGAATCGCGCGGGTCGAAGGCGGCCTTTGTGCAAGCGCCGATGAGACCAGACAGGCTTGAAGAAAAATTAGGAAAACAGCGATCGAGAAAAGCTCGCAATGCCCACCGAGGTGCTGTCTAATTAGCGGCATGAATCTCAATTTCGAAGCCTCTCGAGTCGTCGTTCGTAGATATTCAATAACGGCTGGCATGATATGCCGTGCATGACGATGCTCAAGGCGACCACAGAAAAGGTCAACCCTACGATGTCGGCCGCGTGGTCTCTAAGTCCGTGGCTGAGGGAGTAAGCGAGGTAATAGAGACTTCCGATCCCGCGGATGCCGAACCATGCCATCATCGATCTTTGGTAGCGTCCGGTCGGCGTGCGGACGAGACAAAGATAGACCGCAAGCGGCCGCAGTACGAAGAATAAAGCCAACGCTAGGGGAATCGCTCGCCAGTCCCAATATATACCAACGGCAACACCGACGAGTACGACCATCAGTACTTCCATCAGGCGCTCGGCCGTATGGCCGAACGAGATGATCTCGGAGATGACGACGCCGCTCGCCATCGCCGGGTGACGCATATCCTCCTCATCCACCTGTCCCGTAACGATCTCCTCAGCAGGCGGATGGGCGATACCGTCGTCGGCGATCGTCTCGGGGTCCCGGTTCGCCTCCGGGTGGGGGTTCTCACGTATGATGTCGATCTCAGCTTTTCTAAAACCAAGACCCGCACCAAATGCAGCTAAGAATCCCCATGCTCCGACCGATTCGGCGCCCACATAGGCCAGCCCGATCAAGGCCAGAGCAAGCAAGTCGTTTGGAGCTTGAGTTTCGGCGTGCCTGCTGCGAAGCCAGATCGATACATGCCCCAAGCCCTTGCCAAGAAAAAAACCTATCGCTAAACCGGCGGGCACGGCCCAGAGCATGTACCGAAGCGCCCACCCAGCCGTCCATTCACCCGGCTGCCCCATCTGCATCCACATTAAAGCAAATACAATGAAGGGAAACGCAGCTCCATCGTTGAAGCCGGCCTCGCCCGAGAGTCCGTAACGCATCCTGTCTTGATCGCTGGCTCCCTCAACCGCAACCGTACTGGCAAGGACCGGGTCGGTGGGAGCAAGGACTGCTCCGAGTAGAAAAGCCGGCGCCCAAGGCAACCCGAAAACAAAGTGGGAGAACGCCGCAATGCCGCTGATCGTCAAGACCATTACGGGTCCCGCCAATCGGAATGCGGCCTGCCAGGCGGGATGTTTGAACGGCAACCGGAGCTTCAAGCCGCCCACGAACAGGGACACGATCACCGCCACCTCGGTGAGGTGTTCGAAGAACACGCTGCCCCCGAAAAAATCAACCGAAACCAACCCAAATCCCACGGGCCCGATAGCGACGCCCAGCGTCAGATATAGCGCAGCGGTTGTTATCGGCATGTGCCGGACGTATGCCGATGTAAGCGCGATGGTCAAAAGCACCGCCGACACCAAAGCCATCCAGCCTAAATATTCCATTGCAAACTGCTAGGGAGACAGGACCAGGATCAAAACTTTAACGAGACCTTCGTGGGCGGAAGGCATGGCGAGCAGATATAGAGATGGTGCGGACGAGAAGAATCGAACTTCCACTCCCTTGCGGGAACAGGCTTCTGAGTCTTCTGCCTATACATCGCGTCACCAGCGACCGCCACTTTATCCGCGTTCTCCGGGTAGATCGGATGCGTCAATAAGATCGGAATCTATGACACAAGGAGCGAGTTTGGGTAAACGTCTACCCGATTTTCTACCCGAACCTAAAATCTAACATGAAGATTGCCACTAAATACATTTCCCAAGGGTACTTTGCCGACAGTTACAAAGAACGAACGATCAGAAAGGGAGAGTACCGCTATCGGGCGGTATTCGCGATATTTACTGGAAAAGATTGGAAAGTTCAGTCTAATACGAAAGGTTTGTTCACAAAGGACATTGCGGATGGATGGCTAAAAGGAAAGGTCGATGAATTCAAAGCCAAGGGTGCCAAGATCATGCTAAATCCCGACACCGTGAAAGGTTTTGTGGAATCCCATTACAAGCCCTATCTTCGCGATCACCAACAGATTCAATACGAGTTCGAATTCCAAAAGTTAGATGTCATATGCGCATTCTTAGGTGAGTTCTCAATCAACGATGTCTCTATATTAGACGTACTCGCTTTCAAGAGTTGGCTCCTTCAGCGACCATATAGGCGGGGTAAGGGCGAAAAGCTCCGTGGCGAAGCTTCCGCGAATCGTTACCTTTCTCGTCTACGCGCTTTGCTAAATTTCGCGGAAGAAAGCGGCAAGCGAAAAGATCACATATCGTTCAAGAACATCATCCGCCGAAGTGCAGAAGCGCCAAAGACCGCGTACATCTCCTTCGAAGAATTCATGAGGGCGCTGGATGCCTGTTACCAGATCCCAAAATGCAACCGCTGGAAACGAGATCGCTCGCACTTGCGCCTCACATTGATCGCGGGATATACAACGGGCTGGCGAATCGGTGAACTGGCTAAGGTCACGCGGGGGATGATTACCACGGACGACGAGAAACGGATCGGAGTAATCCGATTAGCAATGCCAAATACTCGAAACAAGATTCACACTAAGACGGTCGACATATCGACATGGCTTTACGACGAGCTAGAAGCGGCTGGCGTCTTCCAAATGGATGACAAGTCAAACGTCTTCAATACGACCAACTATTATAATCTCGTCAAGGATATCTTCGTACGGGCAAAGGTAAGCCCGGACGTTACCTTCCATACCCTCCGCGCAGCAAACGCGACAGAACGCGACACGGCGGGTCAGGATCGGCAATCGATACAGGCTGGAATGGGGCACGCTACGGGTAGTGACGTAACCGAAAGACATTACTTGCGGCATCAGGATTACCACGTTATTGAGAAGGGAACCGCATATAACGAAAAGCTTCAGAAGATGCTTTCAAGATATTCATCAAGGCGAGTAAAGGACGCGCTGGATGCGGACATCATTGAATAGTTAGCGGGACTCTGGTAGCCGAGATT